>NZ_CP139873.1:311659-623318 GCF_034422975.1 Idiomarina sp. PL1-037
ATGCCCGGTCCATTTAGGTAGCCAGTAATAAGCTGCTGCCATGATCGAGAAAATGGCCCCTGTCACCAGAACATAGTGGAAGTGAGCAACCACAAAGTAGGTATCGTGATACTGAAAATCGGCAGGAATTATAGCCAGCATTAAACCGGAGAAGCCGCCGATGGTAAACAGAATCACAAATGCGAGCGCAAACAACATGGGAGTTTCAAACGTCATGGAACCGCGCCACATAGTAGCTACCCAGTTAAAGATTTTAACCCCGGTGGGAACGGCAATGAGCATGGTGCAGTACATAAAGAACAGCTCAGCAAATACAGGCATACCGGTGGTGAACATGTGGTGAGCCCACACCAGGAATGACAACAATGCTATCGCGGCCGTGGCATAGACCATGGAGGAGTAGCCGAACAATCGCTTTCGGGCAAAGGCCGGTATAATTGCAGAAATGATACCAAAGGATGGCAGAATCATGATGTAAACTTCCGGATGACCGAAGAACCAAAATATGTGTTGGTACATAACCGGGTCGCCACCCCCGGCAGCATCAAAGAAGCTAGTGCCGAAATATTTGTCCGTCAACAACATGGTGACAGCACCGGCCAGAACCGGCATTACCGCGATAAGCAGAAAAGCTGTAATGAACCATGTCCATGCGAACAGGGGCATTTTCATATAGTTCATGCCAGGAGCGCGCATGTTCATAATGGTCACAATGACGTTAATAGCGCCCATTATGGATGAAATACCCATGATGTGTACTGAGAATACGAACAATGCAGTTGAATCGGAGCTGTAAGTTGTGGAGAGCGGTGCGTAAGCTGTCCAGCCAAATGCCGGGCCTCCACCTTCCATAAACAAAGAGCCCAATAAAATCATGAAAGCAAAGGGTAGTATCCAGAAGCTCCAGTTATTCATCCGCGGCAGCGCCATATCCGGTGCCCCAATCATCATGGGTATCATCCAGTTAGCTAGCCCGGTAAAAGCAGGCATAACTGCGCCGAAAATCATAACCAGACCATGTACTGTGGTCATTTGATTAAAGAAATGTGGATCAACTAATTGCAGACCCGGTTGAAATAACTCGGCCCGAATCACCATTGCCATGGCGCCGCCCACAAAGAACATGGCCAGGCTGAACAGTAAGTACATCGACCCAATATCTTTATGGTTGGTAGTAAATAGCCAACGACCAATACCAGACGGCTTATGATCGTGGTGTGTGTCGTGATGTGTCTCTTCCACTGCAGTGCTCATCACCGTCTCCTTATTGATTCATGACTTCGTTAATATCGGCGGCCTGAATCAGGTCTCCGGTATCGTTACCCCAGGCATTACGCTCGTAGGTGATAACCGCAGCTAATTCGCGCATGGAAAGTTGACTTCCGAACGCTTGCATAGCCGTGCCGGTAACGCCGTTAACGACAATGTCTATGTGTTTGCTTTTGGCTTCGGGGTCTACCGCAACGCCAGAACCAGCAAGCGCCGGGAACACGCCGTTTACGCCTTGACCGTTAGCCTGGTGACAAGCTGCACAAGTACTGTTGTATACTTTCTCACCAAGATCCATGAGTTCGTCTTTAGACATTTCCATGGCAAGCAACTCTTGTTCACGCTCACGCGCTTTGCGTTGCTCTTTTTCTTTCTCGGTAATCCATTTTTCGTATTCAGCAGGCTCTTTGGCTATAACAACGATAGGCATGAAGCCATGGTCTTTGCCACATAACTCAGCGCACTGGCCACGGTAAATACCGGGTTCGTCTACTTTGGTCCAGGTTTCATTAATAAAGCCCGGATTCGCATCTTTTTTAATGGAGAAGTCAGGAACCCACCAGCTGTGGATAACATCGTCTGAAGTGACCAGGAAGCGAACTTTTTTATTGGTTGGGATAACTAACGGGCGATCGACCTCTAATAAATAGTTTTCACCTTTCTCAAACTGATTGTTAATTTGCTCTTGTTGTGTGGCTAAACGACTGAAATATTCAACTTCGTTTTCAAAGTATTTGTAATGCCACTTCCATTGCGATCCGGTGACTTGCACCGTGACATCTGCATCCGATGTATCTTCCATAGCAATGAGTGTGGTTGTCGCCGGCACTGCCATACCTGCAAGAATCAGCAGCGGAACTATAGTCCAGGCAATCTCAACCTTGATGTTTTCGTGGAAATTGGAAGGGTTTGGGTTTTTCGACTTCCTGTGGCGGATTATCGAAATAAACATGAGACCAAATACAATTACGCCAATGACGCAGCAGATATAGAAAATCGTCATGTGGAGATCGTAAACCTGGTTACTCACTTCAGTGACACCTTGGGTCATATTGAGTTGCGACTTAGCAGCAGCCGGTAGACTCGTTAGCGCCAATAGTGCCCACAAAGGCTTCATTTTCACGTGGCTTCTCCTCTTATTCTTCAATGAGACAGCAAAGCGAGTTTTGCTCGTCTGAATTAGAAGAACAAAGAGGTAAGCAGAAAAAGGTACAGCTTCTCCCCAGAAATCGCTTTCTCTACTGACTCTTTGTTGTAGTTATCGTTATTATATTATTTTTATATTCGGGTACTGCATTTATTAACGAATTTACAACGAAAGATCCAGATCAAATCACACAAACGAACAAAAAATAATCGGATCTGTTAAAAAAAGGCTGCAAAAGCAGCCTTGGGGAAGAAAACACACTAACAAAGGTGGGGTTAGTGCAGGTGGGATGTCAGTGTGTTTTTATCAAACAAAAAATATTGTGTCTCGCTCAATTTACTGGCCATTTTCGCACGCTGCCAGGTACGACTGGAAACAGAATCTAAATAACCAATAACCATACTACTGGTACCTGCCAGTAAAGCCTGTTCCAGTGCCCATTCACAGCGTTCGGCGGAGTGGCTGCGTAACCAGCGAATTTGAGATTCAGCTACGCCGCAGGCAATAAGTTGCTGAATGACATTTTTGTCGCCCCCGATAACGGTTATCCACTGGCTGGGTTTTTGTCGCAAAGCCCGTTGTACAACAGGGGAGAGGTTATCGACGTCAAATGAATCCTGGCTGCTTTTCGCATCCATAGGAAAGGGCGAGACCGCAGTTTCGGCAGTCCACAGACCTGGATGATGTAATTTTTGCTGATATTGAGTTTTCATAAGGTCGCTCCGTTTCTGATCACACCTACCGCAAGTCCTTCAATGGCAAAAACTTGCTCCGCAAGATTGACAGTAATGGTAGAGAAATCTTTATTTTCAGGATGAAGCAAAATAGTTTTCCCGCGCTGTTCAAAACGCTTTACAGTGACTTCGTCTTCAACTCGTGCAACGACTATTTGTCCGTTACGGGCTTGTTCGGTTTTATGCACAGCGAGTAAGTCGCCGTCTAAAATTCCAATGTCTCTCATGCTCATACCGTTTACTTTTAGCAAGAAACTGGCGGCAGGATGAAACATTGATTCATCAACTTTGTAATGCCCTTCAACGTGTTGTTCAGCCAATAAAGGTTCGCCTGCTGCAACCTGGCCGATTAACGGCAGGCCATCGGCTATATCGTAGTCATCGCCGACAAGGCGAATACCGCGCGACATGCCGGGGAGTATTTCAATAACGCCTTTACGGGCAAGCGCTTTTAGGTGCTCCTCTGCGGAGTTGGCAGAGCGAAAACCCAGCTTATGGGCAATTTCGGCACGGGTCGGCGGCATGCCGGTTGCGTGCAGATTATCCTTAATAAGCTCAAGAATTTCAGATTGTCTTGGTGTTAACGGGCGCATAATGTACCTGTTTATTTGTACAGTGATACTGTGAGTATATACAGGGAAATTGATTTCGCAAGTAATTTCTTGAACGACATTTTTACACGAAGTTGGTATCCTGTGTTTCTGTTTAAAACAGAGGTCTCTATATGAAAGGAATAAGCCGCTTTTTCCCTATTTTAAAATACCCGTTACGCTGGTTAACGCGTTTTCAGGAAATTTGGGATGGCACTGAAGAAGAGCATTTAACAACGGTTGGCAAGCCAATTGTCTATGTAATGCGTTCAACCTCTAAAGCGGATCTATCCATTTTGCAACGGGCGGCGCAAAAGCGCGGCTTGCCTGACCCTGTCGACCCTCTTGTGGTGAATGGTAAAACCTATAACCGAATCATGTACCTGGAAGAACTGGCGAATGAGGTATCGGAACAAACCGTCTCTGAATTTCACCAACTACTTACCCTGCATAAAGACCAGCCTGAACTGGATGTTCACCTTATACCTGCGGGCGTATTCTGGGGCCGCCAGGCGGGAGAAGAGGCGCATGCCGGTAACACCATGACCGGTGACTTAGATAACCCGGGCCATTGGCGTAAATTCTGGCTGATAATTTTTTCTGGCCGACAAGTGTTGCTGCGCTTTTCACGTTCGGTGAGCCTGGGCACAATGGCGCGCGACCATGGCACCGATATGCGCATAGCGCACAAATTAGCGCGGGTAGCGCGAGTTCACTTCGTACGTATGCGCCATGCCGTTGCCGGTCCTAAACTGAGCCAGCGCAAAGAGCTGATGTCAGCACTCATTAACACTCCGGCGTTAAAAAAGGCGGTATCTGATGAAGCCAGAGGCAAAAAAATCAGTGAAGAAGCCGCCCGCAAGCGCGCTTTATCTTATATTGATGAAATCGCCGCTAACTATAACTCGACGCTTATCCGAGTGTTAGATCGTTTTATGACCTGGATGTGGAACCGGATTTACAACGGCATTCATGTAAAAGGCGGGGATACGATTCGACGACTGGCGCAACAAGGGCATGAAGTTATCTATGTCCCTTGCCATCGAAGCCACATGGACTATTTGCTGCTCAGCTATGTTATTTATAAAGAAGGCCTTGTACCGCCGCACATAGCGGCTGGCGTGAACCTTAACTTTTTTCCTGTCGGCGGAATTTTCCGCCGTGGCGGCGCGTTCTTTATTCGCCGCAGCTTCCGGGGTAACAAATTGTACTCCGCGGTTTTTCGTGAATACTTGTGCTGGTTGTTCCAAAAAGGCTACCCGGTGGAATACTTCAGTGAAGGCGGTCGCTCCAGAACTGGCCGCTTATTACCGCCTAAAACCGGTATGCTGGCAATGACCGTGCAGGGTATGTTGCGCGACCAGCAGCGTCCGGTATCGCTGGTACCAGTGTACCTTGGTTACGAGCATATTATGGAAGTGGCTACTTACCTGAAAGAGCTTAAGGGGAAAGACAAGGAAAAAGAGTCGGTTTTCCAAATTCTGAAAACCGTCGCTAAACTGCGCAACTTTGGTCAGGGTTTTGTGACTTTCGGTCAGCCGATTAATTTAAAACACCATCTGGATAAAGTGGCGCCTAACTGGCATGAATCGGTCACCCGAGGGGCGCAGGAACCGGAGCGTCCAGGCTGGTTAAACCCGGTGGTAGGTGGTTTAGCCGAGCAAGTTATGCAAGGCATTAACGATTCAGCGGCGGCAAACAGCGTTAATCTTACCGCATTGGCGTTACTGAGTTCAGAGCACCACGCACTGATGAAAGAGGAGTTGTTGGCTCAGTTGGAGGTTTATCTGGGCGTGCTGCGCGAGGTACCTTACAGCAATATGATGAGCGTGCCGGACGAGACACCGGAAGAGCTTTGGCAACAGGCACTGCGTACTGACAAATTTACGGTTGATAGCGACACCATGGGTGAAGTCGTGTCGCTCGAGCGTATGACAGCCATAGCAATGACATACTATCGGAATAATATACTTCACATGATGGTGGTTCCCGGTATTGTCGCGTCAATTATCATGGCGAAGAAAAACGTCAGCGTGGCCGAAATTGCGGCGCGGACACAGGCAATTTATCCGTCATTAAAAGCAGAGCTCTATTTGAGTCATAATGTTGAAGACTTGCCACTCTGGACGGAAGCTCTTGCAGAAGAGTTGGCGCGACAACAGCTAATTACTCTGGAAGATGGCGTTTGCACCATTGCGCAACGGGAAAGTGCGCAGTGGTATCGGCTACGGTTATTGGCCAACAGTGCCAGTGAAACCTTGCAGCGTTACTGTATTGTACTTGAGTTGCTGCAACAGGCGCAGCCTATCATGCGCGCGGATCTTGAAAAGCAATCTATTACTCTGGCCGAACGCTTGAGTTCCATTCACGGCATTGATGCGCCCGAATTTTATGATAAGAAAGTCATGTCGACGCTGATTGCCAGTTTAAAACAGCAAGGTCTGGTAGAAATTAATGACGACGGTCAGCAAATTGCTGCAGAGCCGGTGGGTGAGCTCAGCGACCAGGTCGATGAGCTCATTGACGGTCCGGTGCTACAAACCATCCGTCAGTCGGTTGAGCAGTTCGTTCAGCAGCTAAAAGAGCAGGCCGAACATGAACAAAAAGAAGCACTAAAAGAAGAGCAAAAACCGACTGAGAGTGATCAGAACCAGTAATGCACGGCTAAGCCAATAGCGAATACCATGCCAATATAATGGTTATGCAGAAAAGCCTGGAAGCACTTTCCGGGCTCCCTGTGCCGTATTAGCCAGTGCTGGTAAGCAAACAACAGAAAAACAGCCGCTAATGCCAGCCACACCCAAAGTTCAACGGTAATTAAATGCAATACCCAGCCCAATAAGCCTAGAGTAGCAAGTTGCAACAGGCCAATAGCCAGACGGTCGAAGCGACCAAACAAAATTGCTGTGCTCTGCAGGCCTATCTTTAAGTCGTCTTCGCGGTCTGCCATGGCATATTCGGTATCGTAGGCGACCGTCCAGAGAATATTGGCAAGAAATAGTAAGCCAGCAATAAACCATTGGTCAGATTCCAGTGCGGTAAAGGCCATGAGAATACCGAAACTAAAGGCGATGCCCAGTACAATTTGTGGCAAATGCGTCCAGCGTTTACAAAACGGGTAAAGCGCAGCTACGCCAGCCGCGAAAAAGCTGAGCATGACTGTTTCAGTGTTCAGCTGCATAACCAACCCGAAGGCAATGGCTAAGAGAGCAATGAAGCCTATCATTGCTTCAGTTGCCGATATTTTTCCCGCCGGAATGGGACGTTGTCGGGTGCGGCGTACGTGGCCGTCATAATTGCGGTCGGCAAAGTCGTTAATAACGCAGCCGGCAGAGCGCATGACAAAAGTACCGAGCAGAAATATCACAACGATACGTAGGGGCGGCTCGCCGGCGCCGGCTATCATGAGTGCCCAGATTGTCGGCCAGGCAAGCAGATAGGTACCAATAGGTCTGTCCGCACGCATTAACTGCCAAAAAGCGATTAACTTTTGCATACTAACTCCTGTTATTCGGCGAAGAGTAAAGTGGCGACGGCTGCAGAAATATTTCACTGACTAACAATTGCTCACCACCCGTGGAAAATATTCTGCGTCTGCCCAGCAGCCTATGGTTTTGCCCAAACCACTGCTGATTAAGCAGGGCAACCGGGTGCGGCAACGCAACTTCTGCGACTTCTATTTGCCCGCAGTGTAAGTCGCTACGGGCGAATAAAGACTCGCCCAACGACTGATTCCCCAGCTGTTCTAAATTCAGTGTATTGGTGTTTTCGGCGCTGGGTGAAAATAGGCTGCGCGCAAAAACCCAAGGCTTTTCATTACAGTATAGTAGAACTTCACGGATAACGACTTGGTCTTTACCCTTTAGCCTTTGTTTTTCTTCAGTGTTAGGGGAAAGCAATTTCTGGCCTAGTAATTTAACAGAAAAGTGCTGATTTATTTGCTTCAGACGCTCTGTAAGCGAACCTTCGTAAAGCAACCAGTCGGCTTGCTTTGGGGTTAATTCAAGTTGTTCGGGCGATGTCCATTGCAGCGCTTTGCTAACTGGAAAAGCCGGGGTAGCATAAAACTCTGTTGTCATTTGTGTTGGCGTTATTAAGCTCTGTTGCTATGATAGCAGAGAGAACTTAATTGAACAGCAATCGGGCCGGGTAGGGCTATGAAACTTCTGATAACAGTATTTGCCAGTATTTTTCTTTGGTTCAGCAGTGTAACAGTGGCGTCAGCAGACGACGTTTCGTACTACGGCTTTGAGCCTGATATCACCACAAATTACCTGAAAGAGGGTAATGATTACCGGTTGGGTTTTATTCGGGTTGCTATTGAAGTGATGGTGCCGGATCCCAGTTACGTTAGTGTGGTAGAGCATCATGCGCCTTTACTGCGTAATGCCTTTGTGTCAATTTTAGGTACCGCGACTGAACGTCAGGTGCGAACCATGACGGGACGCGACCAACTTCGTTTAAAATGTATAGAAAGAGCAAAAGAGCTGATGCGGCAGGAAACCGGTAATCCGGTTATCCGCGATGTTCTTTTTACTAAGTACATTTATCAGTGAAGCTGCCGCATTTCAGGGTTTAACCAACGCACCAAAAAGCCTGCGAAACAGCCGGAAAGCAGTCCGGCCAGATGGGCTTCGTTAGCAACATTGACCCACAGCATGTCGGTGTAGCCAATTACTAACCACAGCAGCATAAAAATAATGAGCCCCGGTGGCAGGTACAGCGGCGTGGGGCGATTAAAGCTGTATATCCAGCAGAAGCCAAGCAGGCCATAGACCACCCCAGACAGCCCGCCAAAGTTAGGGCCATTGAACAGGTACTGAATAACGTTTGCAGTAATACCGCAAAATAACAGCAGAGCCAGCAACCAGGATATCCCCAGAGAACGTTCAATACGGCCGCCCAGATACCACCACCAGAAAATGTTAAAGACCAGGTGAAGCAGTGTAAAGTGCATCAGTACCGGGGTAATAAAGCGCCAGGGCTGATCGTAGGGAAGCGCTGAAAAATATTGGCTTATCCTCAATGTTTCCAGCACGGCTTCGGGATAAATTTGCACCATCCCAAACACCAGCAACGCTAACACAGCGACAATTCGGGTTAGCCACCCGCTTTGCTGTAACAAACTAAAAGACAGTGATGATGAGCCTCGTTCTGAAGCTTGCTGTTCTTTTATTGGTTCAGCGGCTAGCTCCGGATTATCTTTAAACTGTTGAATGAATGTCTTAGCAGCGGCTTCATAGCTGCTTTGGTGTAACCACAGTTCCAATTGCTCACCGCGTTCGGTAACGCTGACTGGCATGCCTTGCTGACGTAAATACTGATACAGCTTGTGCATCCAGTCTGAGTCGCGGCTGCTGAGCAATCGTCGCATGGTTTAATCCCTTTCGGTTTCTTTATGAGAAGTGTGTTCAGGAAAAGACATGGACCAGGCCGTATAGCCGCCGTCCATGCTGTGCACATCAGTAAAACCGTTGCCTGCTATGTAGCCAGCGGCACCTTGACTGCTAATGCCATGGTAGCAAACCACTATCACTTTTTGGTTTTTATCAACCGAACCGAGGAACTGCGGCAGATTGCTGTTATCCAGGTGTTGAGAGCCTGGGATGTGTCCCGCGGCAAAGGACTGCGGGTCACGGATATCAACAAAAACCGCATCGCCATTTTGCCAATGCTCAACGGCGATGGGTAAGTCCATTAGCTGATAATTGCTCATTTAAGCGTTAATCCCAGTTCAGTATGACTTTGCCGGATTGGCCTGAAATCATGGTTTCAAAGCCTTTTTCATAGTCATCAATAGGCATTTCGTGCGTTAAAATAGGTGAAATATCCAGACCGGACTGCAGCAAACTGGCCATTTTGTACCAGGTTTCAAACATCTCGCGGCCGTAAATGCCTTTAATAACCAAGCCTTTAAAAATAACCTGATTCCAGTCTATAGCGATGTTTTCAGGCGGAATGCCCAGCATGGCAATTTTGCCGCCATGGTTCATGGTTTCCAGCATTTGTGAAAACGCAGACGGAACACCGGACATTTCCAGACCCACATCAAAGCCTTCTTTCATGCCCAACTCGTTCATAACGTCAGAGAGCTTTTCCTTGCTAACGTCCACTGCGCGGGTTACACCCATTTTACGAGCTAAGTCCAAGCGGTATTCGTTTACGTCGGTAATAACCACGTGGCGTGCGCCAACGTGACGGGCAACGGCGGCGGCCATTATGCCAATAGGACCCGCACCGGTAATCAGCACGTCTTCACCCACCAGGTCAAAAGCCAGTGCGGTGTGAACCGCATTACCAAACGGGTCAAATACGGCGGCCATTTCGTCAGTGACGTCATCTGGCAGTTTGAAAGCGTTTTCAGCTGGCAGTGCTAAGTATTCTGCAAAAGCACCTGGACGATTCACACCCACACCATAGGTGTTGCGGCACAAGTGACGACGGCCGGCACGGCAGTTACGACAGTGGCCACAGGTAATGTGGCCTTCGCCGGAAACGCGGTCGCCAATTTCAAAGCCGCGAACACCGTCGCCCATAGCGGCAATTTCCCCCACGTATTCGTGACCCACCACCATAGGCACAGGAATGGTTTTTTGCGACCAGTCGTCCCATTTGTAAATGTGAACATCGGTACCGCAAATGGCGGTTTTCTTAATTTTAATCAGCAAATCGTTGTAGCCGCATTCAGGCTTCTCAACGTCCGTCATCCAAATGCCGGGTTTTGCGTGCAGTTTTGATAAAGCTTTCATTCTTTACTCCTTAAATCACACCCAGCTCTTTACCTATACGGGTAAAGGCTTCAATGGTGCGATCCAGTTGTTCACGTGTGTGTGCCGCAGACATTTGCGTGCGGATACGAGCTTTGCCTTTAGGAACGACAGGGAAGGAAAAGCCGATCACATAAATATCTTCTTCTAACAGGCGGTCTGACATTTCTGAAGCCAGTTTGGCGTCGCCTACCATGACGGGAATAATAGCGTGGTCTGCGCCGCTCAACGTAAAGCCGGCTTGAGTCATTTGCTCACGGAAGTAGCTGGCATTTCCCCACAGCTGAGCGCGCAGCTCATGGCCTTCGGCCAGCATATCGAGTACACGAATCGAAGCCTGCACAATGGCCGGTGCAACTGAATTAGAGAACAGGTAAGGTCGTGAGCGCTGGCGTAACCAGTCAATCACTTCTTTCTTACCTGACGTGTAACCACCCGATGCACCGCCCAAAGCTTTACCTAAGGTGCCCGTGATGATATCAACACGACCCATCACATCGCAGTACTCATGCGTACCTTTACCATTTTCACCTAAGAAGCCAGTGGCGTGGCAGTCGTCCATCATAACCAGCGCGCCGTATTGGTCGGCCAGGTCGCAAATACCTTTTAAGTTCGCAATAACGCCGTCCATAGAAAAGACGCCGTCGGTAGCAATTAATTTGTGACGCGCGCCGTCTGCGTCTGCCTGTTTAAGCTGAGCTTCTAAATCTTCCAGGTTGTTGTTTTTGTAGCGGTAGCGCTTGGACTTACTCAGGCGAATGCCATCAATAATGCTGGCGTGGTTGAGCTCGTCACTTATGATGGCGTCCTCCGGACCCATCAGGGTTTCGAATAAGCCACCGTTCGCATCAAAACATGAGGAATACAAAATAGTGTCTTCTGTGCCTAAAAATTCGCTTAGCTTTTGTTCCAGTGTTTTGTGAATGTCCTGAGTACCACAAATAAAACGGACAGAGGCAGTACCGAAACCGTGTTCGTCCAGGCCCTGTTTCGCGGCTTTAATTAAGTCCGGGTGGTTTGCCAGGCCCAGGTAGTTGTTAGCGCAGAAGTTGAGTACCTTGCGGTCGTTAACCGTAATTTCAGAGCTTTGGTCCGAACTGATAATACGTTCTTTCTTGTACAGGCCATCGGCTTTGGTTTCGGCCAGTTGATCGGCCAGTTGCTGATAAAAGGCTGAGCTCATTGTTTACTCCACTATTTGAAAACGTAAGTTACCGTCTAGTTTACTGATGTTAGTCGCAACTCGCATCCTTAATTTGAATATCGGGCTTTTGTTTAGTGTGCACTTGCGTGTACTCTTTAGGCCAAATAAAAAGCGTGCAAATAAAGTGCTTGCACAAATAACGGTTTAGGAGACTCTATGCACCGTCGAGCAATTTATCCGGGAACCTTTGATCCCATTACAAATGGCCACGCCGACTTAATTGAACGGGCCGCGAGCTTGTTTAGTGAAATTGTAGTAGGTATAGCAGAAAGCCCCAGTAAAAAGCCGCTGTTTAGTCTGGAAGAGCGGGTTTTACTGGCGCAACAAGTGACTGAAAACCTCGATAATGTCACTGTCGTTGGCTTCTCCGGACTGTTGGTCAACTTTGCCAAAGAGTACGAAGCAACAGTGCTTATTCGCGGATTACGTGCGGTGTCTGATTTTGAATACGAATTTCAGCTAGCCAACATGAACCGACGCTTGGCGCCGAATCTGGAAAGCGTGTTTCTGACGCCAGCAGAGGAAAACTCGTTTATTTCTTCTTCTCTGGTAAAAGAGGTAGCGCTGCATGGCGGTGACGTTTCCGGCTTTACTGACGCCAGGGTGGCGTCAGCACTGGAACAGAAGTTTTCCGGTAAGCGTCCGGGCAAAAGTTAACCCTGCTTAACTAAAGGCGACGTGATAAAACACAATGCTCATCAGAATCGGGCAGAGATAACGGATGTGCCAGCGTAACAAAGTTAAGCCGACACTGCCCGCAGCAATCGCTTTCAGGTGATTGCTGCGGTGCCATAACCAGCCCACCACCAGCAAATAGAATAAGCCTGACAGCGGCAGCTGGAACTGTGTGACTGCCGTAACAACCCAGCCAAACAGCGGTTCAAAGAACAGTATTAGTAGCAGCGAAAACACTGCAATAACGCTCAGTGACAGAGCTGTTGCCACTGGCCGTTTCAGTTTGCGCTCTTCTATGCAGTAAGACACCGGTACTTCGGCCTGAGCAATGGTCGAGGTGAGAGCAGCAATACTCAGCAACATGAAAAATGCAAACGCCACAAAGGGCCCGGCAATGCCCATACTATTGAATAGCTCTGGCAGTACCGCAAAAATGAGTTGGCCTTCACCAATGAGTTTAGAGCCGTCGCCGACATCAACGCCCAGGTGAATGCCCGCGTACAGAGCCGGAATAATTAACAGCCCCGCCAGGAAAGCGATAAAAGTGTCCAGTGCGGCTACGGACAAGCTTAAACGACCTAAGTTAGCACCCGGTTTCAGGTAGGAACCGTATATCATCATGCCGCCCAAACCAATAGAGAGCGAGAAGAACGCTTGCCCCATAGCGGCCACTAAAATGCTGGTGTCAGTTATTAAGTTGAAGTCGGGAACAAGGTATTTTTTCAGGCCTTCGTCGGCTCCGGGTAGGGTCAGCATGTAGGCAATTAGCGCCACCAGTAAAACGACTAAGGTAGGCATCAGGCGTTTAGACCAGCGCTCAATACCTTTTTCCACACCCTGAAAGACCACGTAAGCGGTGGCCAGTAAAAATACAGTGGTGAAAATTAAGTCGCGAGTTAGTGAGCTGTTTAGTAAGAATTCGGCCGCCGCTTCAATACCAAAGCCGCGGGCAAGAAAGCCCAGAGCGTGAACTAACATCCAGCCGGCAACCACATGATAAAAGCTGAGCATTAAACAGGAGCCCAGTACATTCAGGTAACCCATTAGACGCCCAATAGGGCGCGCGCGGCCTTCAGACAGTTGTGTTAAAGAGCGAACGGGGTTCGCCTGCGCACTATGGCCTATCAGCATTTCGCTGTACAAAGCGGGTATAGCAAGTATAAAGATTACGCAAAGATACACCAGCAGAAAGGCACCGCCGCCGTGGTTCGCAACCTGAGTCGGAAAGCCCCAGATATTTCCCAGGCCAACAGCAGAGCCCGCTGCCGCTAATATAAAGCCAATTCGGCTGTGAAAGGAGTCACGCATAAATGATCAGAAACCCGCTGCTGCTTACAAAAGTCAGGCGGGCATTCTAACGAACTGGCAAAATTTTGCCCTATCTTTTTTTACACAATCAGGTTAATATTCGCGCCCTGAAAATGAGCCAGTAACCAAGCTGTAAAACAGGATGCTTTACGTTGTGTTACTGCTGTTAACGTTAACAATCTAGACCGTAATCTCAGGAGCCTTACGTCATGCCTAATCTGGATCTGAGCCGCTACGGCATCACAGATGTCGAAGAAATTGTCCATAACCCGTCCTACGACCTGCTATTCGAAGAGGAAACTCGCACCGACCTGCAAGGTTATGAAAAGGGAACGGTAACGGACCTGGGTGCGGTTGCTGTCGATACCGGAATTTTCACCGGACGTTCCCCTAAAGACAAATACATTGTCCGCGATGACACAACTCGCGATACCGTCTGGTGGGCTGATCAAGGCAAGAACGACAACAAACCACTGTCGACCGAAACCTGGAACGAACTGAAAGGTTTGGTTACCGAGCAGCTTTCGAAAAAGCGTTTGTTTGTGGTTGATACCTATTGCGGCGCTAACGAAGACACTCGTCTTGCAGTTCGCTTCATTACCGAGGTGGCATGGCAGGCGCATTTCGTAAAAAATATGTTCATTCGCCCAAGCGAAGAAGAGCTGGAAAACTTTGAGCCAGACTTCGTTGTTATGAATGGTGCTAAGTGCATTAATCCTAAGTGGCAGGAACAGGAACTGAATTCAGAAAACTTTGTGGCGTTCAACTTAACTGAAAAAATTCAGTTAATTGGCGGTACATGGTACGGCGGCGAAATGAAAAAAGGGATGTTCTCAATGATGAACTACTTCCTGCCGCTTAAAGGCATTGCTTCTATGCACTGCTCTGCCAACGTAGGCAAAGAAGGCGACGTGGCTATTTTCTTCGGTTTGTCAGGTACCGGTAAAACTACCCTGTCAACGGACCCGAAACGCGCACTCATTGGTGACGACGAACACGGTTGGGATGACGACGGCGTATTCAACTTTGAAGGTGGCTGCTATGCCAAAACCATCAACTTGTCGAAAGAAGCCGAACCCGACATTTACAACGCGATTCGCCGCGATGCTTTATTAGAAAACGTTGCTGTCGATGACAACGGAGTCGTTGATTTTGACGACAATTCGAAAACTGAAAACACTCGCGTGTCTTACCCGATTCATCACATAGAAAATATTGTGAAGCCGGTTTCTAAAGCTGGTCACGCGAAAAAAGTGATTTTCTTGACCGCGGATGCTTTCGGTGTATTGCCTCCGGTTTCTAAGTTAACTAAAGAGCAGGCGCAGTATCATTTCTTGTCCGGCTTTACTGCTAAATTAGCCGGTACTGAGCGCGGTGTTACTGAGCCTACGCCAACTTTCTCCAGCTGTTTTGGCGCGGCGTTCTTAAGCCTGCACCCAACGCAGTACGCGGAAGTTTTGGTTAAGCGCATGGAAGCGGCTGGCGCAGAAGCGTACCTGGTTAATACCGGTTGGAACGGCACTGGCAAACGCATTTCTATTAAAGCGACGCGCGCTATTATTGACGCTATTTTAGATGGTTCAATTGAGGACGCTGAGTTTGTAGAGCTGCCTCACTTTAACTTAGCTATGCCAACTGAGCTGGCTGGCGTTGAAGACAGTAGCATTCTTGACCCGCGCAAAACTTACGAAGATGACGGTGAGTGGGACGTTCGCGCGAAAGACTTAGCAGAACGTTTTGTCGCAAACTTTGAGAAATTTACTGACACCGATAACGGTAAAGCTTTGGTTGCCGCAGGCCCTCAGCTGTAAATTCATAGTTTGAAACAAATTAAAGGGCTCGTAACACTTGTTACGGGCCCTTTGTCTTTCTAAGATAGGCGCTTCTTAAGCAAATAACAGAAAAATAACATGCGCCTTTCAGTTAATAATGTCACTAAGCGTTACCGCACCGTAACGGCGGTAGACGCTATCTCCCTCGATATTCAACCCGGCAAGATACAAGCTTTGCTTGGCCCCAACGGTGCCGGGAAGTCGTCTCTGGTTCGTATGTTGGTTGGCCTGACTCAGCCCGACGAAGGTGAAATCCTCGTTGAAAACAACGGCGAGAGTGTTGAGCTGACCTATCACGACTTTGCTTATCTGCCTGAAGACCGTGGTTTATACCAGGATCGAACCATACTGGATAACCTGAATTATATTGCCAGTTTGCGCGGATTGAAGCTGAGCGATATCCGCAGCGATATGGATAACTGGCTGGAGCGGTTCGAACTGACGGATCGCAAAGATGAGCCCTTGCGTCAGATGTCTAAGGGAAACCAGCAAAAAGTACAACTTATTGCCACGCTGCTGCACGACCCGCAACTGGTAATTCTGGATGAACCCTTTTCGGGTTTAGACCCGGTAAACCAGGAGCACGTGCTGACGGTATTAAACGAGTTGCGCGAGCGGGGCAAAACTGTGGTGTTAAGTGCGCACCAAATGGAGCTGGTTGAGCGTTTAGCCGACACCATGTTGCTTATGAATAAGGGGCGTGCGGTAGCTCAGGGCAGCTTGCAGGAAATACGCGATACTTTGCTGCCCAAGCCGGTGTACCGGGTAACAACCAACGCTCAGCTTGCTTTAGATAGCTGGCAGGGCGTGGAGCAAATAGAGTCCATGCGTAAAGTGAGTGAAGAACAAGTGGAGATAACCTTTCGCGCCGACGTCGGTATAGATGAGTTATGGCCACAACTGGCACAGCAATCGTCTATTAAAGCCTTTGCGCCAATTCAGCCGGGGCTGCATGACTTGTACTTAAATACCATTCGTAATCAGAACGCTACCGGGGAGGCGCAGTCATGAAGCAGACAAGCCCAGGTTATCTAAAACAATTAAAAGCCATTTCATGGTGGGAGTTTAAGCGTTTCTTTAAGTGGAAACAGGAACTGTTTTCCATTGTGTTATTGGTGGGGATTTTTGCAGTGAGTGCCGGATGGGGTGCTATTACTCAAATTTTTTCCGAGGAATACGAAGGCGCGATTTTCTATGAGCAAGGGCAGCCGCAGGGGTTTGAGTTTGATGCCCCCAAAGCTCTGAATATTCGCAGCGCCGGTACTATGGAAGTAGAAAACTGGAAAACTCAGTTACCGGAAGAGCTGGATACGCTGATTGTTATTACTCCGGAACTAACCGCTAAGGTCTGGGTGAAAAAATCACAAACCTGGCAGCAAGAGTTGCGCACTGAGTTGCAGGAGCAACTGCAGGATCTGCGCATTCAGCAGTTACCACTGGCACCGGAAGAAAAAGCGGTAATTGATGAAAAACCGGAAATTGCATTTTCTATTGAAGAAAGTGAAGACGCCTCTATAGATGATACCAGTGATGGTTCCGCCGGAATGCTGTTGGCGGTGATTATGGTTGGGGTCTTTACTGGTTTTGGCTTAATGATGATGTCCATCACCGCCGAGAAGCAACAGCGAGTAACCGAGCAGTTGCTGACCATTGTGACACCCACTCAATGGATGGATGGTAAAATTATTGGTATTACCTTACACAGCCTTAAGGCGATGCTCTTTATTGGCTTAATGATTTTGGGTGTCAGCCTGGTCGTTGCTGCGTTTTCCGATAAGAGTGGCTCCGGGCTGGACTGGGGAATTGGTACTGCCCTGTTGAGTCTTATCTTTGTTTTATTGGGCACGGTCTTAATTAACGCGTTATTAGCGGGCTTTTCGGCAACCATTGATGACCCGAATCACTCTTCTCGCAGTACGGTAATGCTGGTGCCTTTACTGCCGGTATTTTTAGGGTTTAGCGTAATTGGAGCGCCAGACTCAACTTTAGCCACGGTTATGAGTATTCTGCCGGTTAGCTCCTTTGCGATGATGCCTGCACGCTTACTGCAAACTGATGTTGCGGTGTGGGAATGGCTGCTGAGTTTAGCGCTGCTGCTTGTTTTTGTTTACTGGATGAGAAATGTTGCGGGGCGCTTGTTCGCTATGGGCATTCAGTATTACGGAAAAGAACCGGGCTGGAAGGAAATATGGCGGGCCGTTTCGGGTAAATAACAAAATTGCAGAGACAAAAAAGCCGGGAACTTCAAATGAAGTATCCCGGCTTTTTATTAGGAGCCAGCTTTATTTAAGCTGTTCAGCGTGCGGCAGTTCAAACGAGGGTTTTTCCTCAGCTTTTTCTACCAGGAAGGTATCCATCCAGCGCATGAAGCGCATGCTGTAATCCAGCTGTGCCGCCACTTTGCGGTTACCATGGCCTTCGCCGGGGTATAACACGAGGCGAACTGGTACCTTGCCGTGAGTTTTCAGGTAGCGGTAAAGCTCCATAGATTGTGAAGGGTGTACACGGGTGTCCTCTTTACCATGCATAATAAGAATTGGCGTACGTGCCTTTTCTGCGTGGTAAATTGGGCTGCGCTCTAAGTACCATTCCCACTTGTCCCACGGATAGCTACGGGCATGCACGGCGTGCATTTCTTTGGCTATGTCGGTAGTACCAAACTTAGACAAGTTGTCGCTGATACCCACAAACATAACACTGGCCGCAAAGTGCTCGGTCTGTGCTGTTGCGCCCCAGGCCGACGCGTAACCGCCGTATGAACCGCCGGTAATACCCACGCTCGACTCATCGGCTAAACCAATCTCGACCAGATGTTTTTTCGCATCCACAATGTCGTCGAACTCTTTACCCGCGTAGTCATTCTGACCCAGCTTAGAGAACTCGACACCACGACCAGTACTGCCACGGTAGTTCGGGAAGAATAGGGCATAACCCTTCGCTGCGGCATGCTTAACTGGTGATGCATAGCGATCTAACCAGCCATTGCTGTAATGCGACTCAGGACCACCGTGAATCACCATCATTAACGGATAGGTTTTACCTTCTTCGTAGTTGGTTGGGTAAACCACAATACCTTCCAGCTTAAGCCCGTCGCGTGCTTCGTAGGTCATGGTTTCCTGACGAGGCATGTCGATCTCAGCCAGCCACGGGTTAGAGTCGGTTAAACGTTCCAGACGACCGTTGCTGTATTTAAACGCCTCGCTCGGGTGGCTTGGACGATGCCCCGTTAAAACAAATTCCGATTTACCGGCTTCACCGTCCAGACTGGTGAAAACGGCTTCACCCAAATCTAGCAGGCTGCGGCTTTCTAAAAACTTAAGTGTTAATGCCTGCACTTCGGTTTCGGTACCGCGGTGACCTAACCAGATAATCTCTTCATCGGTACGCCAGCTAAAGTCTTTTATAGAGCCATTGTAGTCAGGCAATACGTTGCGATGTTCTTGTTCACGAGTGTCGTAAACGAACAGAGAACCCGCTGAAGGGTCGTTGTAGTCCGCTGCGCGGATCATAGCTAAATAACGACCGTCCGGTGAAAATTCCGCACGACCAAGCTTGCCTTCACTTTCAAAAGAAGTGACCACTTCGCCATCCAGGCTAATAAGCTGGTATTGGCTGCTCATGTAGTTGTCATCAATGAGTGAAGTTGGTGCGGTACGAACCAGTAACTGCTCGTTATTCGGGTGGAAGCTAACCGAAAGCGCGTGCTGGCCTTCAGAGGTCACAGCCGTTGCTTCTTTGCTTAAGTCTTCCAGCGAAACCTGATAAACCTGAGTATAGGTTAAGTCTTCTTCGTAAACTTCGGCTTTAAACCCTTTTTTCGACAACTTGGTTTTGTCGATATCGTCTTTACCTGAGGATAAAAAAGCTAAATGTTGACCGTCTTCACTAATTGCATAGTTGCCAATGTTACCGTCAAATTCAAAAACCGATTGAACGCCGCCGCCGTGCACAGGCATGCGATATAATTCCTGGTACTCATCGCCTTCTTCTTTAGCGGTAAAGTAAAGGTACTCGCTCTGCGGCCCAAAACTGACCCGGCTGAACTTCTTATCTTTGCTTAGGTATGAAGTTTCCTGACCGTCAGCATTAATAAGTACTAACTCACTGTAGCTGGAACCGTCATCGTCTTCGTACGGAGTACGGGGCGTTGAGCGGATAACCGCAGTGAACCGACCATCCGGCGACAATTGAGCCGAACGAATGGCTTTGGTGGTTACGGTTTCCATTAGCGTCATCTCACGGGCATCAATATCTGCTGCCCAGATTGCTAATGCCATACCGCCTACAGCACGTAAAAGCATAATGTTCTCCAGTTTCTTGTTCTGATTAAGGTTACTTTTTTAGGACTCTCGTTTTAGTAATCGGCGAGTCGCTTCGGCGCCTCTGGCAACTAAGCGAACTTGCAGAATCGTTTTCTCGGTAATAATTTCTCGTTCTTCTTCATCTACGTCAAAGCAGTCTGCTCCGGCGCTGAACACGATTTTAGCAATAGTGTCCGACTGTAACTCGGCCAAGTCGCGGCTAAACGATTGTTCGTTAACCAAATAGTCTTCCAGCTCGGCCTTAAAATGGTCTATTTCGCGCACTACCGCTAAGCGGAAGCTGCGTGAACGACCGGAGCGTTCCTGAAGCAATAGCCTGAAGGTGGCAGTATTGTTCGCCACAAATTGCATAAAAGTTTCTATAGATACCCGAATAATAGAGCCGCCGGATTCAATGCGCTGACGCGCCTGGCGTAACAGTTGGCGTAGAGCCAGACCGCATTCGTCGACCAAAGTGAGTCCTAACTCATCCATGTCGCGAAAATGTCGGTAAAATGACGTGGGAGCAATACCGGCTTCGCGCGCAACCTCACGCAGGCTCAAACTGGAGAAACCGTTTTCGGCACTTAATTGGTTCATTGCCGCGTTAATTAACGCCTGTCGGGTTTTCTCTTTTTGCTTTGCGCGAATTCCGGCCATAGTCGTATAGTCATCTTTGCGGGTATATTAAGAATGATAACACAGCTTTTTACACTTTTACCGCTTGTAATTTGAACACAAAACACGTACATTCAGCGTACAGGTGTACGCTATTAGACGCCTGCCTTTATTTGAATGTTTTAGGTTATATGCATGCAAAAAATTTCTGAAAAGCCCCCCATTATCTGGTTAAACACTCTGGTGTTCGCTATTACCTTTATTGTCGCCATTGTTGGTGTACCTTTATACGCTTACAACGTTGGCATTGGTGCCGCGTTTTGGTGGGTTATGTTTGGCACGGCGTGTTTCGCCGGCTTATCTATTACAGCGGGCTATCATCGCCTTTGGGCGCATCGTACATACGATGCTAACCCCGTAATTCGTTTTATTTTTGCCATTGGCGGTGCGGTTGCGCTGCAGAACAGTGCGCTTCACTGGTCTTCTGACCACCGTGAACATCATAAGCACGTTGATGACAACGACAAAGACCCGTATTCCGCTAAGCGCGGTTTCTGGTACTCGCATATTGGCTGGATGATCCGTGAATATCAGGCAAGCCGTTATACCGACTACGATAACGTTAAAGACCTGCAGAAAGACCCAATTGTTATGTGGCAGCATAAGTATTACCTGCCGCTAACCCTGTTTGTGAACTTTGGCTGGCCAATTGCCGCCGGTTTCATGCTCGGCGATGTGTGGGCAGGGTTATTGGTTATTGGCGTGTTACGTCTGGTGCTAAACCACCACACCACGTTCTTTATTAACTCGCTGGCGCATA
Organism: Idiomarina sp. PL1-037; assembly: GCF_034422975.1. Classification (NCBI taxonomy): domain Bacteria; kingdom Pseudomonadati; phylum Pseudomonadota; class Gammaproteobacteria; order Alteromonadales; family Idiomarinaceae; genus Idiomarina; species Idiomarina sp. PL1-037. The sequence continues at coordinate 332,925 of NZ_CP139873.1, forward strand.
TTTGGGGTAAGCAGCCTTATACCGACAAAAACACTGCGCGTGACAATGGCGTGCTGGCGTTTCTGACGTTTGGTGAGGGCTATCATAATTACCACCACATTTTTGCTGCTGATTATCGTAACGGTATTCGCTGGTGGCAGTTCGACCCAACTAAATGGCTTATCGTGGCCAGTAAATGGCTGGGTCTGGCGAAAAACTTAAAGCGCAGCTCGCCGTATCAGGTTGAGCGGGCGAAACTGCAAATGCAGTTAAAACGTGCTCAGCAAAAAGCTCAGGCGGCGCCGGAATCTTTGTTTGAAAAGGCTCAGGAACATTATGACCAAATGGGCCAGCAGTTGAAGGCTTACTATCAGGCTCGTAAAAAGCTTCTGGACACCAAAGCTAAAGCCCTAAAAGAGCATGTAAACCTCGATCTTGATGCGTTGAAGCGTCAGGTTGATGAAATGAAGGCTTCGCTGGAAACGCAAAAACGCTCCTGGAAAGCGCTATTAAACCAAATTCAGCAGCACGCATAAGTATCGATTAAAATTGCGACGAATGGCATTTGTCAGTACTTGAAAATGTTTAAAATATGACCGATACTGATAAGTAGATTCGAAGTAACGCGTTTTAGCGCGTGGGAGGAAACGATGGAAATTGGTGCAGCAATGAACTCAGGCCTGCAGGGTATGCAACGTGCAAACCAGCAGGTATCACAAGCGAGTCAGGAAATTGCGTCTGCTTCAACATCGGGTCGTAATGATGTTCAGCAGCAAAGCAATGCCGTTGCCAATGGGGCTCAGGCCGCAACTGAAACTGCGTCTGAAACCAGCCAAAGTGTTACGGCTGCCAATACGACTGACTCTCTGGTTTCATTAAACCAAGGGCAGACTAACTTTGAGTCAAACACCCGTACGGTAGAAACTGCCGACGAGGTGCTAGGCACAATGATTGATACCAGCGCTTAATGTTCTAGTATGAATATCTCACCAGCGTTACCGCCTATTCCTGTAACGTCGGCACCACCTGCGGAGTCGATGAACAGGGATAATTTGCAGCGGCCGCTGGTGAATGAACCTGCCAAATCAGAGCAATCCGGTAATAAAGCCGATACCCAGACCGACAGAAAACCCGACGCGAAAGCAGATGGTAAGCCGGACAGCAAAAAAGCCACCGACAAAGCCAGCAAAGATGTTACTGACAATGCTGAAAGGAATCAGCAGAAGCTCAGCGAAGAAGAAGTTGAAAAAGTCGATGAGCTAAAAAGCCGTGACCAGGAAGTGCGTGTACACGAACAAGCCCACGCGGCAGTTGGTGGTCAGTATGCTGGTTCTCCTTCCTATGAGTACGAACGTGGCCCTGACGGTAAGTCTTATGCGGTGGGCGGCGAAGTTCAAATAGATGTCAGCCCGGTTAATGGTGATCCGCAAGCTACCATTCAAAAAATGCAACTGGTACGACGCGCCGCATTAGCACCAGCACAACCATCGGCTGCCGATCGTTCAATTGCTGCCGAAGCGGCTAATAAAGCTACCCAGGCGCGTGCAGAGCTGGCTCAGCAACAGGTAAAGTCGGGTGAAGAAGATGGCGAAAACACTACTCCGGATATTAGTATTAATGCGCCGTTTAATAAAAGCTTAGAGGGCGAAGGCAAGAGCCAGTCAGCGTCTTCGGACGTAGCGCCTGAAGAGCAGGGTAAAAAGACGTTGTCGTCTCCTGAACGAGGCGAGATGATAGCTTCTTTCTACGATAAGCGCGTTCGTCCTTCCGTGGACTCATTCAGCGCTACCGCTTAACCCCAATCCTGTTTTAATCTTTCTTCGCTTTTGCAAAGGCGTCTGCTAATGCACTGCCCATTGCTGAGTTTTGTGGCTGTGGCGCACGACCACCATTACCTGAAGGCTTTTTCTTCGGCCCGCTTCCTGTTTTTGCTTTAGGCTTGTCGCTGCCCGCTGTATTGGCTGGGGCTTCATCGCTTAAACGCATGGTTAAGCCAATACGCTTACGTTCAATGTCTACTTCCAGCACCTTAACCTTCACGATATCGCCGGCTTTAACCACTTCGCGCGGGTCGCTGACAAACTTGTCCGCCAGTGCTGAAATGTGAACTAGACCGTCCTGATGCACGCCCACATCAATAAAGGCACCAAAGTTAGCCACGTTAGTCACTACACCCTCTAACAGCATGCCGGGCTTCAGATCGCTGACTTTCTCAACGCCTTCTTTAAATTCTGCCATTTTGAACTCAGGACGCGGATCGCGGCCGGGTTTTTCCAGCTCCGCCAAAATGTCGGTCACTGTCGGCAGACCAAAACGCTCGTCGGTGTAGTTTTTAGCGTTCAGGTTTTTAATCAGTTGCTGGTTACCAATAAGCTCTTGTACCGGTAGCGCGTTCTCTTTAGCAATGCGCTCAACCACAGTATAAGCCTCGGGGTGAACCGAAGAGGCGTCCAGTGGTTGCTCACCGTTACTAATGCGTAAGAAGCCTGCCGCCTGTTCAAAGGCTTTTGGTCCCATGCGGGAAACATCCAGCAATTGTTTGCGGTTACGGAATGCACCGTGCGCATCGCGGTGTTCAACCAAATTCTTAGCCAGAGTTTTCGACAAACCCGACACGCGTTGCAGCAAAGCGGCAGACGCCATGTTGGCGTCCACACCGACAGCGTTTACACAGTCTTCAACCACTGCATCCAGGCTATGCGCCAGTTGCGACTGGCTAACGTCGTGCTGGTACTGGCCCACACCAATAGACTTGGGTTCAATTTTAACCAACTCGGCCAGCGGATCTTGCAGGCGGCGGGCAATAGAGACCGCGCCACGGAGTGACACGTCCATGTCCGGGAATTCCTGCGCAGCCAGTTCAGAGGCCGAGTAAACCGACGCACCGGCTTCGTTCACAATGACTTTAGTGGCTTTAATTTCGCTGTGCTGCTTGAGCATATCGCCGACCATTTTGTCGGTTTCGCGCGAGTGGGTGCCGTTGCCAATGCTGATAAGTTCTACCTTGTACTGCTTGCACAAAGTAGCCAGCGTACGCATGGCTTTGTCCATTTGGTTCTGCGGCTGGAACGGGAATACCGTGTTAGTGGCAACCGCTTTACCTGTTTCATCCACCACGGCAACCTTAACACCGGTACGCACGCCCGGGTCTAAGCCCATAGTGGTTTTAGCACCGGCAGGTGCCGCCATCAGCAAATCTTTTAAGTTACTGGCAAATACCTGAATCGCGGCTTCTTCGGCACGTTCGCGCACGCGAGCCATGAGCTCGGTTTCCATGTGCAGTGATAACTTCACCCGCCAGGTCCATTGAATAACCTGACGCAACCAGTCGTCGGCAGCGCGGCCTTTATGCTCAAAGTTCAGGAAGTCGGCAATAATCACTTCGCAATGTGAGCCGGCGGTCTTATCTTCACTGCCCGGATCAGCGTCCATCGACAACTGCAAAAAGCCTTCGTTACGGCCGCGCAGCAATGCCAGCGTGCGGTGTGACGGAATGGTCTTAAACAGCTCAGAAAATTCAAAATAGTCGCGGAATTTCGCGCCTTCTTTTTCCTTACCCGCAGCAACGGTGCTGGTTAAGTGTGCGTTCTGCCATAAGTGCGAACGTAAGCGTTTTAGTAACTCCGCCTGCTCGGCAAAGCGCTCCATTAAAATGGCGCGAGCGCCGTCGAGTGCCGCTTTCGCATCGGCAAAGCCTTTGTCGGCGTCAATATATTCGGCTGCAACCTGTTCCGGGTTTTGTGTTGGGTCTCTCCACAGCAAGTCTGCCAGCGGCTCAAGCCCTGCTTCAATGGCAATTTGGCCTTTGGTGCGGCGTTTCGGTTTGTAGGGCAGGTATAAATCTTCCAGCTCGGTTTTCGAGTCAGCCGTTTTAATGCTCTGAGCCAGTTCGTCGGTTAACTTGCCTTGCTCGTCAATCGACTTGAGTATTACCTGGCGGCGGTCGTCCAGTTCGCGCAGGTAGTGAAGGCGCTGATGCAGCTGACGCAATTGCGTGTCGTCCAGGCCGCCGGTCACTTCCTTACGGTAGCGCGCAATAAAGGGCACCGTTGAGCCTTCATCCAGCAACTGGATAACAGACGAAATCTGGCGTTCATCAACCTTCAGTTCATTAGCAAGTAATTGCGGTATCTGGCTCATAGTACATCTCTTAGTTTTGAAACTTTACGACAAATAATGGGGACGAATACTATCACGAATTGGCTACGCGGGCTGTTGGTAACTTATCTTATTAATGAACCAGACTTTACTGCCCTGAGGTGTGTTAACTTCCGCCTCGTCGTCCACCTGCTTTTTCAGCAGGGCACGCGCCATGGGTGAATCAATAGACACCGCGTCTTTGCGATCATAAATTTCATCCGGCCCAACAATTTGAAACGCGCGAACGTTCTCTTTCTCGTCCTCAATTTCCACCCAGGCACCAAAAAACACCTTACCGTCCTGCTGCGGCGAATAATACACCACCTTCACCTGCTCCAGACGCTTGGTTAAGTAGCGAATGCGGCCATCAATTTTACGCAGCTTCTGTTTGTTGTATTTATAATCGGCGTTCTCAGACCGGTCGCCGAGGCTCGCCGCCCACGACACCTTCTCCACCGTTTCGCGACGCTCCACCCGCCAAAGGTGTTCAAGCTCCTGTTGTAACTTTTCATAACCGCCAAGGGTGATTAAATTGGTTTTCATACGCTGATTCGTTATTGCCTGCGTTGAGTGATTAGGGGGATTTTACTGGGTTATTTGTCTGAAAGAAATGGTGGTAGCTTATCAAGTGGGCTGGATGTACCCGCGTAATGTTGACCAATAACATGTGTGTATATTTGGGGGGGGAACGGGTTCCACTTAGTTTCACAATGTAGCAGACTGTTACTCACCGCTTATGGCGACGTTAAGTTTCAACTCAACCTAAGGAGAAATTAATGAAGTTGATTAAATATGCGTCAATTTTGGCGCTGATCGGAACTCTTGTTGGCTGTGGTCATGGCTACGAAGGGGAATATCAAAGCAAAGCCGGATCATCAAATGAGTTTATGAATGCATTTGCTGGTGCTGCTGGAAGCCAGAAGATCGTTATCGGCTCTGACTATATAGAGTCACAAGGTCAGCGTACAGAGTTTGATGATATTTTTGTGCGTGAATCAGGAGAGGAAAGCTACCTTGTATTTAAAGACAGTGAGTCAGAAGAGGCATGGAAAATTGTAGATGAAGACACTCTGCTACAAGGTAATGGCTTTATGAATGTCAAGTTAGTAAGAGTCAAATAAACTTAACAAGGCCGTTAATTCGGCCGCAAAAAGCGCGGCCTAGGACGCTCCTAGCGTCGCGCCTATTACGGCGGCGTTAACTGGCTTCAAAGATAAGGAACATATGTACATCCCCAAAAACATGGAAATGTCTGAAGAAGACGCGATTAACACGTTTATTGCTGAGTATGGATTCGGTGTTCTGGTGTCTGCTGATTTGACTGCAACGCACTTGCCTTTGATTTATGAATCAGATGAGGGATCGCTAGGCTGCCTATATGGGCATTTCGCCAGGGCTAACGCGCATTGGAAAGTACTGGAAAACCAGCGCGTCATGGTTATTTTCAATGGGCCGCATTCTTATGTATCGCCGACATGGTATACCTCAAAGCCAGCCGTACCCACATGGAATTATGCGGCAGTTCACTGTTATGGTGTCTTGGAGCTCTTGAGCGAGCAAGAAAACGAGCTGGCAATGAATCAACTCGTAGCGAAATATGAGCCTGAGCTGCTTAATGCGCCAGAAACTATGCCCGAAGATTATCAATCAAGGCTACGACAGGCGGTAGTAGGCTTTAAAGTTGTTTTGGACGACATTCATGGTAAGGAAAAGCTAGGTCAGCATCGCAACATTGAGGACCAAAAAGGGGTGTTCTCAGCGCTTAGTGAGAGTATTCAACCAGGTGGTGTTGCGTTGTCGGCATATATGAAAAAGCGGAACCTTGGTGTTGGCAGTTAACAAGGCGCATCAGCACGCGCCTGCGGCGCTGGACACTCACTTTGTTCGTGCCGCTGTGCTCGAGCGTTAGCAGTACAAGAATGGGCAGCTAATGGAAGTATCCAGAGAGTTTGAAAGTTGGGGACTACGTTACTCTGGGTGTGACGGTGGAGATATTGGAAGTCCAACGAGCCCGGCAATTTGGGTATGCGGCATAGAGTGGGGTGGTGGCCATACCCCAGAGTCCCTAGCGTCCCACATGGAAGAGGATGTAAATAACCCGCCGAGAGGCTATGCCGACTGGAAAGAGAACCTTGCCTATATATTTAACTGGCAGGTAATGAAGATACTTTCTGTGCTCTACGGCGGGATCACATCAAAGTACAGACAGTTCGCAGAACGTGCTCAACCGTTTGTTGATGGTGGGCGCGGTTACTTCAAGATGAACCTTTACCCGATCGGCTTTAAAGACACCAGTCATACTCGATGGCACGACAATTTTTCAACTATCACGGGCTTCCAGAGCAAAGCAGACTACCTTGCATGGTGTTCGGCGTTCCGGTTTCCTCGAATGCGAAAGTGGGCAGAGCAGGCCGCTCCAAAATTGATACTTTGCCTGGGAAAGACCTACATCAAAGAGTTTCAATCTGCCTTTTATGACGAAGGATCTGAATTGACGCACGAGGTCATCGATGATCGCGACCTGTTCTGGGGTGTAAACAGCCAAGGATCAGTTGTTGCGGTAATTCCATTTATGGTGAATCGAAATGGCTTAGTTAAAAATGCATCCATTCAACGATTTGGTGAACGTATATCGCAACTGCTAACAAGTCAAAACACTCGGACGCAGCAGAGCTGTTCCGGTGTTTGAGGCGCTAGCCGCCATAATTGACATGTTCATCATATTGTACATGTTGGGGTTTGCGGTTATACTTATTCTGTAAATTGTACGTGTGGAGGTTGTATGAGAATTGTGTCTTTTACAGAAGCAAGAAATAGTCTGAAAGCGGTTTTAGATTCCGTCGTTAATGACGCAGATACAGCTGTCATTACTCGCCGTGATTCGGAAGACGCTGTTGTTATGTCGCTAGACTACTACAATAGTTTGATAGAAACGGTGCACTTACTGCGTTCACCTGCAAATGCTGAGCATTTGAATCGCTCAATTGAACAATTCAAAGCAGGTAAGGCAACCTGCAGAGACTTAATTGATGAGTAGTCGTTTACTGTCATGGACTGACGAATCCTGGAGCGATTACCTTTATTGGCAAACCCAGGACAAAAAAACGCTCAAACGAATAAATAAGCTTATAAACGACGTTAGACGGTCACCGTTTGAAGGTATTGGTAAACCAGAGCCGTTAAAGGAAAATTTAGCTGGTTTTTGGTCTCGACGTATTGATGATACGAATAGGTTGGTGTACGCAGTTGATGATAAAGCGATTACGATCATCTCGTGTCGTTATCACTATTAGATTCGACCCTTGCACAGGGCAGCTAACAAGTTACTGCACCGGAAAAATAACTCGCTAGAGCTCGTCATTTTCCGGTGAGTAAAGCGTTAGGCAAGGAGAGTGATTTTTTAGTGAGGCAATACGAATTACGGAGTCAATATGAATCAAATTAATCCAGCCAAACTGCGTAATAGTAAGTGGACTGCAGTAGAGCCGCTTAATCGCGAGAAGCATTTTTTGGTATCAGAAGTTGAGTATGATGAAGACGGCTCAGTAATTTCATGCAAAATTGAATCAGTGCTTTCGAGAAATGAATATTCAATCGATTGGTTTGAACTTAAAAGTGAAGATAAATGGATCCAAGGTTGGAAATGAGCCCCCCCCTTCAAGGCGTGAGGGCTATCTCTAGGCGTGGTTTGAACGGTTGGCGGCAGAAGAAAATGAACTTTTCTTCTGGCGTTTTAATTTTTTTTTCATCTTTGGCTTCGGCTGGTGAAAGCACCTGTTTTGGTACTACCGCGAACGGAAGACTGGAAGGGGGCGTAGAGCTTCCTGCATCGGGAGAAAATTTCGAGGGGTACAGTACAATAGCCAGACTGGCGGGCAGAACTTATGTCCATTCCGAAGTAAGAGAGATAATTATAGCAGCCTATAAAGAGCTGGAAACGACTCAACCGGGAAAGGTGTATAAATACGCAGAAACTGGATACAAAGACGGGGGGCAGTTCAAACCACATAAAACCCATAAAAATGGGCTGTCGGTAGACTTTATGGTTCCCGTTGTAAACGGAAATGGTGAGTCGGTTCACCTACCGACAAATCCACTGAATAAATTTGGTTACAATATCGAGTTTGATGCAAATAGCAGCTACGAAAATTTCACGATAGATTATGAAGCACTCGCAGCCCATATCGTTGCGGTGCATAAGGAATCAAGGAAGCGTGGGCACGACCTTTGGCGAGTAATATTTGACCCGGAGTTGCAACCTAACTTGCTTAAAACTCGATATTCCGAGTATTTATCAAAGTATGTCGAGTTTTCAAAAAGGCGCTCCTGGGTTAGGCATGACGAGCATTACCACGTAGATTTTGAAATACCCTGTAAATAGTCGGCGCCTTGCGTGGTCTCAATTGCGCTGGACTGCAGAGAGTCTTTGAGTCATTGTACCAACCCCGGCTTCTTCAAATACATCAAGCCGAGGTTGGAGGCGTCCGTTGAGGTAAGGCGAAACGGTCTTAGATTAAAACGGCTTTTTCGCAAAATGAAGCTTTACTTGTCTGACGTCCGCCTCTGGTGGTTCCTGATAGTACGTTAAAGGAAACTCGTCGGCATTACCTTTAATGACAAATTGCTGATACCAGGCCTCAGGAGCGTCTACTCGGCTAAGCTGTAGCTCTACTGACGGTTTTAAGTCATGAAAAGCTTTGTCGCTCCAGCGTCCTGATAATCCGGGGTAGTCGGCGTATTGGTCAAGAATATAATAGGAGCGATCGCTGGCTCTTGTTGCAATAATCCAGCCGTCATCTGTTGGGGTTGCGCTCGCTTGCGCATTTCCTTGTTGAATACTAGTGACGTCTTTGGCTAACGGGAGCGTAACAGGAATAGGCTCTACCGCAGGCATGTAGTCCATAACTGCCGTTATGCTGGATATTTTGCTTAAGTCAGTCTTCTCCCAGCCAAGCGGAACTAAGTAAATGTTCATTTCGCTAGCCCCGGAGTAATTGGGCTCTATTGATCTAAGCATCATAGGAATATTGAGCTTATTGCCTTCATTGTCCATTAGAGTCAGGGAGTTAATGGAAGTTAGCCCGCCCATAACCTTGCCTTCGGGTCCAACAAATTCAAGCTTAAGCTCTAAGCTGTTATCCTTTGGGTTAATGGCGAATGCCGTTTCGGTATGAGCAACAGGGTCACCAACAAAATCAAAATCTGGCGACTCGCCAGCAGAGCTCATAGACAGCTCATATGAACCGTTATTCTCAGCGAGAAAAGTTGCCATTTCAAAAGGAGCCAGAAAATCATCTGTGGAACCAATGACCAGTTCGCTTTTTCGCCTTAATACGAGTGTCGTATCAATTCTTTTGGGGGGGGTACCTGTGACGGTTTTCTGAGTTGTAATAAGTACTAAGTTTTCAATCCAGCCGTCGTCGCGGCTAATGCGCATACGGCCGTTAACTTCCGACCATCTTACCTTCAGGTTAGGGGGGGGGCCCATCATTGGCAGGGCATCTGCAGGGGCGTTGGTCTCTCTGGTAATATCAACAGTAATGCTATTCTCATCAATGCTATCAACCTTGAGAACTAACGAGGGGATCCCTTGAAAGCTATGTAGAGTGACCGATTTCCCTTCAACCATAGGTAGAGCCCAGTTCACAACCGGAGACAGGATAACTTGTTGCAATTGCTCTACTCGTCGTTTGCTCGCTTCCCGGAGGTTTCTGCTTTCTTGTTTTGCACTTACTGTTGTTCTTCCAGTTTCCCGGTTCATCGTCTGGTTGAAGCCTGACGAAATCAGTTCTCTAACCGGCTTTTCCAAGTTGCGTTTAGGGTTTGAGTTGCTGAACTCAACGCTCTCATTAAACGAAAATGTTAGTGCCTGGGGAACGGCACGAACATTAATATCAGGGCCCACCTTATCTACACGGTAATGTAATATGCTATGCAGGGATGCTGTGTCTGCTATTTGCCACTCTCGGTTATTTATATCTAGTATCCGCGTACGCATATCTAAACGGTATTGTTCTGTTTTACCGATATCAGCTTCAAAACGGAGGAATTTTGTTTTCTCAGGCAAAAGAGCCGCTATGCTAATAGAAACGACTATTATTCCGACAAGAGCTAGAAAGATCTTGCGTGACAAAAATTGCATATGACATCCTTGTTTAATGACTATTTTTATAGAATAAGAAATTATACCAAATAATAAAGATAGACGTGAAACTTTGCTGCTTTGCAGCCTTTGAGCAAACCGCTTATATTGGAAGCAGTACTTAATTAGGAAGGGGTAAGGCATTGCAACATGCATTGTTAGTGGTAAATCCGAAGAGCCGGGACGGTCACTCTGATGTGCTAACAGAAGCTATCGATTTGCTCAGAAACTCAGGCATTGAGGTAGAGGTTTGCGTCACTGAAAATGCAACTCATATGGCTTCCTGCATTAAAAATAACCGTGAGCAAGAAGGCGCAATTATTGTTGCTGGTGGCGATGGAACTATCAGCTCTGCGTTAGAGTCAATTTATAAAAGCCAACAAAGCTTAGCTATTTTACCTATGGGTACGGCGAATGATTTCGCGCGGTCGCTGGGGCTGCCACAGGACGTTGTCGCTGCCGCACAGGCTATTATTGACGACAAACGAGAACGCATAAACGTGGCAAAAGTTAACGGTAATTACTTTGTAAATGTTGCTCATGTCGGCTTAGGCGTAGAGGTAACTCGCGAGCTGACATCAGAAATGAAGAAGTATTTCGGCGTGTTTGCCTATCTAGGCGCATTTACCAGCGTCGCAAAGCGTAATAAGAGTTTTAACGTGACTATAAAAGCCGATGACTGGGAAGGCTCAGTAAGAGCTATTCATCTGGCGGTGGGGAATGGTCGCTTTTATGGTGGCGGAAATATTGTTGACGAAGACTCCACATTGCTGGATGGGCAACTGAATGTATTTTGTTTGAAGCCAATACGGTGGTGGCGGTTGTTATTACTGGGGGTAAATTTCCGTCACGGTAATTTACGAACGGCCGAGCGTGTGGTCTGTAAAAAAGCCCGGAAAATTAGCATAAAAACTTCCAGACCCAAGAGGATTCAAGCCGATGGCGAGTTTAAAACCGATACTCCGGCAGAGTTTGAAGTGATCTCAAAGGCGATTGAAGTTATTGTTGGCGATATGCCAGTGCCAAATAAAAACAAGGAATAATATGTCGATATTACGCACAGATAATCAGGCCGATAGCATGGAGATTCTGAAGCTCGTCATTGAGACAAAGGATTACTACCGTGAAATAGCGAAGGTGGTTGAGGATGATAACCTTGCTAACGAGCTTGAAAGCATTGCTAGTGAAAGAGCCTCTTTTATTGAGCCGTTTGAAAATATCGTTAAGGACCTCGGCGAGCTGCCGGCTAAACCCGACCCTGATAAAGAACTGATGCAAATAATTGAAGGGGAACTCACTCAGTTTTTCTCTGCGGATTCTAAAACCGATATTTTGGATAAGTGCCTGCAGGAAGATGAAGAACTGGCAAATGTGGTAAATAGCACCAAATTGGGAGAAAAGTCGACGGAGTATCAGAAGCTACTCGACGTGTTGGCTGAGAACCTTAGTGACACCAAAACGTCAATTCAGGCGTTAAAAGATTAATATGTAATATAGTAAAACGGTGAATAAAAGGTCAGAATGAGAAGCTACCGGCTGCAAAAAATTACCGTTTAGACAGGAAAAAACGTTGTCACAACAAAAAAAGCAATATGACATGCATTGGCTGACGGGACAGTTTTTCGATCCCGGTAAAGAGTCTCGTTATCGTAACTCCATTAAAGCAAGGGTACGTTTCGAGTCCCGCCTTGCATTGCTTCTTGTGGCGGCGGTTTTTGCCATGTTTGGCATTACCGATTACAACCTGCTGGGATTAACTCACGAATTTTATTTGCTGCTTACTATGCGCATAGCCGTGGTGAGCTCTTGTATTGTGCTGGCTTTCGTTATCGGACATTGGGGCGGTTACTCCCGAAACACTTGGTTGCATGGTTTGTCGCTATGGGTTCTGGCTACGGGCATTATTCTGATTGTTCCGTTGCGCCCGGAAAGTATTCTCACCCAGATCACTGCGGTGGTGGTTGCGATAATGGCTTTCTATCTTCTTATTCCCAACCTGCTTACAGTGGCGGCGTTAGCGAGTCTCTACTTAAGTGTTGGTTTTTTGGCGTCTGCAATAATTTATGCTGGAATTTCTCCGACCGATGCGCTTAGTCTGGCGCTATTGTTGATTATGGCCAATATTGTGGGCTACTGTGCTTTATTACGCATAGAATTTCTGCAACGCAAGCAATTCGCTCTACTTCAGGATGAGCGTGATCAAAATAGTGATCTGCTTAAGGAAATAAAGCACAGGAAATCACTGGAATTGCAATTGCGCATGGTGGCTGAGCGGGACGCACTGACCGGGCTGGATAGCCGAAGCCATTTTATGAAGCGGGCCGAAGCGCTGTTGCAACGAGCTCAGTTAGAAAAAACACCGTTTTGCCTCTTCATGATCGACGTAGACCATTTTAAGCGCATTAATGACACCTGGGGCCATACTCGCGGAGACTTAATTTTGACAAAAATAGCTGAGGTTTGTGAACAGTCGTTACGCCCCAAGGATGTTATAGGACGTTTTGGTGGTGAAGAGTTTGTCGTAGGCCTGCCGCATACCAGCCCCAGCGACGCGCAAGCCGTAGCCGAGCGTCTGAATGCGAATGTTGAAGCATTGTCATTAACCGACGAATTAAGCGAGCTGCGCTTGAGCGTGACCATAGGTATTGCGGCAGCACATGCAGAAGATGACGACCTCGACGCCCTCATCACACGCGCAGATAACATGTTGTATGAAGGTAAGCGTGGGGGCCGAAACCGGGTTGTGATGTACCGCTAGAGTTTGGACGGGTTAGTATTCTGAGATGAATCAATGGGGGAAGTCATGCACGGAGAATATAAAGTACCAGGCGGTAAATTAGTCGTTGCTGATGTTAATTTAGAAGATGGCTGTCTGAGTGAGGTCAGTATTTCAGGCGACTTTTTCTTAGAACCTGACTCTGCGCTAAACATAATCAATGAGGCTTTAACCGGACTCCCCGAAACCTCAAGCCATAAAACGCTCGCTGCCGCAATTGATGAAGCGCTCGATGACGATGTAATGATGTTTGGTTTTTCCGCCGAAGCTGTTGCTACGGCTATACGACGAGCCTTAGGTAAGGCGAGCAGCTGGCTTGATCATCAATTTACTCTTATTCCACCAGTAACACTGCCCGCAGCAGAACATGCCGCGTTAGACGAAGTGATAGCGGACTCAGTTGCCAAAGGTTTACGAGGCCCAACATTAAGGTTTTGGGACTGGGACGACTCTGTGGTGGTGATTGGTTCTTTCCAGTCAGTAAAAAATGAAGTGGATATGGCCGCCGCGAAAGACGCCAATGTACAAGTTGTACGACGGGCGACAGGTGGTGGCGCTATGTTCATGGAACCCGGTAATTGCATTACTTATTCATTAACGGTACCCACCTCATTAGTCGATGGCATGAGCATTGAAAAGTCTTATGAATTTTTAGATGCCTGGGTTCTGGCGGCATTAGCTGAGGTTGGTATTAAAGCTTACTATAAACCGTTAAATGATATAGCTTCTGCGCAAGGAAAAATAGGCGGAGCAGCACAAAAGCGCTTGGCCAATGGCGTTGTCGTGCATCATGCGACTCTCGCTTATGATATCGACGCCAATAAAATGCTACAGGTATTACGTACTGGGCGTGAGAAACTCTCGGATAAAGGCATTACCAGTGCCAATAAACGAGTTGACCCTATGCGTAGCCAGACAGGCTTAACCCGAACCGCCATTATTGACGCTTTTATGAATCAGTTTACTCAGGCTTATCAAACCCAAGTTGATGACTATTTACCGCAAGAGTTATCCGCCGCAAAGGCTCTGGTAGAAACGAAGTACTTGACGGAAGAGTGGTTATACAAGGTAACTTAAACAGGGGGAATCATAATAATTACCTTCAGTCCTGCTAGGAACCTGAGTAGCGCTGCAGAGCTAACCCTTGCCAATATGCGTTCATACTACGAACAGTATTCGGTCGAGTGGGACAGCGTTGAAATTGAGAAAATGACGCGTGAGCTGATGAATTTTGACATTCTATTTGAGGGCGAACCTGTCGGCGTTATCAGACTGTCTTTCGATGATGATGGTTGTCACCTGCGAGACTTGCAGGTGGATGAGCGGTATCAGGGGAGGGGAATTGGTTCTCAGGCACTCGCGCAGGCAGAAAAGCTTGCAAGGGAAGAGAAGGTCAATACACTCCGGTTGAAAGTATTTAAAAGTAGCCCCGCAGTTCGGTTATATCAGCGTAACGGTTTTAGCGCGAGTAGCGAAGATGACCGTTTTTACTATATGGTTCGCTCTATTTTTTGATAGTACGACTTAGCTCACGTTTCCCCTGTTTAGAATTGAATGAGTAAAGGCCTTATTGATGCAGACTTAGGCGGTAATGTTTATAAAAAGCGTATGGCTTATAGCAATAAAGGAAAACGCGGCGGGTATAGAACAATTGTTGGTGCTGTTATAGGTAACAAGTACTTTTTTCTCTATGTGTTTGCGAAAAATAAAAAGACTAATATCAGTTCTAAAGAGAAGGTTGCTTTAAAAGAGCTAGCTAGAATGTTTATCAGCTTTGATAAAAAGCGGTTAGGTAAGCTTGTCAAAGAGGGCGAGCTTATTGAGGTAGGTGATTTATGAGTGATATTTTAAAGTCTGTTCATAAAACGGCTAAGGGTCTGAAAAACTCGGGTGTGATAGATAAGACAACGATGCGCAAGTTTGATGCGTTATGCTTGACCACTGTCCATGAATTTTCCGCTGAACAGGTTAGAGCTCTTAGACTGAAATATAAGTTATCACAGCCCGTATTCGCACAATATCTGAATGTCAGCGATAAACTGGTTAAGAAGTGGGAGCAGGGCGACAGTAAGCCACGCGGAGCGGCGCTTAAAATGCTTTCTATTGCCGAAAAAAAAGGTTTAGAAGTTATTACTTAAACTAATTTGAAACCATAAAAATGTACATACCGAAGCACTTTGAGGAAGATGACAACGCAAAGTTGCACCAATATATTCGCGATTATGGTTTTGGCGTGTTAGCCGTTTTCCAGGGACCGGGTGGCTATGTTTCTCCTTCGTGGTATCCCTCCAAAGCAGAAACCGGGCGAGTTGTACCAACCTGGAATTATCTGGCTGTGCATGCGGCAGGGAAAGCCAGGGTTGTTGAAGATGCAACTTGGCTAAAGCAGCATTTAACGAAACTAACAAACCAGCATGAGTCAGGAATGAATGAGCCGTGGCAGGTAGATGACGCCCCTCAGGATTTCACCGACCGCTTAGTTAAGGCTATTGTTGGTATAGAGATAGAAATTGAAACGCTGACAGGTAAATTGAAAGCGAGCCAAAACTTGCCAGAACGAAATAGAGCAGGAGTTAAAGCGGGTCTTGAAGGGGGTGAGCAACCGCAGAGCTGCGCGATGTCTAAATTCGTTAGTTAGTAAAACGGCCTCGTTTGTCTGATGGGTTGTCATCAAATTGTCACGCCAATGACACATTCATTCGATAGCATCCGCTCCCGTGATTCAACACCAACAAAGAGCGTCGCTATATGTCCGTAATTCGCGTTTTATCTGTTATTTCCCTGCTAGTATTCATGAGCTTAACGAGCGCTTTTGCTAATGGTGCTGAGGCCTCTCACTCTGACGACAATCTGGTATTAAAATTTGCTGTATTGGGCGACGCTGAGCCTAAACCTAAAGCGGAATTCCCGGGTGTATCTGCTGCCGTTGATGATGTAAACAAATTGGCGGAAGACGGCACTATGGATTTTGTTGTTGGCGTGGGTGACATTGCGCACAAAGGCACAGTCATTCAATACGAAAATGTGACGCCAGTTCTGCAGCGCCTGAGCCTGCCATTCTACCCTATTATGGGCAATGAAGAGCATGGGGATACAGTAGAGCGTTACCTGAAATATGCGAACTTGTGGAATGACGGTAAAATTTCCATAGAAAAGCCAAGCTACGTTCTGGAGCACGACTCTGTTGCTTTGGTGTTCGCTTCACCGGATTTTGGCCGGGATTTTGGCGATGAAGGCATTGCCTGGATGAAGGAGCAAATAGAGCATCTGGCTCCGAAGCCGGTACTGCTTGTTGTTCATGGTGCACAAACGGGTGTGTACCCTGAAAATGCAGATAAAGGTGTGACGCATGAAGGGTTTAAAGACATTGTTGCGCAACCGAATTTAGCAGCAGTGATATCGGGCGACTTGCATATGGATATGGAGCGGGTTAACCACTCTAAGCAAATTGACGGAGTTCATTATTTACATATGCCGGCACTGGAACGCACAAAAATACCGGACGAAACTCGTCACACCCCGATGTTTCGTGTATTCAGTATTTTTGATAATGGACAGGTACTGGTAGAAACCTACCAGGTAGACGTTGAAAGGCCGCTGGTTCGTCATGAATATAGGTTTGAACTCCCTAGGAAATAATGCCCTCAACAGAATAAGGTACAGTGACCGGGGGGAGGAGCAATTCTAATTCATTGCATTTAGCCTCTTAGCAATGGCGTCAATTTTTTCGCTCATTTGACTTAAGTGATTTGAATCGTCCGCGTTACTTGCTGTAAGTGCTTGCAGGCGATTAACAAACTGACTCAATTCATTCGACACTTTTTGCTGTTCGGCAGAAGCCTCGGCTATCTGGGTGGCTTTTTCTGTTATTTGAGAGAAAGCTTCAACTACTTGCTGCAAGTGTTCCGACGTGGATTCCGTCGACTCAACGGCATTCTTGGTTTGGTTCTGCCCGTGCTCCATGGAAGCGACCGACTCTTTGGAGCCTAGTTGCAGCTGATTAAGCACGGCTTCTATTTCTACCGCTGAGCTTTGGCTTTTTGCCGCCAGGTTGCGGACTTCATCGGCAACAACCGCGAAACCCCGACCACTTTCTCCGGCACGAGCGGCCTCAATTGCGGCGTTTAGCGCTAATAGATTCGTTTGCTCAGAAATATCACGAATCACACTCAACATGCCGTTAGCCTGTTTGCTGTTCTCATCCAGTTTCAGAATGTTCCGCTGCGCATCCGCAATGGCTTTGGCCAGAGTTTGCATGGTCGTTGTTGCGCGTGCCATTTCCTGGCCACTGTTCAGTACATCCTGATGAATTCTTTCAACGGTAACTTTGGTTTCGTCGGCGAAGTTAGCGACATCCTGTGAGCTGGCGCCCAGCTCTTCAGTTGCCGCCGCCAGCGTGTGGTTTTCATCACTCAGGCTGTTGGCTTTATCCAGAAACTCATTGCTGAATATCTTCAGTTTATCGGCATCATGAACCAGGCTGTTCGATTCATTATGAATTTCATCGAGTATCGATTTCAGTTTATTACCATAAGCATTTACTGCCTGTCGCAGTTCGCCTATTTCGTTCATGGTACTGACTTCCAGAGCCTGAGCGGTACCTCCACTGATAAGCCCTTGAATCTGTTTGGTCGTTTGTTGGATCTTAGCCAATAGGTTACGGAAAAAGAATGCCGCCAGAATGCCAACGGCCAATAGCAGAGCACCAATAGCCAGCATCAGGAAAAGCCCCATATCCTGAGCCACTGCGGTCATTCTGTCTTTCGGTACAATTAATCCAATTGTCCATCCGGTTTGTGGGTGCTTTATCAGATCAACGTGTGCGGCTTCATCTAAAATAGCGTCTTCTTCCAGTTCGACTGTTTCGGTTCCCTCAAGGTTGACCGCAGTATTGAGGGTTTCTTCTAGCCATGTCGCTTTATTCGCCAGTTCACTGGCTGTCATTAGGGAGTCGTCGTTTTTTACAATCTGAACTGAAGACTGTGGAAAGCTAATCATTTGTCCCGCGGAATCAACTGCAAAGACATAACCCTCATTATCTTCTCCGTACTGCTCGAATATTTCAGTGATACCGTCAAGCATCATGTCCACGGTAGCAACTCCGGCGAAACGGCTGTTTTCCTGAATAGGAATAGTACAAGTTACCATAGGTGTTTGAGTAAAAGGGTCGATGTAAGCTTCTGACCAGGTACAGCTGTCTGAAGGCGCTCCTTTGCCGGCCTTATACCAGCTTTCATTGTGATAGCCAGAGCCACCGGGCACGTTATAGTCATCCAGATATTCTATGCCATTGTCAGTGCGCCCCCAGAAAAAGCTACGACGTTGAACACCGTCGGTAAAAGCATTTGGTTCGGGCCAGATTCCACCGCCGGAAATGGCCGAGTCGCCGTGGTTATCAATAATGGATGGGAAAAGTTGTTTGAATAACTCTTTATCTTTAGGAAGTTCTGAGGCAGCCAGAGCTAATGTGCTTGTCAGCAATTCAATTTGATCCAGCCGGGCGGTAAGTAAATCAGACAGCCCGGCTTGATTGACCGATATCTGCCGTTGCTGCTGGGAAATTAAATCCGGCTTTACCTTCATTTCGACAACGGTGACAATAACAGCTAGAGCTAATACTAAGACTACTACAAACCCAAGATTAATTTGCTGGCGAATCATTAGCGTGGTCTTGGTCATAGAAACTATCCTGAAAGTACATTTGGTTTCATAACGAACTATTAACAAAAAAGATAGGGAATTCAATCTTTTTAAGTAAAATAGTTTATTTATCGCCCTGGTTTGTTAAAAATAAGTTTAATTTAGGTTGGCCGAAATGACTCCCGCAATTGATATAGCCAGGAAAAGTAGGATTTCTTTTAAAGTACACGAATATTCCCATGACCCGGCCAGTGAATCTTATGGTGACGAAGCTGCCGAGAAGTTGGCCGTTCCGCAGGAGCAAGTATTCAAAACCTTAGTTGTCAGTCTTGACGGCAAAGAACTGGCTGTAGGCATCATTCCGGTGTCATCAAGGTTAAGCCTTAAGTTGATAGCAAAAGCTTTGGGTGCAAAGAAGGCTGCAATGGCGGCTCAGAGTGATGTCGAACGTGTTACTGGTTATGTTCTGGGAGGCGTTAGTCCGCTTGGCCAGAAAAAGCGGCTCAGAACCATAATTGATACCTCTGCAACTTATAACCCCACCGTATTTATAAGCGCCGGGCGTAGGGGCTTAGATATGGAGCTAGCCCCTGAAGATTTAAAAGCGCTGGTGAGCGGTGAGTTTGTTAAGATTACTTAATGGAAAAGTATGTTTAAAAGAATTCAGCAGCAAAATCATCAGGTGGCAGATACGCAAATATTGGTATCTTATGATCGCCTGACCAGCCAGTTTCAAATCTCTAATGGAGACGATGTGATATACAGCCGATCTCTGCTGCTGTTGCCATTTATCCGTTCAAATATAGTTATTTCCAACAGCACATACTCCTTAAAGGTGATTTCTTTAATTTTATGGCGCGCAAAGTTAGAGCAAAGTGGAAATATCGTTATTTCTGAGTTACTCCGGCCTCGACGCGCCAAATCCATAGCTTCCATTGCGTACAGCACGTTAATGAGTGTATTACGGTTTTTTGCGGGTTAATTGTAAGGCAACTCATTGGGCATGAGACAAACTGATTTCTATGTAAGGAGGGTCTTTAGTCATAATGTGTTGGCCTTTATTTGTTTAATATTTAGAACAATAACGGCTATAAAAGGTGGGGCAATAACCTTAGTCTTCATTTACCTAATCTTTAACGAGAAAGTCGCTGATAACGCCAATAAATTACGGCGATTAATACGCCACAAAAAGCGACAAGATAAAGCCCGTGTAGCCATAAGTTATGACCCTGATTTGTACCGATAACGGCATGTGCCAGTTGAGCGTAGTGGTACGACGGCAGTCCATAAGCGATGTAGCGCACGGTATCGGGTAAAAACTGAATCGGCACCCAAAGGCCGGATAAAAACGCCATGGGTAAATAAACTAAATTGACGACAGCAGGGGCCGCTTTGTCGGACAGGGAGAGACCCATGAGTAACCCAATTAAGGCAAATGGCAGAGTTCCTGCTAACAGAACAATGAAGAGCAGGCTCCACTGCCATGGCCATAATTGCACGTCGGCAAAAAGTGCTGCCGTAATAAACAACAGTAAGGCAATGCAGGCGGCAAAAACCAAACTGCTAAAGAATTTAGCGACCACATAAGCAGAAAGAGGCATGGGGGAAACACGCTTCAGCGTAAGCCAGCCTTGTGCTCTGTCACTAGCAACAGCGGTTGCGTAGTTAAATAATGCTGGACCCATCATGCCAAAGCAGGCGTATGAAACCAGCATATACTCGCCTTGTGCCGCGCTAAAGTTAAAGACAATACCGAAGAACACGTAAAACACGAGTGGAAATAACATGGCAGGTAAAAAGAATGCGGGCGTGCGCCATAAGCTGAGTAAGTCGTAGAGGCTTTCTTTTAAATAAATATCCGAATTAAGCATGAGAGGGCTCCCGAATAAGTTGTAAGTAGGCTGATTCGAGGGAGCCGTGATCGGCAATAATCTCGTTGACTCGTCCCTGTGCAATAATTTGACCGTCCCGCAAGACAGCAACACGATCGGCAAGACGCTCTGCTTCTTCAATGTAATGAGTGGTCAGTACTAAAGCGCAGCCATGCTGCCGGCGTTGTTTAATTTTCTGCCAAAGCAAGTGGCGTGCTTCAACATCCATACCCACGGTAGGCTCATCAAGAAAAAGTAAGTCGGGATTTCCGGCCACCGCGATGGCAAACAGAACTTGCTGGCGCTGGCCGCCTGATAGTTTCCCGAAACGTTGCTTAGCAATACCAGTTAAATCAAACTCCTCCAGCAAAAACTCCGGGGTGGTGCCTGACGGATAATAACTACAAAATAAATCCAGTTGTTCGGTGACGGTCAAGTTGGCGTTTAAGGTACTAAGCTGCATCATGACCCCAACACGCTGCCGAATGGTTAATGGCCTATGCTGGCTTGTGAGTTGAGTCCCCAGAACTTCTAAATTCTGAGCATCATAATCATGCATGCCAAGTATGCTGTTAATTAAGGTGGTTTTGCCGGCTCCGTTTTTTCCAAGTACGGCAATGACTTCACCCGCATAGGCATTAAGGCTGACATTGGTCAGCGCCGCTTTTGCGCCATAGTGTTTATTAAGTGATTGTATTTTAAGGTTTATCGGACTCATTGGCGGCCTTTGTGCATTGATTCGTTGTTAATGAGTCTATTCAGCCAGCCTTTGAACCGGTAGTTGCGTATGTCATCAATTAGGAATGACATTTGTCACTGGTGTGCTTGCTTTGTAGCGGCCATAATAAAAATGAGGAACAGCAAAGAGCAGCGGTATGTCAGATAAGCAGCGGGCACGCGAACAAAAACATGCGTGGATTTACCTTTTTAACCTCGGTTTCTATATTTTACCGATGGTGCTTTTTCCGTATCAGGTTTGGGAAATTGTCGTCATGGTGGCGGCGATGTTGATTTTTATTGGCCTTTATTACTGTTGTTATTCGGTGCCGCGTGAGCAAATGCTGTGGCCAATCCTTGGCATGTACATTATTGCTTGCGCAGTGACACCGCTAAACCCGGGGTCTATTGCTCTTTTTAGTTACGCGGGTTTTTTTGTTGGTTTTGCTTATAACTGGCGGGTTGCGCTCGTGGCTGTTACCGGCATTCTTCTTACCTTAGCCGCCTTCCATTTTGGTCCTGGAACCAGATGGGCTCTCTTTTTGCCCTACGGCATTGTCATTGTTGTTACTGTCTCTATTTTTGGCCGGGTTGAACGACTCAGACAGCAACATGCTGAAGAGCAAGAACGTGATGCTGAAGAGATCGAGCATTTAGCGACCAGTGTTGAACGGGAGCGGATAGCCAGGGACTTGCATGACATTTTGGGTCATACGCTTTCCAGTATTATTTTGAAATCTGATCTTGCCAACGCACAACTTTCTAAGCGGCGTTATGATGAAGCATCTGAGCAGTTAGTAGAGCTGAGTGAAATTGCTCGTGAATCTCTTTCGCAGGTGCGGCAGAGTGTTTCGGGGTACAAGCATGGAGGGTTACAGCTTGAGCTGAGACGACTTGAGCAGCGTTTGGCTGACGGAGGCTTCAGTACTCGGATAACCGGTACACCGCCGATAATAGATGAGCAACGGGAAACCTCACTGGTGTTAGCAATAACCGAATTGGTAACCAATATTATTCGTCACAGCAATGGTCAACAATGCTTGATTCATTTTGACGAAACAGCAAACACCTACCATATTAAAGTAACCGACAATGGTAATTGCCATGAAGTTAGTTCTGGAAACGGTTTGAAAGGGGTAGAGTTGCGGATGAAAGAGCTTGGGGGCTCTGTGGCAATATCAGCAAACAAAGGGTGTGAAGTGGCTCTCCTCTTACCAAAACTCGCAGAGCAACAGGTATGAAAATTCTCTTAGCTGAAGATCAAACCATGGTGAGAACTGCGCTGGCAAGTTTGTTGCGACTGGAGTCTGATTACCATGTTGATGAAGCCTTGGATGGCGTTGATGCTCAAAAAAAATTACAAGAATGTGATTACAATGTTTTGCTGAGCGATATTGAAATGCCTAACCTTTCCGGGCTTGAGCTAGTTCAGTGGGCGCAGCAGAAACAACCAAACCTTCGTTCGGTGATTATCACCACCTTTAACCGAGCCGGTTATATTAGGCGAGCTATTGATTCAGGTGTTCGTGGTTTTCTACTAAAAGATGCGCCCATTAATGAACTGATCACGTCGTTGCAACGGGTTTGTATGGGTGAGCAAGTGATAAGTAATGAGCTTCTTCTTCAGGCTCTTGGAGAGCGTGACCCGTTGACAGAAAAAGAGCGTAAAGCACTACGTCTGGCAAGTCAGGGATTAACCACTCAAGCCATCGCAGAACAGTTATTTATTGCTCCAGGTACCGCGAGAAATTACCTTTCTGAGTCAATCAATAAACTGCATGCGAGCAACCGGACTGAGGCTGCTCGCATCGCTCATCAAAAAGGCTGGTTGTAATAAACTATAGGTGTTTTTTCAACGGTTTACAGTTTCACAATCAATTTGCCTTTATTGTCGCCGGTAAAGAACATATTCAGTCCCTCAATGGCTGACTCCAACCCTTCAAGAATATGCGAACGATGTTTTATCTTGCCGGACATAACGTAAGGCGTCAGTTGTTGCAGCAAGGTTGGAATTTGGTCGAAGTGATCGGGCATGGTAAAGCCCTGAATTGTCAGGCGCTTTTTAATAACAGGCACCCAACTTGGCCCGGGGCTGGGTACTTCTTTATCGTAGTCGGCTATCATGCCGCAAACCACCACACGACCGTGCGCGTTCATGCGTTCAACCACTAAATCCTGAATGGGACCACCGGTGTTTTCAAAGTATAAATCTACGCCATCAGGGGTCAGTTTAGTCAGTTGGTCGCGCAAGTCATCAGTTTTATAATTAATCGCACCGTCAAAGCCAAGTTCGTCAACAATCCAGTTGGCTTTTTCTTCGCTGCCGACAACTCCTATCACTGTGAGGCCTTCGGCTTTTGCTATTTGACCCACAATTGAGCCTACTGAGCCGGCAGCACCTGTTACTACAAGGGTCTCTCCATTTTGAGGTTTGCCTACATTAAGTAACCCTTGAGTAGCGGTTAACCCCGGTAAAGCGAATACTGAGAGTACGGTCTCGTCAGGTACGTCGGCCTGAACCTTGTTAATGCCCTTACCATCGCTCAGTGCATATTCCTGCCAGCCCATCATGCCCATAACCCGGTCGCCGACTTCGAAGTCAGGATGGTTACTCTCGACAACCTCTCCAACACCTGAGCTGCGCATTACCGTGTTTAATTCAACCGGCGGTATGTAGCTCTCGGTATCAGGGCTCATCCAGCCAAACATGGCAGGGTCCAGCGACATTTGTCGTTGTTTAATTAATATTTCACCAGAGCCTGCTTTTGGGAGCTCCTTTTCTGTTACTTCAAAAATATCAGGTAAGACAGGGCCCGGCTCTGGGCGTTTAATCAGTTTTATTGCTTTATAAGTCGTCATAGAGTTCCCTCTTTACTAAGTTGTGTTTCAGCTTATATGGTTACTAAAGTCGGTTAATAAAAGGTCAATGCTGTGCGACTTATCATCTTCTTTTGTAAACAGTAGTTGCCGGATATTGTGAACTTCATCTAAGTCGATTAATATCAAGTAGATAGTTTCTGTTCTGAAAAGGATATCAGGCATTGCGTAAACTCTGTCGATTTATTCTTTTCTTACTACAAAAGCTGTTTACGCTAAAATAATAAGGAGATAAAAATGAAAGACGTTCTATTTTTTAACAATATGCTGACGCCGAAGATCATTACCTTTGTATACTGGCTTTTGCTTCTGGCTGCGGTTATTGGTGGTATAGGTACTATGTTTGCTGGATACGAAGGTTTTACCTTTGGGAGCTTTATTATGGGGTTACTTACTGCCGCAGGTGGAGCTATTGGTGCAAGAATTTGGTGTGAGCTGTTGATTGTTCTGTTTAAGATGAATGAAGCTCTACAAGATCTTCGTAAGAAGTAAGTTTAGTGCAGGGCGTTGGAGCTCTATAGCCTTAACGCCCTAAATACTATTTGAGTTGTTTCTGGCTTTGGGACAATCTTGTCCATTTAACACAGTTTTCTTTATCCGCTGCCTGGTGGGGCAAACGACAATATGCTTATTTCTTTCCTGTGTAACTCAATTATCGTTGGTTTAACCGTGATTTTTCACTATGAGGCGCTAAGCCGAATAGGTTGGGTAATAACCAAAATGAAAATGTTCAGTCAAATTCGACTGATGTTTGGGGTTATGCTTGCAATAATCGCACACGCTGTCGAAGTTGGTTTCTTTGCGCTCGCTTATTACGTTATGCATCACGAAGAGGGGTTTGGCACGTTAGTCGGCAATTTCGACGGCAGCTTTATAGATGCCTTATACTTTTCTTTTACGGTTTTTACTACGGTGGGCTTTGGTGATATTGAGCCATCCGGTACTCTAAGGTTCTTAACTGGTGTAGAAGGCTTAACAGGGCTGGTTTTAATTACCTGGACGGCTTCGTTTCTGTACGTTGAAATGCAACGTTACTGGAATCGTTAACTGAAACATTTGCTAACAGAAGCCGACTTCTATAAACCAGGCAAGCGGTGTATCTTTATAGCTGGAGCATGCCAGCTTGGAAAACAAAACTGATGATGCAGGAAACATTAAAAATTTTAGTGGTAGACGATGACGCTCGGCTGCGAAGCTTGCTGGAGCGTTATCTTACTGAGCAAAACTTTCAGGTAAGGGTTGCGCAGGACTCTGAACAAATGGACCGTTTGCTGACTCGCGAGAATTTTAATCTATTAGTACTGGATTTAATGCTGCCGGGCGAAGACGGGCTCTCCATTTGTAAACGGTTGCGCAGCGAAGGAAACAACCTGCCCGTCATTATGCTCACTGCAAAAGGTGACGAGGTTGATCGTATTATCGGCCTGGAACTCGGTGCTGATGATTATCTGGCCAAGCCTTTTAACCCTAGAGAATTGCTGGCGCGGGTGAGAGCGGTGCTGCGTCGGCGAGGTACCGAAGCCCCGGGTGCTCCCTCGCAGGAAGATCAGGAAATAACCTTTGGTGAATTCAGGCTAAACCTGGGCACTCGAGAAATGTTTCGTGGCGAGACACCTATGCCGCTAACCAGTGGTGAGTTTGCGGTACTCAAAGCTCTCGTCAATAACGCACGACAGCCACTTTCGCGCGATAAGTTAATGCATCTGGCTCGTGGTCGTGACTACAGCGCGCTTGAGCGCTCGATTGACGTTCAGGTATCTCGTTTAAGACGTATGCTGGAGGCGGACCCGACCAAACCCCGATATATTCAGACGGTGTGGGGTCTGGGCTACGTGTTTGTGCCGGATGGTCAGCTGAAGTCCTGATGAAATTTTTTCCCAAGTCAGCGTTTTCCCGCACGGTAGCGCTGCTGGCTCTGGTGTTGCTTATCAATCAGCTTGTTTCTTATGTGATGGTCAGCAATTATGTTGTCAGACCCTCGATAGAACAAATTAATGAATTGGTTGCTAAACACATCCGCACCATGTTTATCCCCCGTCAGCATCTGGCTGAAACCGAGCGGGAACTGATGACCAATTATGCTGAAGCAACCGGCATCGAAGTCTTTAATGATGAAGCTGCCGAGAAGCAGGGCTTAGGTAACTCAACCTATTATGGTTATTTATCGGATGACATGAGCAATATGTTGGGTGGCAAAGCCCAGGTGCGGGTGGCTCAGGGCAATAAATTCTATTTGTGGGTAAAACCTCCGCGTGCGCCTGACTTCTGGATACGCGTGCCCCTGGAAAGTATGCAGCAGGGGCGCTTCTCACCATTGGTAATGTACCTGGTACTCATTGGTTTGCTGAGCGTGTTTGGGGGGATGCTATTTGCTAACTGGTTAAACCGACCGTTAAAAGCTCTGGAGAATTCTGCCCGACGAGTGGGTCGGGGAGAATTCCCTGAGCAGCTCTCTGAAAAAGGTGCCACAGAAATTGTGTCTGTGACCCGCGCTTTTAATCAAATGTCGCGCGGTATCCGCGAATTGGAAAATGACCGTAACCTTTTAATGGCCGGTGTTTCTCACGACTTAAGAACCCCTCTGACTCGCATTCGTCTGGCTGCGGAAATGATGCCACAGGGCGAAGACGGTCTGGCTCAGGGCATTATTGAAGATATAGACGACATGAACGACATTATTGATCAGTTTATCGATTATGTTCGTCTTGATCAGCAGGAGTCCAGTAGCAGGGAGTCACTGAATGAGCTGATAGAACAAACTGTGGCGAATGTCCCGGATAACTGGCAAAAGCAGTTTGAGCTTAATTTAGGCACGTTGCCCAGAGTTTGGTTACGCCCCTTGTCTATGAAGCGAGTCATTATTAATTTGCTGGAAAACGCCGAACGTTACGGTAAAAGTCAGGCGGTGGTCAGCTCCGGGCACGATAAGAAACAAAAGCGTGTTTGGTTCAGGATAACTGATGATGGTCCGGGCATTCCCGAGGAGCAGCAGGCGACATTATTTGAACCCTTTACTCAAGGCGATAAAGCGCGTGGTGGTGTTGGTTCCGGTCTGGGGCTGGCTATTATTAAGCGTATTGTCGACCGGCACGACGGCAGTATAAAACTGCAAAACCGCCCGGGAGGCGGCTTATGCGTATGTATTGAGCTGCCGCTGAATCAGCAACGGCAATAGCCCTGGTTATAGCAACAGACGGTTAATACCGTTAAGCGCTGCAACTCGGTAAGCTTCCGCCATAGTCGGGTAGTTAAAGGTGGTATTGACGAAGTAGTCGATGGTATTGCCACCGTTTTTTTGTTCCATAATAGCCTGACCAATGTGGATAATTTCTGAAGCTCGCTCGCCAAAGCAGTGAAGTCCCAGCAGCTCGCGCGTTTCGCGGTGGAATAACAACTTCAGGCAGCCCACATCAGCACCGGAAATTTGTGCCCGTGCAAGGTGCTTAAACTGCGCACGACCCACCTCATAAGGCACTTTCATTTCAGTCAGCTCTTCTTCGGTTTTGCCAACCGAGCTAATTTCCGGAATGGTATAAATGCCCGTAGGAATATCGCTGATAAGTGCTTTGTCGCAATTACCGTTAATAATAGCGGAAGCACAAATCCGGCCCTGATCGTACGCTGCGCTGGCTAAGCTGGGGTAACCGATAATGTCGCCGACCGCATAGATATTATCGACACTGGTCTGGTAGTTTTCATTTACTTCCAGCTGGCCGCGATAGTTGGGTTCCAGACCCACCGCCTGGCAGTCAAGCTGTTCAATGTTGCCGGAACGACCATTAGCAAAAAGCAGACAGTCGGCAGCCATGGTCTTACCAGACTTGGTTTTCAGCACCACTTTGTCGTCATGTCCGGTAATGCTTTCGTATTCTTCGTTGTGACGAATGACAACGCCACTGTTGCGCAAGTGATAACTCAGCGCATCTGAAATTTCCGCATCCAGAAAAGAAAGCAGCCGTTCACGTTGGTTTATTAAGTCCACTTTTACGCCCATACCCCGGAAAATACTGGCGTATTCACTGCCTACCACACCGGCACCGTATATCAGAATGGTTTTCGGCTCGTGAGACAAAGACAGTACTTTGTCTGAGTCGTAAATTCGCGGATGCGAAAAGTCTACGTCTTCCGGGTTGTACGGGCGAGAACCGGTGGCGATAACGACATGTTTTGTGATCAAATCATCGACGGAGCCATCCAGTTTAGTGACCCTAATACGGTTTTTATCCAAAAAAGAAGCGGTACCGTGCACCACAGTAACGTCGTTACGGTCGTAAAACGAACTGCGCAATTTCACCTGTTTACGAATAACCGATTCGGCATAGTGCAATATGTGACTGAAAGTTATACCGCTCTGCCAGCCTGGCCCGGAAAACAATGGATTATTATTGTATTCAATGAGGCGGCTGACGGAGTGTCGTAAGGCTTTGGAGGGAATGGTTCCCCAATGCGTGCAACCGCCGCCAAGGGCCTTATGCTTTTCTACTATGGCAACGTTGTAGCCGCTTTTGGCCAATTGCATTGCAGCGCCTTCGCCGCCCGGGCCAGTACCGATGAC
This sequence comes from Idiomarina sp. PL1-037, assembly GCF_034422975.1. Classification (NCBI taxonomy): domain Bacteria; kingdom Pseudomonadati; phylum Pseudomonadota; class Gammaproteobacteria; order Alteromonadales; family Idiomarinaceae; genus Idiomarina; species Idiomarina sp. PL1-037. Next base: position 361,622 of record NZ_CP139873.1, read on the forward strand.
GACGACATCGAATTCAGTTTCGGTTTCAGGCTTTATTGCAGTCATATTTCTCGCTTCACAACCGGTGTACGGGTTTTAGATAGTAGCACTGTATAAGAAAAGCGTAAATTGACACTGTTTTCTGTGCGCAGAGTCGTTATAGTAAAGAGAGACAATGACTTGGAACCGTTGTATGAGTAAAGAAAAACAAGTCCCGCAAATTCTGGCACGTCGTGTCGTAGCGCAAAGTCGCTTAATGCGTATTGAAGCTGTCGATCTTAAATTTAGCAATGGCGAGCAGCGTCAGTTTGAGCGCATGAAAGGCAGTGGTCGGGGGGCAGTTATGATTGTCCCCTACTTGGATGAAGAGACTTTGTTACTGATACGGGAATACGCAGCAGGCCTTCACGACTATCAATTAGGTTTCCCTAAGGGTCTAATTGACCCGGGTGAAAGCCCGGAAGAAGCAGCTCAGCGCGAGCTAAAAGAAGAGGTGGGTTATGGTAGCCGCCAACTTGACTTCTTAATGGAAGTGTCTCTCGCACCTCAGTTTTTCTCCGCCAAAATGAGTGTTTTCGTAGCTCGCGACTTATACCCCGAAAGCTTGCCGGGTGACGAACCTGAGCCGCTGGAAAAAGTGACTTGGCCATTAGGCGATATTGACAACTTGTTGGCTCAACCCGACTTTTCTGAAGCGCGCAGTGTTGCGGCGCTGTTAATGCTTTTGCGTAATTTGAGTGAGGCACCGTAGTGGCAGAGGCAATGCTGGAGAGATTGAAAGAGATAGCCTGCGAAGCAGGTGGCGTTATCTTGTCAATGTATGAGCGGCACGACTATAAAACGGCCGAGAAAAAAGACGACTCTCCAGTAACGACCGCAGATCTTGTTGCCAGCGAGCTAATAGAAGATCGACTCAAGCAGTCATTCCCTGATATTCCGGTTATTTCTGAAGAAAGCGAACATCAGGACTATAATGAGCGCCGTCAATGGCAGGCCTATTTTATTATTGACCCGATAGACGGTACTCAAGAGTTTATTTCCCGCTCCGGGGACTTTGCGGTCAACATTGCTTATGTAGAAAACAACGAGCCTGTCATTGGCGTTATTTTCTGGCCGGTCGGTGAAACGCTTTACTATGCCCAAAAAGGAGTCGGCGCTTTTAAACAGAAAGAGAACGAAAAGCAGAGCATAAGCGTGCGCAAGTTTAGAGACCCACAAGCTGACCCTATTGTTATTGCCATTAGTCGTCAGCAGGCACGAGAGCCTGTGTTTAACCGCTTGCAGACAAAGCGTGATATTCAGTCATTGCCAGCGGGTAGCTGTTCACTGAAAGCCTGTTTTATTGCCGAAGGGAAAGCCGATTGCTTTTTACGGCTGGGACCTACCGGCGAATGGGATACCGCCGCATCTCAAGTCATTGTTGGAGAAGCTGGCGGTTGCATAGTGAATGAGAACTTTGAACCTATTACCTACAACCGCACGGTTAGCTTACTGAATCCTAACTTTTTAGTTCTGGGTGACCAAAGAGTACCTTGGGAAGAGATCTTCATTGCCCGTCAGGCTCGTTTCCGGTAACGCTGTCTTTGTTGACCACATCGACACTTTCGTGCAGTTCAGAGTAAACAATAACGGCTTCGCCGGACTTCAGACGTTGCTTCAGTTGCTCGACTTTTGTTTCGAAACTGAGCTCTTGACTGCCGTAATCGGTTCCTTCGCGCAGTACAATAGATTCCATTAAATTGTTTAGTGTTTCCTGATCAATTTCCTGCCACGGAATAATCATTTATCCTCCGTTTGCTGCAACTCTTCGGTTAATTCTGCCAGCTCTTCTTCTGCTGTCATCCAGAGGTTTTCTTGTTGTTGCAGGTCTTTTTGCGCTTGCGCCTGCTGGTCTAATAGTTTTTGTAATTTGGCTTTATTGGCATCGTCATACAGGCTGCTGTCACTCAGTCGCTCGTGAATATCGGCTAGCTTCAGTTCCAGAGAATGAATCGTCTTTTCTGCCTTCTCTATTTGCTGACGTAAAGGCTTGGTTTTTTGTCGTACCTCGGCTTCTTTTCGTTTTTGCTGCTTGCGATCATCGCGCTGGCGGGTAGCGGGTTGCTCGCTGCGTTTGTCGTTAGCGGCCTGTAGCTGCAACCAGTCGTGGTAGGCATCTAAATCACCGTCGAAGGTCTCTGCTTTGCCGTCGGCAACCAGGCAAAACTCATCTACTGTGGTACGCAGCAAATGTCTGTCGTGCGAAACCACAATTAGCGCGCCTTCATACTCTTGCAAAGCTGCAACCAGTGCGTCCCGTAAACCGAGATCCAGGTGGTTGGTTGGCTCATCCAGCAAGAGTAAATTAGGACGTTGATAGATAATGAGAGCTAAAGCCAGACGCGCTTTTTCACCGCCAGACATGGGCTCAACCGAGCGGGTGGCCTGATCACCGGAAAATCCAAAGTTACCTAGAAAGTCACGCAGCTTTTGTTCAGTCGCTTGTTTATCAATGCGCTGCAAGTGCAATAGAGCCGATGCCGCTAAGTCCAGAGTTTCCAGCTGATGCTGGGCGAAATAACCAATGCTGAGACCCGGGTTAACCAATCGCTCACCTGCCATCGGTTCCAATTCACCCGCCAGCAGTTTAATCAGTGTCGATTTACCGGCGCCGTTTCGGCCAAGTAAGCCCAACCGGGTGCCGGGCACCAGGTTTAACTTAATTTTTTCGAGAATGGTGGTGTCACCGTAGCCGGCTTTGGCGTCGCGCAGCGTCAGCAGCGGATTAGGCAGCTTTTCAGGTGTTAAAAAATGAAAGTCGATGCCACTCTCAGCGCGCAATGGTGCCTGATTAGGCAGCTTCTCAATAGCCTTTAAACGACTTTGCGCCTGTTTTGCTTTGCTGGCTTTATAGCGGAAACGGTCGACGTAAGCCTGCAAGTGCTGACGCATAACCTGAGCTTTTTCGTATTCACTTTGTTGCTGAGCGATGTGTTCGGCGCGCTGCCGCTCAAATAAAGAGTAGTTGCCGCGGTAGCTGTTCAGTTTTTTGTGCTCTATATGAGTAATGTCGGTGGTGACCGAGTCGAGAAAATCCCGGTCGTGCGATATCAACAAAAGCGTTCCGTCGTATTGTTTTAGCCAGCTTTCCAGCCAGAAAATGGCATCAACGTCCAAATGGTTGGTTGGCTCATCCAACAGCATTAAGTCGGCGCGGGCTATGAGTACCTGTGCCAGGTTAAGCCGCATACGCCAACCACCGGAAAAGGCTTTTACCGGCTGTTGCAGTTGTTCCTGAGTAAACCCAAGACCGGCCATTAGGCTGGCGGTTCTGGGCTGAATATCATAGGCCCCGATGGAAGCCAACTTGTCGTGACAGTGGGCAATGGCTTCGCCGTTGTTATCGCTTTCGGCCTGCGCGAGTTGCGCTTCCAGCTGCCGAAACTCGGTATCGCCGTCCATTACGTAGTCGATAGCAGACTTATCCAGTGCCGGAGTGTCCTGGGCTACGCTGGCAATGCGCCAGTCTGCCGGCAGGTGAATATTACCGCTGTCGGCACTCAGCTCACCACGCAGCATGGCAAATAGCGAGGACTTGCCGCAGCCATTACGGCCCACTAAGCCAACGCGGTGTCCAGGGAATACTTGTAAGTCACTGTCTTCAAATAAAACATCACCGCCACGCAATAAGGTGATAGCTTCAGCACGGATCATAAACTACTCTTCATTTTGTACAGCTGTTCAGCTGCGGTATCATAGACGCGTTCTGCTCACAATTCTAACACAGGAGCTGTTGTGGCTAGAGAAAAGAAGCGATTTATTGCCGGGGCCGTTTGCCCCAAATGTGATGCCATGGACACACTCATGCTCTTTATCGAAAACGATACCGAACAAGTTGAGTGCGTGCAATGTAAGCACCGGTTTAGTGAACCTAAAGAGCAGGGTGGTGGTAGCCAGCGTCAGTTTGATCAGGTCATTGGGGTATTTAAGCCAGACTAAACAAATTGTAGGGAGCCATTATGACAGACACCAACGGCAGCCGTTATATCAACTGTCTTTATCGCGTTGAGCAAGTACAGCAGGGCGAACAGAAAGCCGCTGAAGCCTGTTCAATGAACATGACGCAACTGATGTCGGCAGCAGGAAAAGCCGTTTTTCATCAGATGCAGTCGTACTTTCCGGCACCGGCTCGCATTGCGGTTTGTTGTGGTGAAGGGAATAACGGGGGCGATGGCTATATTGTCGCCAGGCTGGCTCAGAAAGCGGGCTACCAGGTGCAAGTTTTTGCGCTTAAACCCAACATTGACTTGCCGGAACCAATGGAGTCTGACGCACACAAAGCCCGCGCTGCGTGGCGTGAACAAGGCGGAAGTGAAAAGCCCTTGTTGGATTGCTCGCCTGAGCAATTTGATGTGTTGGTTGATGCTTTATTTGGTCTCGGCTTGAACCGTGCACTTGAGGGCGACCCGGTAAGCTGGGTGCAGCGAGTGAATGGCAGCAGGACGCCGGTGGTGTCAGTGGATGTGCCGTCGGGAGTAGATGCAGATACGGGCCACGTGCCCGGAGCGGCGGTTCGAGCTCATTTGACTGTCAGCCTTGTGGCGTTAAAGCGCGGGTTGCTTACCGGAAAAGCTCAAGAGCATACGGGTGAGCTAAAACTTGAAGATTTAGGTATTGGCAGCACGTTTAAACAGCAAAACGAAGCCGACTGGTTCAGAGTTAATGCAGGGCGGGTTGGCGGCTGGCTAGCACCGCGCTCACGCTGCACTCATAAAGGTGAACAAGGGCATGTGCTAATTGTCGGTGGCCAGCCGGGCATGTCCGGAGCCGTGATATTGGCAATGCAGTCGGCGTTGCGTGCGGGAGCCGGTAAAGTGTCCGTGGCGTGTCATCCTCAGGTGCAGAGCATAGTTGCGGCCGCGCAGCCAGAAGCTATGGTGCATGGCATAACAGATACCGATGCTCTTAAGCCACTGCTGCGAGAAGCTTCTGCTGTTGCTCTAGGGCCCGGGTTGGGGCAAAGCTCCTGGAGTCAGGCGCTTTTTTCGCAGGTGATGGAAACCGATGTGCTGAAAGTTATTGATGCCGACGGTCTAAACCTGTTAGCAAGCAACCCTCTGCGTTCGTCCAAGTTATTACTGACGCCACACCCTGGTGAAGCTGCACGGTTACTGCAAATGACGACCGATGAAGTCGCGTCGGACCGTTTTGCTGCGGCAACAAAGCTGCGCGAAAAATACGGTGCACAGATATTATTGAAAGGTGCGGGGTCTTTGTTGGTAACTGACAGAGGACGGTGTTTGATTGACCGAGGTTCTCCGGCAATGGCGTCCGGCGGTATGGGCGACCTGTTAACCGGACTGATCGCGGGTTTGCTGGCACAAAGAATGGCTCCGGCACAAGCGCTGATTGCGGGTAGCCTATGGCATGCTATAGCGGGCGAAGAGGCAGGAAAAGATGGCGAGAGGGGAACCTTAGCTTCGGATCTGTTGCCTTATATACGACAGTTGGTGAATGGATATGGAAGCGATGATGACTGAGGTACACCAATGTGAACTGGCTGACGAAGAGGAAACGTTAGCGCTGGCGAAGAAATTTTCACAAGCTTTACAGGCCCCTTTAGTGGTTTACCTGCAAGGTGAGTTAGGTGCCGGTAAAACGGCGTTTTGTCGCGGTGTTATTCAGGCTCTTGGGCATTCAGGGGCGGTGAAAAGTCCGACTTATACTCTTGTCGAGCCCTACCAGTTGCAAGGCTGGCGTATTCATCATTTCGATTTATATCGACTGGCCGATCCGGAAGAGCTCGAATTTATGGGAATTCGCGATTATTTTTCTGAAGATACGTTAAACTTTATAGAGTGGCCTGATAAAGGCTATGGTTGGCTTCCCAGTGCGGACATTGAGATAAGAATCGAGTATGCTGGTACGGGTCGTAAACTCACTTTCAGTGCGCTAACAGATGCCGGAAAAAAAATAATTAAAACATTATGATGAAGCGATTTTGGGTGTTTTTGTTTGCCTGTGCTCCTTTGTGGGCATGGGCCGACAACAGTGTAGACAGTGTGCGTGTGTGGCCATCTCCGGATAAAACGCGGGTGGTTTTCGACTTGTCGGATACTCCCGACTATTCTTACTTTACTCTATATCAGCAAAAACCTTACCGACTGGTTATTGATTTTAACAATACTTCGTTAAAAACTGGTTTGGAGAACTTGGGTGAAGACTCGCTGCTGGTCGATAAAATTCGCACAAGCTCACCTAAAAACGCTAACAGTACCCGTATTGTTATTGAGCTGGACTCCAAAAGCGACGCTAACCTTTTTACCTTGCCGGCTAATGAGTCATATAAAGACCGACTGGTCGTTGACTTACCTGGTAAGTCTATTGAGCGTAGCGGGCCGGCTAAATCCGTTTCTGAATTAAAAGACAGACGCGTGACAGTGGCTATTGATGCCGGGCATGGCGGCGATGATCCAGGTTCCATTGGTCCGCGCGGAACCTACGAAAAACACGTTGTTATTCGTATTGCCCGTGCCCTGGCTAAGTTAATTAACGACGACCCGGGGATGCAGGCTTATTTGATTCGAACCGGAGACTATTATGTTGGCCTTAACGAACGACCGCAAAAAGCCTGGGACGCCAAAGCCGACTTTTTTGTTTCGATTCATGCAGACGCTTTTCGAACACCTCAGCCCAGTGGAGGATCGGTTTGGGTTTTATCAAAACGCCGGGCAGAATCCGAAGTGGGTCGCTGGTTAGAAAATCGGGAGCAGCAATCTGAGTTGCTTGGTGGGGTCACCGATATTCTAAGTAAGAATGGGCATGAACCTTATTTAGCTGAAACGTTGTTAGACATGTCAATGGACAGCTCCATCGCAGGAGCTTACACGGCGGCAAAGCATATTATCGATGAAATGTCGACGATAACTAAAATGCATAAAAAGACCCCCCAGGCGGCGAGTCTAGCGGTCTTGAAGTCACCAGATAAACCTTCTTTGTTGGTGGAAACCGGGTTCATTTCAAACCCGCGTGAAGAGCAGCTGTTAACCAGTAATGCTCATCAGCAAAAGCTGGCGCGGGCTCTTTATAATGGTATTCGCCGTTATTTTGTTAGTAACCCAATAGATAACACCTACCTGGCAAACCAAAGCAACTTTAGCTACACAGTGAAGTCGGGCGATTCTCTGTCGGTACTGGCACAGCGATATAACACCACAGTGAAAGCCATAAAATCTGAAAATAAATTGACCAGCAACAGTCTGAAAATTGGTCAGAAACTGACGATTCCGAGTCGCTGATGGCTATTCAACAATTGCCTATAGAACTCGCTAACCAAATTGCTGCGGGCGAAGTGGTTGAGCGCCCTTCGTCGGTGGTGAAAGAGCTGGTCGAGAACGCTTTAGACGCCGGGGCTACGCAATTAATTCTGGATATTGAGCAGGGCGGTAGCAAGCGTATCCGAATTCGTGATAACGGCGGTGGTATTGTTAAGCAGGAACTGACACTGGCACTGAGCCGGCACGCCACCAGTAAAATTCAGAGTCTGGAAGATTTAGAGCGCATTGGTAGCTTGGGGTTTCGGGGCGAAGCCTTGGCCAGTATCAGTTCAGTGTCGCGATTACGCTTAATATCCAAGCCGCCAGAGCAGGAAGAGGCCTGGCAGGCGTGGGCCGAAGGTCGCGACATGCAGGTGACTGTTGAGCCAGCTGCGCATCCGGACGGCACTACCGTCGATATACAGGATCTCTTCTTTAATACGCCAGCCAGGCGTAAGTTTTTGCGCACAGAAAAAACGGAATTTAGTCACATAGATGATGTTATAAAGCGGATTGCGCTTAGCCGTTTTGAAATTGGCTTCCAGCTTAATCACAACGGTAAATCGGTAAGAGCGTTTCCTCCTGCTCAGACTGAAAAACAGGAGTTACAACGGTTGGCGAAAATTTGCGGCGGTGGATTTGCTGAGCAGGCTTCAGCAATTGACGCTGTTGATGGTGACTTCCATTTAAGTGGCTGGTTAGTCCCGCCGGAGCATTGCCGGCATCAGGGGGATATTCAGCACTTTTTTGTCAACGGCCGAATGATGCGCGATAAATTGTTATCGCATGCGGTACGTCAGGCCTATGAAAAATATTTGCCGAACGAGCGGGTACCGACTTTCGTACTTTACTTTGAACTTCCCGCAGAAGAAGTTGATGTGAATGTGCATCCGGCAAAGCATGAAGTTCGGTTTCACCGACAGCGACAAGTGCATGACTTTATTCTGACCCGCATTGAACAGGCTTTAAACCAGCTGGTTGCCACAGAAAGCGAACAACCTGTGATGAGTCACCAGCATTCTTACAGCTCGCAAGAACGGTCATCAGGGGCCACGTCGGGCTCCTGTCGGGGGGCGTCAGGTGGGAGCTTCCTTGGCGAGAGAAAAGCATCGGGTTCGTTGTTGCCAAATGCTGCCCAGGTCCATCATAGTAATACTGGCACGAAGCTAAACACGGAGCCAGAGACAAAGTTAAAAGCGACACAAAACTGGCGTGTACTGTCTGTGTTTAATGGTGTTTATGCCCTTATTCGGAATGAGGACAGTCTGGCCTGGCTTAATCTGGCCAAAGTTCACACTGAATGTGTTAGCAGAAAACTTACTCAGCAATTGCAGGATGGGCTGAACGGGCAGCCCTTACTGGTGCCTGTGGCAATCAGTCTGGCGGATCTGCCCGGGCCTGCAAGTCAGTGGCCGCAGCAGCAATTAAACCAATGCGGTGTGGTGTATAAAATTCAGCGTGAGCAGGTAATTATTGAGCAAATGCCGGAAATGTTACGTCAGGGCAATGTGGTGAGTGGTTTTACGGATTTCTTAACATTACTGAGTGAAAGAGCAGAACCTGACCAACTGGCTCGTTGGTTGGCACAGTTTGCAGGCCTTGAGTCGTACACTCTGACTCAGGCAGAGCACTGGCTTATTCAGTGGCGTTCGCAATTGGCTGAAAGCACCGACGCGTTTCAAAAGTTGCCGTTACCCGGAGAGAATAATGTATAGCAAGGACGCCGTTATTGCCATTTATGGGCCAACAGCTTCAGGGAAAACCGCGTTGTCGCTGGCGCTTTGTGAGCAACTGGACTGCGAGATTATTTCTGTCGACTCTGCGTTAATTTATCGGGGAATGGATATTGGTACCGCGAAACCCAGCGCTGAAGAGCAAAGCTTAGTTCCTCATCACTTACTGGACATTCGCGACCCTGCTGAAACTTACTCGGCGGCCGATTTCCAAAAAGACGCTTTGACTTTAATCGATGATATTCAGCAACGAGGCAAGGTGCCTTTGCTGGTTGGCGGAACCATGCTGTACTTCAAGGCATTACTTGAAGGACTTTCCCATTTGCCCGAGTCTGATACCAGCGTACGTGAGAAGTTGACCGCCGAACTGCATGAGAAAGGTTTAGCTGAATTGCACAATCGGCTGCACAAGGTTGACCCCACAAGCGCAAAACGTATTCATCGAAATGATCCTCAGCGAATTCTGCGAGCTTTAGAGGTTTATGAAATTTCGGGTAAACCTCTGACGGAACTCACCAGGGAGCGTCATGGTCAGTTAACTAAACCCATTTATCAGTTTGCGGTAGCGCCAATTGAACGGAAAGTTTTACATCAGCGTATCGAGCAGCGTTTTGACCAAATGTTGGCGCAACCTTTTAAAGAAGAAGTTGAAACCTTGTTTGCCAGACCCGATTTGCATCCGGACCTTCCGTCCATACGCAGTGTTGGGTATCGGCAAATGTGGCAGCATCTCGCCGGAGAACTAAGCTACGATGAAATGCGTGAGCGCGGAATTATTGCTACCCGGCAGTTAGCGAAAAGACAAATGACCTGGCTGCGGGGTTGGCCTGGAGTGCACTGGCTGGAGACCGGCGACCTTAATATGCAGGCGAAAGTCACAAAGGCGATGCAGCAGCCTGCAGAGATTTTTAATAGTAAGGATTGAAATTAGATGACTAAGGCCGCAGATCCAAATCTGGATTAAATGAGTAATTCTTAACGTTTTTCTTATTGCAAAAATTCTTTACTGGTCTAGTGTGTCTTTACAGGGAACTGCAAATTGGCAGTGCTGTGGCTTACTATTTACACATTGGATATTAATAACGATAAAAAGGAATCCAAGATGGCTAAGGGGCAAACTTTACAAGACCCATTCTTAAATGCGTTACGTCGTGAGCGCATACCAGTATCTATTTACTTAGTTAATGGCATTAAACTGCAGGGACAAATTGAGTCTTTTGATCAATTCGTTGTCTTATTAAAGAATACGGTTAGCCAAATGGTGTACAAGCATGCAATTTCAACAGTTGTACCAGCGCGTATTCCTCAAAACTATTTGCCGCAACAAGCTGGCGAAGATATGGCTGAAATAGAAGATTAATGATGAAAGAGAGGTCTGAACAACTTGTTCGATAGGTATGAAGGTGGCGACTACGCAATATTGGTTCATGTGGATTTACCCGCAGAAGTTGACCGAGAAGATCTCTCCGAATTACAACTTTTAGCTGATTCTTCGGGCGTGAAAACGATGGGAGTGATGACGACAAGTCGGAGCTCCCCAACCCCCAGGTACTTTGTTGGTAGTGGTAAGGCAGAAGAAATTGCCGAGCAGGTAAAACTTCTGGACGCTAACATTGTTATCTTTAATCATGCGTTATCACCAACGCAAGAGCGGAATCTAGAAGCCATTTGCAAATGTCGGGTGTTAGACCGTACGGGTCTTATTCTGGACATTTTTGCGCAGCGGGCACGAACCCACGAAGGTAAGTTGCAGGTTGAATTAGCACAGCTGCGTCATATCTCGACACGCTTGGTACGAGGCTGGACTCACCTTGAGAGACAAAAAGGTGGTATTGGTTTACGTGGGCCGGGTGAAACTCAGCTTGAGACCGACAGACGCTTAATTCGGGGGCGTATTAAAAATATCTTAAAACGTCTCGAAAAAGTCCAGAAACAGCGGGAGCAGGGGCGTCGGGCTCGTAAAAAAGCGGACATTCCTACAGTGTCGCTGGTGGGTTATACCAACGCAGGTAAGTCAACGTTGTTTAATCGCCTGACTGAAGCTGGGGTTTATGCGGCGGATCAGCTATTCGCAACACTTGATCCGACCCTGAGAAACCTCGCCGTAGAAGATATTGGCGAAGTTATTCTGGCCGATACCGTTGGTTTTATTCGTCACTTACCTCATGACTTGGTTGCAGCGTTTAAGGCAACGCTTCAGGAGACTCAGGAAGCCGACTTATTGTTACATGTGGTTGATGTCAGCGACGAACATCAGCAAAATAATATTGATCAGGTTGCTGAGGTTTTGGAAGAAATTGATGCTGGCGATGTACCACAGTTGATTATTTGTAATAAAATAGATCAAGTGGAGGGTGCGGAACCCCGAATTGACTACGATGATAACCAAAAGCCAATAAGGGTCTGGGTTTCAGCGCAACAAAATCTTGGCATTGAAGAAGTGCTGGAGGCTTTACGACAGATACTTGGCCCGCAAATGGTCGAGTTGACGCTGAAAATCCCCCACTCAATGGGTAAATTACGTGGTACATTATACCGTTGGAATAGCGTGACATCGGAAGATGTTAACGAAAACGGCGAACTTGCGTTGCAAGTGCGTATGTCATCGGTAGACTGGCAGCGTTTACACAAGGCTTATGGCGATCAACTGGACGACTTAGTCGTGCAGCAATAGAATTTTTTATAGCAACAGTTTTCTTAAAAACTTGGAGCACTCAATGGCTTGGAATCAACCGGGAAACGGTAATAACAATGACCGTGACCCATGGAAAAATCAAGGTGGCAAAGATCAAGGGCCGCCTGATCTAGATGAAGCAGTTCGCAAACTGTTTTCCAAATTCGGTTTTGGTGGGAAAAAAGGCGGCGGCTCGGGCGGCAGTTCAGGTATCCCGGCAAAAGGCGTCGGCATTATCGCAATTATTGCATTAATTGTTTGGTTTATTGCTGGTTTCTACACAGTAAAAGAAGCAGACCGCGGTGTTGTACTGCGTTTCGGTCAGTTTCATTCACTGGTTGAGTCGGGGTTGCATTGGCGCCCGGTATTTATTGACTCAGTAGAACATGTGGACGTAAATAATATCCGCTCAGATAAAACCGATGGCTACATGCTGACTCAGGATGAGAACGTAGTTCGTGTTGAATTGGATGTTCAATATCGTGTTGTTGATCCGCGTGCGTACTTGTTTAACGTAGAAAATGCCGACGGTGTTTTATCACGAGCCACTGACAGTGCTTTACGTTTTGTGGTGGGTCACACTACCATGGATGAAGTATTGACTCGTGGGCGTGAAGAAGTCAGAGCAAATACGCTGGAAATGCTTGAAAAAACGATGAACCCTTACTCAGTTGGTTTGCAAGTGGTTGATATTAACTTGCTGCCAGCGCGACCACCGGAAGCGGTTAAAGATGCCTTCGATGACGCTATTTCAGCACAGGAAGATGAAGAGCGTTTCATTAGAGAAGCTGAAGCTTATGCCCGCGAAGTAGAACCGTTGGCACGAGGCCAGGTACGTCGTATGCTGCAGGAAGCGCAAGCTTATCGCGAGCAAATTATTCTTGAAGCTCAGGGTGAAGTTGCTCGATTTGAAGAGCTGCTGCCTCAATATGAAAACGCACCTGAGGTCACACGTCAGCGTATTTATCTTGATACTCTGCAGGAGCTTTATGCGAAAACGCCTAAAGTACTGGTTGATGTTGAAGGTGGTAACAACATGATGTACTTGCCACTAGAGAAGCTTCTCGAAAAGCAAGGTCGTAATACGAATACATTCTCTCCGGCGCGTGTTCCTGAAAATGTTTCAGGTGGTTCCTCCAACAGCGGAACAGAGACACAAAATACGCGCAGCAGTAACCGTAGCGGAGGTCGAAACTAATGAAAAACCTAATCGCAATTATTGTTGTGGTCCTGGTCGTTCTGGGTCTTTCCTCCGTTTATGTGGTTAAGGAAGGCGAACGCGCTATCTTAATCCAGTTCGGTAAGGTTGAGCGCAACGCAGAAACCGGTGAAGCTATGGTTTTCGAACCAGGTTTACACCTTAAAATTCCTTTCATTGAACAAGTGAAAAGACTGGATGCACGTCTGCAGACTTTAGATGGCGATCCTGACCGTTTCGTTACCAGTGAAAAGAAAGATTTGATAGTTGATACTTACGTTATGTGGCGTATTAACGACTTTTCTACTTTCTATCTGAGTACAAATGGCGGTAACTACCTCCAGGCTGAAGCTCTGCTAACTCGTCGTATTAATAGTGGTTTGCGTAGCGAGTTTGGTAACCGGACTATTTCTGACATTGTTTCTGGTGAGCGTGATGAGTTAATGCGTGAAGCGTTAATACAAGGATCAGAAAGTGCTTCAGATTTAGGTGTTGAAGTGCTGGATGTTCGTGTTATGCAAATTAACTTACCGAATGAAGTCAGTCAGTCGATTTATCAACGTATGCGTGCAGAGCGTAAAGCTGTGGCCACAGAACACCGTTCTGAAGGTAAAGAGCAGGCTGAGTTTATTCGTGCCGATGTCGACGCGCGTGTAACGGTAATGCTTGCTGATGCAAAACGTCAGTCACGTGAATTACGTGGTGAAGGGGATGCGCAGGCAGCGAAAATCTACGCTGATGCTTATCAGAAAGATGCAGAGTTCTTTGCATTTATTCGCAGCATGGAAGCTTATGGCAGTTCCTTTGGCTCTGGCAATGATATGTTAGTACTTGATGCGAACAGTGACTTTTTCCGTTATTTACAAAATATGATGGGAAAAACTGAAGAGTAATCATGAATGAGCGTCTGATGTTTCCATCAGGCGCTCACCTCCGATGTACAAACCCTCCGATTAAAGGTAAGATCGCTCCGATTTTTTTTACGCGGGGCAATCATGAGTCAGAACGTTGTAATTCTAGGCACCCAATGGGGTGACGAAGGCAAAGGTAAAATTGTTGACCTGTTAACCGATAAAGCCACTATGGTTGTGCGGTATCAGGGCGGACATAATGCTGGGCACACATTGGTTATTGACGGTGAAAAAACCGTTCTGCATTTAATTCCTTCCGGTATTCTACGCAAAAATGTTCAATGCGTTATTGGCAACGGCGTGGTTTTATCACCCGAAGCACTGATGGAAGAAATGGCAATGCTGGAAGCACGAAATGTTCCAGTTGTTGACCGTTTGCGTATCAGTAAAGCTTGTCCATTAATTCTGCCATTCCATGTAGCTCTTGACCAGGCACGTGAACGTGCGCGCGGTAAAGAAGCCATTGGTACAACGGGGCGTGGCATTGGTCCTGCGTATGAAGACAAAGTTGCCCGTCGCGGTCTGCGCGTTGGTGACTTATTTGATATGAAGCGCTTTGGCGAAAAACTAAAAGAGCTGGTGGATTATCATAACTTTTCTTTAGTTGAATACTACAAAGCCGACGCAATTGATTTCGACACCGTACTTAAGCAATGTGAAGAGTTCGCGGAAGTATTGAAACCTATGGTAATTGATGTACCTGCCTTACTCGATAAAGCACGTAAAAATGGTGAATCAATCATGTTTGAAGGTGCGCAGGGTACCTTGCTGGATATCGACCATGGTACTTACCCTTATGTGACCTCTTCCAATACAACGGCTGGCGGCGTTGCGACAGGAGCTGGCTTTGGTCCTCGTTATATTGATTATGTGTTAGGCATTGTCAAAGCCTACACTACTCGCGTAGGCAGTGGACCCTTCCCGACTGAACTTGATTGCGAAGTGGGCCAGCATTTAGGTGAAAAAGGCCATGAGTTTGGTGCAACGACCGGTCGTAAACGTCGTACCGGCTGGATAGACGCTGTAGCAATGCGACGGGCAGTACAAATCAACTCTATCAGTGGCTTCTGCTTAACGAAGTTAGATGTACTAGACGGTCTTGACGAATTAAAGATTTGTATTGGTTATCAGCTTTCCGACGGCAGTGTGACAGAGCATCCGCCGCTTTCTGCGGAAGACTATGAAGTGGTAGAGCCTATTTATGAAACAATGCCGGGCTGGCAACAAAGCACTGTTGGCATAACGGAGCATAAAGAGTTGCCGCCAGAAGCTTTAGCTTATATTGCCCGCATTGAAGCGTTAACGGGTGTGCCGGTAGATATTATTTCGACAGGGCCTGATCGTAAAGAAACCATTGTTTTACGTCACCCATTTGGGCAGTAAGAAAAAGTACTGTAGATCCCTAAAATAAGGTCAGTTTTTATTCGATGTAGATAAAAACTGACCAGTCAGAACAAAAAAGTTAAAAAAATTACGCGCACCTATTGCACTATCAAATCTAGTACCATAGAATGCGCTCCACCTAACCGGTGGTGCCGGCATAGCTCAGTTGGTAGAGCAACTGACTTGTAATCAGTAGGTCCCGAGTTCGACTCTTGGTGCCGGCACCAATTTAAATTGCAAGACACGGGAGGGGTTCCCGAGTGGCCAAAGGGATCAGACTGTAAATCTGACGGCTCAGCCTTCGCAGGTTCGAATCCTGCCCCCTCCACCACGCAATTTCCTTGGTTTTGAAGTGGCCTCATAAAATTGTGAATTTGCGGGTGTCGTATAGTGGCTATTACCTCAGCCTTCCAAGCTGATGACGCGGGTTCGATTCCCGCCACCCGCTCCACATTCCGTCAGTGCTGATATAGCTCAGTTGGTAGAGCGCACCCTTGGTAAGGGTGAGGTCGGCGGTTCGAATCCGCCTATCAGCACCATTTCAATCTAGGCCCCTAATAAACCTCGGTCATGCTTTTTAGCTTAGGTAACACACCGAAGAATTTTGTTAGAGAGGCTGCAATGTCTAAAGAAAAATTTGAACGTTCGAAGCCGCACGTAAACGTCGGCACCATCGGTCACGTTGACCACGGTAAAACAACACTAACTGCTGCTATCACAACTGTTTTGGCAAAAGTTTATGGTGGTGCGGCGAAAGACTTCGCAGCCATCGATAACGCGCCAGAAGAGAAAGAGCGTGGCATTACCATTTCAACGTCACACGTTGAGTATGACACGCCAACTCGTCACTACGCACACGTAGACTGCCCAGGGCACGCTGACTATGTAAAAAACATGATCACTGGTGCAGCGCAGATGGACGGCGCAATCTTAGTAGTAGCGGCAACTGACGGCCCAATGCCACAGACTCGTGAGCACATTCTGCTTTCACGTCAGGTAGGCGTTCCTTACATCGTTGTATTCATGAACAAATGTGACATGGTAGACGACGAAGAGCTGTTAGAGCTGGTAGAAATGGAAGTTCGTGAACTGTTGTCAGAATATGACTTCCCGGGCGACGACCTGCCGGTAGTTCAGGGCTCAGCACTGAAAGCGCTGGAAGGCGACGAAGAGTTCAGCAAGAAAATTGTTGAATTAGCTGACGCACTGGATAACTACATTCCAGAGCCAGAGCGTGACATCGATAAGCCGTTCATCATGCCAATCGAAGACGTATTCTCGATTTCAGGTCGTGGTACCGTAGTCACAGGTCGTGTAGAGCGCGGTATCGTGCGTACAGGCGACGAGTGTGAAATCGTTGGTATGAAAGACACCACCAAGACAACCGTAACGGGTGTTGAGATGTTCCGTAAACTGCTTGACGAAGGTCGTGCAGGTGAGAACATTGGTGCCTTGTTGCGTGGTACCAAGCGTGACGACGTAGAGCGTGGCCAGGTATTGGCGAAGCCAGGTACAATTACTCCGCATACCAAGTTCGAAGCGGAAGTTTACGTACTGAGCAAAGACGAAGGTGGCCGTCATACGCCATTCTTTAAAGGCTACCGTCCACAGTTTTACTTCCGTACAACGGACGTAACGGGTGCCGTAGAATTGCCAGAAGGCGTAGAAATGGTTATGCCTGGTGATAACCTGAAATTTGTTGTTGATTTGATTGCTCCAATCGCAATGGATGAAGGTCTGCGTTTCGCTATCCGTGAGGGTGGCCGTACCGTAGGTGCAGGCGTTGTATCAAAAATCATGGACTAAGCAGTCCGCTTGATTTTAAGAGCCCGGCTTTCGCCGGGCTTTTTTTATGCCTGATAGGGTGGATAAGGGCGAGGCTGGACTTGCGTCAAAAAGCATAATAGGTATAATACCGCGTCCAATCCTGCACCGATTGTAGGGTAGGAAAATTTAGGGGCGTAGTTCCAATTGGTAGAACAGCGGTCTCCAAAACCGACGGTTGGGGGTTCGAATCCCTCCGCCCCTGCCAGATTTTATTGATTCAAAGCGAAGACCGGTCGCAACTAGGATTAAAGAATGAGCGCAAATAACGAGACGCAAAGCAGTTCGTTGAACAGTTTGAAATGGATAATCGCAATCGCCCTTTTAGTTGTTGCTATTGGCGGTAATCATTATTACACAGAAGAAGTGTCGGTCTTATACCGTGCTATTGCTGTGGTTTTTTTAGTTGCCTTAGCAGGTTTCTTTGCTAGTACGACTACGAAAGGAAGAACCTTTTTGTCGTTTGCGAAAGAAAGCCGTACCGAAGTTCGAAAGGTTGTCTGGCCATCGCGTCAGGAAGCGACTCAAACAACGCTTATCGTTGTTGTTGCGACCGTTATAGTAGCACTTATTCTCTGGGGCCTTGACGGCATCCTGGTACGTGTCGTTGGCTTCTTAACCGGGTTGGAGATTTAACCATGAGCGATAAGAAACGTTGGTACGTAGTACAAGCTTTTTCCGGTTACGAGGCACGAGTTTCTGAGTCCCTGAAAGAACATATCAGAATGCACGGTATGGAAGATAAATTTGGTGAGATTCTCGTACCTAAAGAAGAAGTTGTAGAAATGCGCGGCGGCGTTCGTCGTAAAAGTGAACGTAAATTCTTTCCGGGCTATGTTTTAGTCGAAATGGATATGGACGAAGACGCCTGGCACTTGATTAAGAGCGTACCTCGGGTGCTTGGCTTCATTGGTGGTAGTAGCGACCGTCCTACACCAATTTCAAAGAAAGAAGCCGATGCCATTTTGGATCGTCTACAAGACTCAGCGGACAAGCCCAAACCTAAAACCTTATTTGAGCCGGGCGAAGTTGTACGTGTTAACGACGGTCCTTTCGCTGACTTCAACGGTACGGTTGAAGAAGTGGATTACGAGAAGAGCCGGGTCACTGTATCGGTTTCTATCTTCGGCAGGGCGACACCGGTTGAGCTTGAATTTGGTCAGATAGAAAAAGCCTGATCAAAAAAGCACCAACAGAAAGATTGATCTATGGCGTGAAGTCACTTATAATTCGCGTCCTTTTTTCACGGGAAGCCGTTGGAGTAACTTTCCTCTGAAAAGTTACGAGGCGTTAAACCCACAACAGAGGTAATTACCATGGCGAAGAAAGTATCGGCCATTATCAAATTACAGGTAGCTGCTGGTTCAGCTAACCCGTCACCGCCCGTTGGTCCTGCATTGGGTCAGCACGGTGTGAACATCATGGAATTCTGTAAAGCGTTCAACGCACAGACCGACAGCTTAGAAAAAGGCGCACCGGTTCCTGTCGAAATTACAGTATTCGAAGACCGTTCATTCACATTTATTACCAAAACGCCTCCTGCGTCTTTCTTATTGAAGAAAGCGGCTGGTATCAAAAGTGGTTCAGGCGAGCCGAACACCAAAAAAGTTGGTACGGTCACTCGCGCGCAGTTAGAAGAAATTGCGAAAACAAAAGAACCAGACCTGACTGCTGCCGATATGGACGCAGCTGTACGCACTATCGCCGGCTCTGCTCGCGCGATGGGCTTGAACGTGGAGGGCTAATCAATGGCTAAATTAACAAAACGCGCTCGTATGATCGCAGAGAAAGTTGAAGCCCGCGATTACGATGTGAATGAAGCTATTACTCTGTTAAAAGAGTTAGCAACAGCAAAATTCACAGAAAGTGTTGATGTCGCAGTAAACTTAGGCATTGATGCTCGTAAATCTGACCAAAACGTTCGCGGCGCTACTGTGCTGCCAAACGGTACTGGTCGCGATGTTCGTGTTGCTGTATTTACCTCAGGCGACAATGCAGAAAAGGCGAAAGAAGCCGGCGCAGACATCGTTGGTATGGAAGACTTGGCAGAACAAGTTAAGAAAGGTGAAATGAACTTCGACGTAGTCGTAGCATCACCTGACGCAATGCGTGTTGTTGGTCAATTAGGTCAAATCTTAGGTCCACGTGGTCTGATGCCTAACCCTAAAACGGGGACAGTAACTCCAGACGTAGCAACAGCAGTTAAAAATGCTAAAGCTGGTCAGGTTCGTTATCGTAATGACAAAAACGGTATTGTTCACGCGACAATCGGCCGGGTTGACTTCGATAACGACAACTTGAAAGAAAACCTTGAAGCTTTGTTGGCGGCTCTTAAGAAAGCTAAGCCTTCTTCAGCTAAAGGTGTTTATGTAAAACGCATTAGCCTGTCTACAACAATGGGCGCTGGTGTGAGCATTGATCAGGCAACTGTAGCAGCGGTTTAATTCGCATCAGTTCGGTTAATGTAATGGTTTATGGGTTGGAGCTGCCGTGGAGTTGCTAATGTGCAACAAAACAAGGCTCCCGTCCAAGACCGTAGGTGTACCGCGAGAATCTCAGAAGATTGAGTAGTGGCACTTAATTTCCTACGCAGATGGTGATATCCGACTCAGGCTCTCTGGGTAGAGAATCACCGTGACAACGCGGTGGGTTTAATCCCACCTAATTGTAACGAGGGACTTCGGTCCCAAATTGAAAACGAGGTGATATCAGTGGCAATTGGTTTAGCCGGAAAGAAAGCCATCGTTAAGGAAGTTAACGACGTTGCTTCAAATGCGCTAGCCGTCACCGTTGCTGAATATCGAGGCATCGAAGTAGCCGATATGACTGCGCTGCGTAAGAAAGCTCGTGAGCAGGGTATTTTCGTTAAAGTTGTACGAAATACACTGGCAAAACGCGCTTTTGAAGGCACACAGTTTGACGACATGGGTGATGCACTTAAAGGACCTCTTGTTTATGGGTTTTCTATGGACGCACCGGGCGCTTCAGCTCGCTTGTTCAAAGACTTCTCAAAAGAAAACAAGAACTTGCAAGTGACAGCTCTGTCAATCGGTAACGGCATTATGGGTCCAGAAAAATTGGACGCAGTTGCTTCACTTCCGACTCGTGACGAAGCACTGGCTAAATTGCTCGCCACCTTCAAAGAACCGGTTAGCAAATTCGTTAAAACAGTTAACGAAGTACCTAGCAAGTTCGTTAGAACGTTGGCAGCAATTAAAGACGCTAAATAATACGTTGGTTTTTTAACCATTTTTTGTAATTATAAACCCAGGAGTTTAGAGTAATGGCTCTGACTAAAGACGACATCTTAAACGCGATCGCTGAAATGCCAGTAATGGAACTGGTTGAATTGATCGAAGCAGCTGAAGAGAAATTCGGCGTTGACGCATCTGCAGCAGTAGCAGTAGCTGCTCCAGCAGCAGGTGGCGAAGAAGCAGCTGAAGAACAAACTGAATTTGACGTAGTACTGAAAGCAGCTGGCGCAAACAAAGTTTCCGCTATCAAAGCTGTTCGCGGCGCAACTGGCCTTGGCTTGAAAGAAGCTAAAGCTATGGTTGAGTCTGCACCAGTAGCAGTCAAAGAAGGTGTAAGCAAAGACGAAGCTGAAGAGCTGAAAAAGCAGCTTGAAGAAGCTGGTGCGGAAGTTGAAGTTAAGTAATTTAACTTTTGTACGACATATGGCCTTTTAGGCCTTGGGCTGGTGGTTGATTAACCACCAGCCCTTTTGCGCTGTATCGCTTGTATCATTTTGCCCGACGTTGGATACAGATTAGCGAAAAAAGATAACAACGGGATCGACAGATAAAAGATTCATCTGTTTTTAACCATCGAACCACTCGTTGGTTAGGGTCATCAATCAGCTAGCTGAGGAACCCCATGGCGTACTCCTACTCTGAAAAAAAACGTATTCGTAAGGATTTCGGTAAACGACCTCAGGTCTTAGAAGTTCCTTATTTGCTGTCTATGCAGCTTGATTCATTTAAGAAATTTATTGAAGTCGATCCAGAAGCCAATAATGGTCTGGAAGCGGCTTTTCGTTCGGTCTTTCCCATTGCCAGTTATTCTGGTACTGCGGAACTACAGTACGTCAGTTATCACATGGGTGAGCCGGCGTTTGACGTTGAAGAATGTCAGATCCGGGGCATTACCTACTCAGCACCATTGCGTGTGAAACTGCGTCTGGTGCTGTTTGATAAAGAAGCAGCTGCCGGTACAGTTAAAGACATTAAAGAACAAGAAGTGTACATGGGCGAAATTCCGTTAATGACAGAAAACGGAACCTTCGTTATCAATGGCACAGAGCGAGTTATCGTTTCTCAGCTCCACCGTTCACCTGGTGTGTTCTTTGATCACGACAAAGGTAAATCTCACTCGTCAGGTAAAGTCCTGTATAACGCGCGTGTTATTCCTTACCGTGGCTCTTGGTTGGATTTTGAATTTGATCCTAAAGACAACGTTTTTGTACGTATCGACCGTCGCCGTAAATTACCGGCGTCCATTATTCTTCGTGCTCTGGAATACAGCACCGAAGAAATTCTCGATATGTTCTTCGACACAACGTACTTTGAAATCCTTAAAACTAAGGTGAAAATGCAGTTGGTTCCTGAGCGTCTGCGTGGCGAAACCGCCAAGTTTGACATCAAAGGTGCCGAAGGCGAAGTACTGGTCGAAAAAGGCCGTCGTATTACCGCACGTCACATCCGCCAGTTGGAGCAACTGGACATAAAAGAGATGGAAGTGCCGGCAGAATACATGGTCGGAAAAGTATTAGCGAAAGACTACGCGAATAAGAAAACTGGCGAAGTGGTTGGTCACGCGAATGATGTGCTGACACTCGAGCTTATCGCCGAACTTAGCGAAGCGGGCATCAAGAAAATTGAAACGCTGTTCGTTAACGATTTGGACCACGGTCCATACATGAGCGAGACCTTACGCGTTGATTCAAGCAATAACCGCTTAGAGGCTTTGGTTGAAATCTATCGTATGATGCGTCCGGGTGAGCCGCCAACACGCGAAGCTGCTGAAACCTTATTTGATAACTTGTTCTTCAGCGAAGAACGTTATGATTTATCAACCGTTGGTCGCATGAAGTTTAATCGTCGTTTGGGTCGTGAAGACTTAAGCGGTGATAATACGTTGTCCAGAGAAGACATCGTCGAAGTCATGAAAAAGCTTATCGAAATCCGTAACGGTTTAGATGAAGTTGATGACATTGACCACTTGGGTAACCGTCGTATACGTTCAGTCGGCGAAATGGCAGAAAACCAATTCCGTGTCGGTTTGGTACGTGTAGAGCGCGCAGTAAAAGAACGCTTGTCGCTGGGTGACTTAGACAACACCATGCCTCAAGACCTAATTAACGCGAAGCCAATTAGTGCTGCGGTTAAAGAGTTCTTTGGCTCAAGCCAGCTGTCGCAATTCATGGATCAAAACAACCCATTGTCAGAAGTGACGCACAAACGTCGTATCTCTGCTTTAGGTCCCGGTGGTTTGACTCGTGAACGTGCCGGTTTCGAAGTTCGTGACGTACACCCAACGCACTATGGTCGTTTGTGTCCAATCGAAACGCCGGAAGGCCCGAACATCGGTCTAATCAACTCGCTGTCGACTTTCTCACGTACGAATGAATATGGCTTCTTAGAAACGCCTTATCGTCGTATTGAGAACGGTTCTGTTACAGACGACGTTGATTATTTGTCGGCAATCGAAGAAGGCAACTACGTTATCGCACAGGCGAACGTAGGGCTGAACGATAAAGGCGAATTGACAGAAGACTTAGTACCGTGCCGTCATAAAAACGAATTTACGCTGATGAGTAAAGAGCAGGTCCAGTACATGGACGTTGCACCTCAGCAAATCGTTTCTATCGCAGCAAGTATGATCCCGTTCCTTGAACACGATGATGCTAACCGTGCCTTGATGGGCTCGAACATGCAACGTCAGGCCGTACCAACATTGCGTGCTGATAAGCCGCTGGTTGGCACTGGTATCGAACGCACTATCGCAGTTGACTCCGGTGTTACCGTTGTTGCTAAGCGTGGTGGTGTAGTCGATTACGTAGACGCCAGTCGTATCGTGGTTAAGGTTAACGAAGAAGAGATGGTTCCCGGTGAAGCGGGCATCGACATTTATAACCTGACTAAATACACGCGTTCTAACCAGAACACCTGTATCAACCAAAAGCCAACCGTGAACCCAGGTGAACCTGTAACACGCGGTGACGTTTTAGCTGATGGCCCGTCAACTGACTTAGGTGAATTAGCGCTGGGTCAGAACATGCGTGTGGCTTTCATGCCTTGGAATGGTTATAACTTTGAGGATTCGATTCTGATTTCTGAGCGCGTAGCGCAAGAAGATCGAATGACAACCATCCATATTCAAGAATTAAACTGTGTTGCCCGCGATACCAAGTTAGGTGCCGAGGAAATCAGCTCTGATATTCCAAACGTTGGCGAGTCTGCATTAGGTAAGCTGGACGAATCCGGTGTTGTTTACGTTGGTGCGGAAGTTAACGGCGGCGATATTCTGGTTGGTAAAGTAACGCCTAAAGGTGAAACGCAGCTAACGCCTGAAGAGAAACTCTTGCGAGCTATTTTTGGTGAGAAAGCGTCTGACGTAAAAGACAGCTCTCTGCGTGTACCAAATGGTGTTAACGGTACGGTTATTGACGTACAAGTATTCACTCGTGACGGCGTAGAAAAAGATAAGCGCGCGGTAGCGATTGAAGAGATGCAGCTGGCTAAGGTTAAGAAAGACCTGACAGAAGAATTCAAGATTCTTGAAGAAGGTATTTATAACCGGGCTCGCAACTTGTTGTTAAGCAATGGCTTTGACGAAGCGAAGCTGGCGAGCGTTGATCGTACAAGCTGGTTGACTCAGGATTTAGGCAGCGAAGACGCACAAGCTCAATTAGAGCAAATTGCTGAACAGTATCAGCAAATTCGTGATGACTTTGATACCAAATTTGAGACTAAGCGACGCAAGATCACTCAAGGCGACGATTTAGCGCCGGGTGTTCTAAAAATCGTTAAGGTCTACTTAGCTGTACGTCGCAGTATTCAGCCTGGTGATAAACTGGCTGGCCGTCACGGTAACAAAGGTGTTATCTCAACCATCATTCCTGTGGAAGATATGCCACACGATGATGAAGGGAACCCGGTCGATATCGTATTGAACCCGCTGGGTGTACCTTCGCGGATGAATATCGGTCAGATCCTGGAAACGCACTTAGGTATGGCGGCTCGCGGTATTGGTAGCAAGATCGAAAAAATGCTGAAACAGCAACGTGCTATCTCTGAATTACGCGACTTTTTACAGCAAGTGTACGACTTGGGCGAAAGCCGTCAGAAAGTAGACATTACTGAGTTCACTGACGACGAGGTGATGCGCTTAGCTGGTAACTTGAAAGCTGGTCTACCGACTGCTACTCCGGTATTTGATGGTGCAATTGAAGAAGAAATTAAAGCACTGTTGAAACTTGCAGATATACCGGAGTCAGGTCAGATTCGTTTATTCGACGGTCGTACTGGTGATAAATTCGAACGTGACGTAACTGTTGGTTACATGTACATGCTCAAATTGAACCACTTGGTTGACGATAAGATGCACGCACGTTCAACTGGCTCGTACAGCTTGGTTACTCAACAACCACTGGGCGGTAAAGCTCAGTTTGGTGGTCAGCGCTTCGGTGAGATGGAGGTCTGGGCATTGGAAGCATATGGTGCGGCTTATACCTTGCAAGAAATGTTGACAGTTAAGTCGGACGACGTGAACGGTCGTACGAAGATGTACAAAAACATTGTCGACAACAACTTGCAGATGGAAGCGGGCATGCCGGAATCTTTCAACGTATTGTTGAAAGAAATCCGCTCGCTGGGCATCAATATCGAGCTAGAACAGAACTAAGACGCTGTTGCTGGAATAAATTGGGGGAGTGCTTGCGCTCCCCGTAGGTTGAACTCCGACAGGAGATAAATCGTGAAAGACTTGCTGAAGCTTTTAAAGCCGACGAATCAGGCAGAAGAGTTTGATGGTATTCGCATCGCTCTTTCGTCTCCAGATATGATCCGTAGTTGGTCATATGGTGAGGTGAAAAAACCTGAAACTATTAACTACCGTACCTTTAAGCCGGAACGTGATGGTTTGTTCTGTGCCCGTATTTTTGGTCCGGTAAAAGACTATGAGTGCTTGTGTGGTAAATACAAGCGCCTTAAGCACCGTGGTGTCATCTGTGAGAAGTGTGGCGTTGAAGTTACACTGACTAAAGTGCGTCGTGAGCGTATGGGTCATATTGAACTGGCAAGCCCGGTTGCTCACATCTGGTTCCTTAAGTCATTGCCGTCGCGCATTGGCTTAATGTTGGATATGACTCTGCGTGATATTGAGCGCGTACTGTATTTCGAGTCTTACGTTGTTACTGAAGGCGGTTTAACGTCTCTTGAGCAGGGTCAAATCCTGACAGAAGACGAATATTTAGACGCGCTTGAAGAGCACGGTGATGAATTCGACGCTAAAATGGGTGCAGAAGCCGTTCTGGATCTGTTGCGCGCGGTAGACATCGAGGGCGACGTACAAAAACTGCGTGAAGAGTTGCCTGAGACAAACTCAGAAACCAAACGTAAGAAAATTAGCAAACGACTGAAGCTACTAGAAGCATTCCAGGTATCAAACAACAAACCTGAGTGGATGATCTTAAAGGTACTTCCTATTCTGCCACCAGACTTACGTCCGTTGGTACCGCTTGATGGCGGTCGTTTTGCAACGTCCGATCTTAATGACTTGTACCGCCGTGTCATTAACCGTAACAACCGTTTGAAGCGCCTGTTAGACCTTGCTGCACCAGATATTATTGTGCGCAACGAAAAACGTATGCTTCAGGAAGCGGTTGATGCGTTGCTGGATAACGGTCGTCGCGGTCGTGCTATTACTGGGTCAAACAAGCGTCCTCTGAAATCTTTGGCTGACATGATCAAAGGTAAACAGGGTCGTTTCCGTCAGAACCTTCTGGGTAAGCGTGTTGACTATTCAGGCCGTTCGGTAATTACCGTCGGTCCTAAATTGCGCCTGCACCAGTGTGGTTTGCCTAAGAAAATGGCGCTGGAATTATTCAAACCATTTATCTATGGCAAATTAGAGCGTCGTGGTTTAGCGACAACCATTAAAGCTGCGAAGAAAATGGTTGAGCGAGAGACAGCTGAGGTTTGGGACGTACTTGATGAGGTCATCAAAGAGCACCCAGTAATGCTTAACCGTGCACCGACACTGCATAGGTTGGGTATTCAGGCGTTCGAACCGGTATTGATTGAAGGTAAAGCGATTCAATTGCACCCATTGGTCTGTGCGGCTTATAACGCCGACTTTGATGGTGACCAAATGGCTGTGCACTTGCCACTGACTTTAGAAGCTCAGCTGGAAGCTCGCGCGTTGATGATGTCTACCAACAACGTATTGTCGCCGGCAAGTGGTGACCCTATTATTGTTCCTTCGCAGGACGTTGTGCTTGGTCTGTATTACATGACTAAAGAAAAAATCAACGGTAAAGGCGAAGGCATGGTTTTCAAAGATCCGAACGAGGTCGAAAAGGCTTATCGTACGGGCCAGGTTGAATTGCATAGTCGCGTCCGGGTACGTATTACCGACACCACCATTGACGACGACGGCATTCGAACAACGAAAACTGAATTGCGTGATACGACTTGTGGTCGTGCAATTTTGTCACTGATTATGCCGGAAGGTCTGCCTTTTGAACTGATCAACCAGGCTATGGGTAAAAAGCCGATTGGTCGTATGCTGAATACTGCTTACCGTGACCTTGGTTTGAAAGATACCGTCGTTTTCGCTGACCAAATCATGTATACCGGTTTCCATTACGCAATGGTATCGGGTGCGTCGGTTGGTATAAACGACATGGTTATTCCTGAAGCTAAGAAAGAGATTGTTTCTGCAGCAGAAGAAGAAGTAGCTGAAATTCAGGAACAGTTCGAATCAGGCTTGGTTACTGCTGGTGAGAAATACAACAAAGTTATCGATATTTGGTCAACTGCTAACGAGAAAGTCTCGAAAGCAATGATGGATAACTTGTCGAAAGAAATCGTTAAAAACAAAGACGGTGAAGACGAAGAACAAGCATCATTTAACTCAGTCTTTATGATGGCGGACTCAGGCGCTCGTGGTAGTCCCGCGCAGATTCGTCAGTTGGCCGGTATGCGTGGTTTGATGGCTAAGCCAGACGGCTCAATCATCGAAACGCCAATCGTAGCTAACTTCCGTGAAGGTCTGAACGTACTTCAATACTTCATCTCGACGCACGGTGCTCGTAAAGGTTTGGCTGATACGGCATTGAAAACAGCGAACTCAGGTTACCTGACTCGTCGTTTGGTAGACGTTTCACAAGACGTTGTGATCATGGAAGAAGACTGTGGCACATACGAAGGTCTTTACATGAAACCGCTGATTGAAGGTGGCGACGTTGTAGAGCCGCTGCGTGAACGTGTACTTGGGCGTGTTCTTTGTGAGCCTGTTATGAAGCCGGGTAGTGAAGAAGAGTTGCTTCCACGCAACACATTGCTTGATGAAAAAATGTGTGACCTGTTGGAAGAAAACTCTATCGACGAAGTTAAAGTTCGCTCGGTTATTACCTGTGATACAGACTTTGGTGTTTGTGCACATTGTTATGGTCGTGACCTGGCTCGCGGACATATGGTCAACCAAGGTGAAGCCGTTGGCGTTATAGCAGCGCAGTCAATCGGTGAACCGGGTACACAGTTAACCATGCGTACCTTCCACATTGGTGGTGCGGCATCTCGTGCAACAGCTGAAAACAATATCCAGGTGAAGAACCCGGGTACAATTAAGCTGCACAACGCGAAATGGGTTGTTAACAGCGATAAAGCGCACGTTATTACGTCACGTTCTACAGAGTTAACTTTGACTGATGAATACGGTCGTGAGCGCGAGCGTTATAAAGTACCTTATGGTGCGGTCTTGAAAAAAGGCGAAGGTGACTCAGTAGATGGCGGCGAAACCGTTGCAAACTGGGACCCGCATACTCACCCAATCATTACCGAGGTAGAAGGTCGCATTAAGTTTGTTGATTTAATTGACGGTGTCACTATGACGCGTCAAACCGATGAACTGACAGGTCTCTCAAGCATCGTTGTACTGGAAACGGGTCAGCGTACCAGTGCCGGTAAAGACATGCGTCCAATGGTTAAATTGGTTGATGGTAAAGGTAACGACGTTAACATCGCTGGTACTGATATCCCTGCGCAATACTTCTTGCCAGGTAACGCCATCATCAACCTGGAAGATAATTCCGAGGTTAAAATTGGTGACACCTTAGCGCGTATTCCTCAGGAAGGCTCTAAGACTCGTGATATTACCGGTGGTCTGCCACGTGTTGCTGACTTGTTCGAAGCGCGTAAGCCAAAAGAACCAGCGATTCTTGCAGAGAAAACCGGTACGGTTTCCTTCGGTAAAGAAACCAAAGGTAAGCGTCGCCTATTGATTACACCAACAGATGGTGGTGATCAGCACGAAGAGATGATTCCGAAATGGCGTCAGCTGAACGTGTTTGAAGGTGAACAAGTGACTAAAGGTGAAGTTATTGCCGATGGTCCAGAAGCACCGCACGACATTCTACGTTTACGTGGCGTTAGTGCAGTGGCTAACTATATCGTTAACGAAGTGCAGGAAGTTTACCGCCTGCAAGGTGTTAAAATTAACGATAAGCACATTGAAACTATCGTTCGCCAGATGTTGCGTAAGGCACTGATTTTACGTGCTGGCGATACGAACTTGCTGGAAGGCGAGATGGTTGAAATGTCAGAAGTGTTAGCCGCTAACGCGAAAGCGGAAGCGGATGGTAAGAAACCAGCGATATTTGAACGTCAGTTGCTGGGGATTACTAAGGCATCGTTGTCAACTGAATCCTTTATTTCAGCGGCTTCGTTCCAGGAAACAACGCGAGTTCTTACCGAAGCAGCGGTTGGTGGTAAGAAAGACAGCTTACGCGGACTGAAAGAAAACGTAATTGTTGGTCGTCTGATTCCTGCAGGTACGGGTTACTCATATCACAAAGAGCGCATGCAGCGTCGACTGGATGAACTGAATGTTGATATCGAGCCAACCATGACTGCAGAGCAGGCTGAGCAACAACTTGCGGATGCCTTAAATGCTGGAAATAGTTCTGCAGGTGACGATTCTGCAGAATAATTAGCGAACGTTTTTAACGTTCGTGTACAGAAGCCGGTACTGTAAAAGTGCCGGCTTCTTTTGTATAGCCTTGACAGGCGAAAATATGACCATTAGAATTTCCGCTCCCGAATTTCGGGATTTGACTTTCAGTGGTCAGAAAAAAGCGATTTTTCACGCTCTATACACGTGGTAAAAAGCGACATCAACTAAACTAGGAGTAATGAATGGCAACAGTTAATCAGCTGGTGCGTAAAGGCCGTCAAAAGCCCGTTGTGAAAAGCAACGTTCCGGCTCTTGAAGCGTGCCCTCAAAAACGCGGTGTATGTACCCGTGTTTACACAACTACGCCAAAGAAACCGAACTCTGCAATGCGTAAAGTTTGCCGTGTTCGTTTAACTAACGGTTACGAAGTCTCTTCGTACATCGGTGGCGAAGGTCACAACTTACAAGAACACTCAGTCGTACTAATTCGTGGCGGTCGTGTAAAAGACTTGCCAGGTGTGCGTTATCACACAGTACGCGGAGCACTTGACTGCTCAGGTGTTAATGACCGTAGACAAGGTCGTTCTAAGTACGGCGCGAAGCGGCCTAAATCTTAACGGTTCTCCGTTAGTAAGGCCAAACTGTCGTACGTTTTGGGTAAAACCCTGAATTAATCGGAGAATATTGAGATGCCAAGAAGACGCGTCATAGGTCAACGTAAAATCCTTCCAGATCCTAAGTTCGGATCAGAGTTGTTGGCCAAATTTATCAATGTCGTCATGGTTGACGGCAAAAAAGCAGTCGCTGAAAAAATTATTTACGGTGCATTGGACATCCTGGCAGAGAAGTCAGGTAAAGATCGCCTGGAAGTTTTTGATACAATTTTAGATAACATTCGCCCAATGGTTGAGGTTAAATCTCGCCGTGTTGGTGGTTCTACGTATCAGGTTCCAGTTGAAGTTCGTCCGGTCCGCCGTAACGCACTGGCTATGCGCTGGTTAGTTGATGCAGCGCGCACCCGTGGTGAAAAATCAATGTCGCAGCGTCTGGCAGCTGAAATGCTAGATGCATCAGAGAACAAAGGGTCTGCTGTGAAGAAACGTGAAGACGTTCACCGCATGGCTGAAGCAAACAAAGCGTTTGCTCACTATCGCTGGTAATTCACAGTTAACCTAGAAGGAGTTTATTGTGGCTCGTAAAACTTCCATAGAGCGCTATCGTAATATCGGTATTTGTGCTCACGTAGACGCCGGTAAAACAACCACAACTGAACGTGTGTTGTTTTATACTGGTTTGTCTCACAAAATTGGTGAGGTGCACGATGGTGCAGCCACCATGGACTGGATGGAACAAGAACAAGAGCGTGGTATCACTATCACGTCGGCAGCTACCACCTGTTTCTGGCAGGGTATGGACAAGCAGTTCCCTGAGCATCGTGTAAATATCATCGATACTCCTGGACACGTTGACTTCACCATCGAAGTTGAACGTTCTTTGCGTGTTCTCGACGGCGCTGTTGTTGTACTTTGTGCATCATCTGGTGTCCAGCCTCAGACTGAAACCGTTTGGCGTCAGGCAAACAAATATGAAGTTCCTCGCATGGTATTCGTCAACAAGATGGACCGTGCAGGCGCAGACTTCTTATCTGTTGTACACCAAATGAAGACGCGTTTGGCAGCTCAGGCTGTTCCAATGCAGCTGCCAGTCGGTGCAGAAGACAACTTCCGCGGCGTTGTGGACTTAGTTAAAATGAAGTTCATCAACTGGAGCGAAGAAGACATGGGTACTTCATTCACTTATGAAGATATCCCTGCTGAGATGGTTGATGACTGTGAAAAGTATCACTCTGAATTGGTAGAAGCTGCGGCGGAAGCTAACGAAGAGTTGATGAACAAATACCTGGAAGAGGGTGAATTAACTGAAGCGGAAATCAAGCAAGGCTTGCGTATTCGTACTCTGGCTAATGATCTCTGCTTGGTTGCTTGTGGTTCGGCGTTCAAAAACAAAGGCGTTCAGGCAGTGCTTGACGCTGTTATTGAATACTTGCCATCGCCAACAGAAGTTAAGCCTATTACCGGTATTTTGGATGACGAGTCTGAAGGCGTACGTAAGTCGTCTGACGAAGAACCATTCTCTGCACTGGCATTTAAAATTGCGACTGACCCATTTGTTGGTACCTTGACGTTCGTTCGCGTTTACTCTGGTGTCTTGAACCAGGGTGACGGTGTTGTTAACCCAGTTAAGAACAAAAAAGAACGCGTTGGCCGTATGGTACAGATGCACTCAAACAGCCGTGAAGAGATCAAAGAAGTTCGCGCGGGTGACATCGCTGCACTGATTGGTCTAAAAGACGTTACTACAGGTGACACGCTTTGTGATCCAGCTCATAAAATCACACTTGAGCGTATGGAGTTCCCTGAACCGGTTATTTCGGTTGCAGTAGAGCCAAAAACCAAAGCTGACCAAGAAAAAATGGGTATTGCTTTAGGTAAACTGGCAGCAGAAGATCCATCGTTCCGTGTTAAGACTGACGAAGAATCTGGCCAGACAATCATTTCTGGTATGGGTGAACTTCACCTTGATATCCTCGTTGACCGTATGAAGCGTGAATTCAAAGTTGAATGTAACGTAGGTCAGCCGCAGGTTGCTTACCGTGAAGCAATTCGTGAGTCTGTCGAAGTCGAAGGTAAATTCGTACGTCAATCAGGTGGTCGTGGTCAGTTTGGTCACGTTTGGGTTAAACTTGAACCAATGACTATCGAAGAAGACGATAACGGTGATGACATTATTTACAAATTCGTAAACGAAATTGTTGGTGGTGTTGTACCGAAAGAATACATCCCGGCAGTAGACAAGGGTATCCAAGAACAGATGCAACAAGGCGTCTTGGCTGGCTATCCTGTATTGGGTGTTAAAGCGACTCTGTATGATGGCTCATACCACGATGTCGACTCTTCTGAAATGGCATTTAAAATTGCTGGTAGCATGGCCTTCAAGAAAGGTGCATTAAAAGCGAACCCAGCTCTGTTAGAGCCAACCATGAAAGTTGAAGTCATCACTCCGGAAGAATCTATGGGTGATGTTGTGGGTGACTTAAACCGTCGTCGCGGTCTTATTGATGGTATGGAAGAAGCTCCAGGTGGTCTGAAAGCAGTTAATGCTCAAGTGCCACTGTCAGAGATGTTCGGTTATGCGACAGACTTGCGTTCACAAACGCAGGGTCGTGCATCGTACTCTATGGAGTTCTTGAAATACTCTGAAGCACCAAACAACATTGCTGAAAAGGTAATGGCTGAGCGTAACGCTAAATAAGTAAGGTCTGGTCCGGTTCTTTCGAGGCCGGGCTTTTAACTTAAGTTTGAGGATATATCATGTCTAAAGAAAAATTTGAACGTTCGAAGCCGCACGTAAACGTCGGCACCATCGGTCACGTTGACCACGGTAAAACAACACTAACTGCTGCTATCACAACTGTTTTGGCAAAAGTTTATGGTGGTGCGGCGAAAGACTTCGCAGCCATCGATAACGCGCCAGAAGAGAAAGAGCGTGGCATTACCATTTCAACGTCACACGTTGAGTATGACACGCCAACTCGTCACTACGCACACGTAGACTGCCCAGGGCACGCTGACTATGTAAAAAACATGATCACCGGTGCAGCGCAGATGGACGGCGCAATCTTAGTAGTAGCGGCAACTGACGGCCCAATGCCACAGACTCGTGAGCACATTCTGCTTTCACGTCAGGTAGGCGTTCCTTACATCGTTGTATTCATGAACAAATGTGACATGGTAGACGACGAAGAGCTGTTAGAGCTGGTAGAAATGGAAGTTCGTGAACTGTTGTCAGAATATGACTTCCCGGGCGACGACCTGCCGGTAGTTCAGGGCTCAGCACTGAAGGCGCTGGAAGGCGACGAAGAGTTCAGCAAGAAAATTGTTGAATTAGCTGACGCACTGGATAACTACATTCCAGAGCCAGAGCGTGACATCGATAAGCCGTTCATCATGCCAATCGAAGACGTATTCTCGATTTCAGGTCGTGGTACCGTAGTCACAGGTCGTGTAGAGCGCGGTATCGTGCGTACAGGCGACGAGTGTGAAATCGTTGGTATGAAAGACACCACCAAGACAACCGTAACGGGTGTTGAGATGTTCCGTAAACTGCTTGACGAAGGTCGTGCAGGTGAGAACATTGGTGCCTTGTTGCGTGGTACCAAGCGTGACGACGTAGAGCGTGGCCAGGTATTGGCGAAGCCAGGTACAATTACTCCGCATACCAAGTTCGAAGCGGAAGTTTACGTACTGAGCAAAGATGAAGGTGGCCGTCATACGCCATTCTTTAAAGGCTACCGTCCACAGTTTTACTTCCGTACAACGGACGTAACGGGTGCCGTAGAATTGCCAGAAGGCGTAGAAATGGTTATGCCTGGTGATAACCTGAAATTTGTTGTTGATTTGATTGCTCCAATCGCAATGGATGAAGGTCTGCGTTTCGCTATCCGTGAGGGTGGCCGTACCGTAGGTGCAGGCGTTGTATCAAAAATCATGGACTAGGCAGTCCGCTTGATTTTAAGAGCCCGGCTTTCGCCGGGCTTTTTTATGCCTGCCAATAATGTTTCAGTAAACGTGTGTCGTGAAAAGTAACCGAAGGCCCGTTCAAGTATTGACATTCAATAACAAAAAATGAACTATTGAGGAATGTATACAAGTTATAGTCAGCCAATAAATTGAAATTACTCAGGTACTTTTCAGTCCTATTTCTCACGGTACTAAGCTGTTCTGCCACAGCAAAGGTGCCAGTCTATGTTGCTGCCTACGATCATCCACCTTACTTTTCCGATGTACTGAATACAGATCTCACCCGAGAACTGATCAACTTGCTGAATAAGCATCAGGACAGCTATGATTTCCGCATTCAGGTCATTCCTCCTACCGGCCGCTATAAAGCTCTGAGCGCGAAAGGGTGCTGTGATGTTATATTTTTCGAGTCACCCCTTTGGGGCTGGAAGAAAAGCGGTGTAGGGTTTCAGAAAACAATCCCTTTAGTCAGAGGAAACGAGAGGTTGGTAGCCTTTAAAAAAGACGGGAGAGATCAGTCGTTTTTCGATTCATTTGATGGCAAAACTTTAGGTGGAGTGAAGGGGTATCATTACCTGTTAAGCGGGGAGTTACTGGCTTCAGATGCCATCAAGAAAAAGTATACGACCTACCTGGCAGATTCAAGAATTATAAATTTGCAGATGGTCATAGGAGGTCGAATCGACCTTACTATTATTAATGATGAGCTTCTTTCTGCCTTGCAAGGCTCAAGTCAAATTAAGGTAAGCAACTTATTGTTATCGGAAAAGGTTAGTCTGGAATATAAGCTGCACTTACTTGTTGGCGAAAATAAAAATATCAGCGCAGATACGTTACAGAGGTTACTGCGGGAGCTTGGTCGACAGGGGGAGTTTGAAATACTCTTTAAACGGTTTAATATGAACCGGTTTCAGATATATCGCCCAGCAATAACGCGCTAGTAAACACTAAGCCCCAGGCGGTTCGCTAGCTCGCGCACCATGTACATTCCACGGGCACTGTTACCGTAGCTGTTTAACCTCGGACTCCATGAGCAAATCACGCCAAAGTCAGGAACAACCGCAATCATGCCGCCGCCAACACCACTTTTAGCGGGAACACCTACGGTAAACGCAAACTCACCGCTTTGGTCGTACATACCACTCGTCGATAACAACGCATTAATGCGTTGGGAGTCTCGCTTCGACATAATTTTCTTTTTGGAAAAAGGGCAAATTCCGTCATTTGCAAGAAACGTAAAAGAGCGAGCCAGATTTTCGCAGGACATGGTCAACGCGCACTGCCAAAAGTAATGATCCAGCAATTCATCAACCTCTGCGTCAATATTACCAAAGCTTTTCATTAGGTGAGCAAGAGCAGCATTGCGATGGCCATGCTCTTTTTCTGACTGGTGAACAATGTTGTCGGCATAAACGTTATCGTTGCCACAAAGGCTGCGAACCAGGCTTAAAACAGCGTTCTTACTGGCTGAGTAGCGACTGACCAATACATCGCTGACCACAATAGCGCCGGCATTTATCATCGGGTTACGAGGAATACCTTTTTCCCACTCTAGCTGAACGATAGAGTTAAAAGCCTGACCTGAGGGCTCCATTTTAACTCTGTCCCACAAGTCCTCTCCAAGGCGCTCCATTGCCAGCATAAGACCAAAGACCTTCGAGATGGACTGAATAGAGAATTGTTCCTGGGTATCACCGACGTTAAACACCTCCCCGTCGAGGGTGGCGAGAGTGAGTCCGCAGAGCTCGGGGTCGACCTCTGCTAACGCCGGGATGTAATCAGCAACATGCCCTTCGGTGATCTTCATTGCCTGCTGGTGAATCTCCTCCAGCAAGCTTTTGAGATCATCCGGGGCATGTATCTGCTGCCCGCCACTGACCAGATCACGCGTCAAGAGGATGCTCCGGGTGCGTGATGGTGGACAGGCGTTCTTTTAATTCGTCAGATAGCTTCACAGAGCGCTCCTGCTGAAAGTCAAAGTACACCAATACCGTTTTACCTTTAGCGCACATTTTATCTTTCTGCCAAATTTCGGTGGTGATATCAAATGAGCTGCCCCCTAAACGACTGACGTAAGTGTTCACTGTGACATGACCGCCAAAATAAATAGGTAAAAGGTAATCAACTTCCAGTCGTGCAACAATTAAGCTTTGTGTTTTCGGAGACATTTCTCCAAAGAACTCAAAAATAGGCAAACGCCCGGTTTCTATCCAACCCGGTATAACCGTGTTATTGACGTGCCCAAGGGCGTCGGTTTCATAAAATCTTACTTTAAAGTCTTCCGTTAACATATTGCGTCCTTTTAAGATTGTGTAAGCATAGGTTTTAAGAAACGGGCCGTGTGTGAGCGCTCATTTTCACAAATATCTTCTGGTGTGCCTTCGCAGAGGATTTCACCACCGCCAGAACCACCTTCAGGGCCTAAGTCGATGATCCAGTCAGCGGTTTTTATCACGTCTAAGTTGTGCTCAATAACCACGACCGTGTTGCCGTGATCACGCAAACGGTGAATCACTGCCAGCAACTGCTTAATGTCGTGGAAATGCAGACCGGTTGTCGGCTCGTCCAGAATGTATAAGGTTTTGCCGGTATCACGCTTGGACAACTCACGTGACAATTTGACCCGTTGCGCTTCACCACCGGAGAGTGTTGTCGCTGACTGGCCTAAACGGACGTAAGACAAGCCTACATCCATTAAGGTTTGCAACTTGCGTGCAATAGCCGGAACCGGCTCGAAGAATTCTCGAGCATCTTCAATGGTCATATCCAGCACTTCGTGAATATTTTTACCTTTATACTGTACTTCCAGCGTTTCGCGGTTATAACGCTGACCCTTACAAATATCGCAAGGGACATAAACGTCCGGCAAAAAGTGCATTTCAACCTTAATCACTCCGTCGCCCTGGCAAGCCTCGCAACGACCGCCGCGCACATTAAAGCTGAAGCGGCCCGGCTTGTAACCTCGGGCTCGTGATTCCGGAACTCCTGCGAACAGTTCGCGAATGGGCGTGAAAATACCGGTGTACGTTGCCGGGTTAGAGCGCGGCGTACGGCCTATTGGGCTTTGGTCAATATCCACCACTTTATCCAGCAGTTGCATGCCATCGACACTTTTGTAAGGAGCCGGTTCGCCCGTTGTCGCGCCGTTAAGTTCACGGTGCGCAATATGGAACAGCGTGTTGTTAACCAGAGTCGACTTACCTGAACCGGATACTCCGGTCACACAGGTCATAATACCTAATGGTAAATTGAAATCGACGTTCTTCAGGTTGTTCCCGCTGGCTCCATGAATGGTTAACCGGCGCTTGTCAGGTTTGTGGCGTTGCTTCGGTATTTCTATTTCTTTTCTGCCGGACAGGTAATCGCCGGTTAATGAGTCTTTACTTCCGACAATGTCATCGACTTGGCCTTGAGCGATAATTTCACCGCCATGTACGCCGGCGCCAGGACCGATATCAATAACGTGGTCGGCCTGACGGATCGCGTCTTCATCGTGTTCAACCACAATGACGGTGTTACCCAGGTCACGTAGGTGCGTCAGAGTGTTTAACAGCCGTTCGTTGTCGCGCTGGTGCAAGCCAATACTGGGCTCATCCAGTACGTACATAACACCAACCAGACCCGCACCAATTTGGCTGGCCAGACGAATACGTTGCGCCTCACCACCGGACAAGGTTTCTGCGCTGCGGGACAAACTTAAATAGTTAAGTCCTACGTTCACTAAAAAGCGCAGGCGGTCATTAATTTCTTTCAGAATTTTTTCTGCAATTTGCGCGCGCTGACCCTCCAGATTCAGTTGCTGGAAGAATTCAAGTGCGTCGCCAATGGATTGGGCAACAACTTCCGGCAGGGTCGTGCCCTGAATAAACACATGACGTGCTTCAGTGCGTAAACGCGTACCACCGCAGCTTTTACAGGGTTGTGTCGCTACATATTTGGACAACTCGTCGCGCACAGCCTGTGATTCAGTCTCGCGGTAACGGCGCTGCATGTTAGGAATAATTCCCTCAAACGGATGCGCTCTGACCACTTTGTCGCCGCGGTCGTTCATGTATGTGAACTTTATTTCTTCTTTACCGCTGCCGAACAGAATCTTTTCGCGAATATTATCGGGTAATTCGTTAAAAGGCTGCGACAATTTAAACTCGTAGTGTTTCGCCAGAGACTGCAGCATTTGGTAGTAGTAGAAATTACGCTTGTCCCAGCCGCGAATTGCACCGCCTGTCAGCGACAGTTCTGCATTAACAACAACTTTGGCCGGATCAAAAAACTGCTCGACACCCAGACCGTCACAAGTGGTGCAGGCGCCAGCCGGATTGTTGAACGAAAACAACCGTGGCTCCAGTTCCTGCATGCTGTAACCACAATGCGGGCAGGCAAAGTTTGCCGAGTACACTTCGGCATCACCGTCGCCGTCCATAGGTACCACTAAAGCCGTTCCGCCACTGAGTTCCAGTGCGGTTTCAAAAGATTCGGCCAGACGCTGCTCCATACCTTCGCGAACTTTAAAGCGGTCAACCACCACTTCAATGGTATGTTTTTTCTGCAGCTCTAATGTAGGAGGATCGCTTAAATCGCATATCTCACCGTCTATACGAGCGCGGATATAACCTTGCAAGGCGAGGTTTTCTAACACTTTTAAATGTTCGCCTTTACGGTTCTGAATAATGGGCGCAAGCAACATACGCTTTTCGCCCTCAGGAGCCGCCAGCACGTTATCGACCATCTGCGATACGGTTTGCGCCGCCAGCGGTACGTCGTGAGTCGGGCAGCGGGGTTCACCCACCCGGGCGAACATCAGACGTAAATAGTCGTAAATTTCCGTAATGGTACCGACCGTCGAACGCGGATTATGCGACGTTGACTTCTGCTCTATCGATATAGCCGGAGACAAACCCTCGATACTGTCAACATCAGGCTTTTCCATCAGCGACAAAAACTGACGTGCATAGGCAGACAGCGACTCAACATAGCGTCTCTGCCCCTCTGCATATAGGGTATCGAAAGCAAGTGATGACTTACCCGAACCGGATAAGCCGGTTATCACAATCAACTTATTGCGGGGGATAGTCAGATTGAAATTTTTTAAGTTGTGCGTGCGCGCACCGCGTACTTCGATAGTATCCATAATTCCCGTCTGTTGTTCAGTAAATGACTGACGACAAAACGCTATTATCGCACAGTGTTAGGCATCTGGTACAATAACGGCATCATTTATCATGTTACTGATATAAAAGCAGTGAAATGACGCCTCAAAAATTAAATAAAACAGAGAAAAAAGCCGCTTTAGCATTAGCGTCTGTGTTTGGTATACGGATGTTAGGGCTGTTTTTGATCATGCCAGTTTTAGCGGTTTATGCACAAGACTACCCTGACTACTCGCCGCTGTGGGTCGGTATTGCTCTGGGTGCCTACGGCCTGACACAGGCATTGTTGCAAATTCCGTTAGGCATGCTGTCTGACCGCCTTGGCCGAAAACCGGTTATTGTCGGTGGCTTGCTGGTCTTTATTCTTGGTAGTGTGGTGGCCGCTCAGGCCGATACTCTATTCGGTGTATCCATTGGTCGGGCGCTACAGGGGCTAGGCGCTATTGCGGCTGCTATTCTGGCGCTGGCAGCTGACTTATCGCGTGACGAACAACGACCGAAAGTGATGGCCACTATTGGTATGTGCATTGGCCTGGCGTTTGCCATTTCGCTGGTAGCCGGGCCTTTATTGGGCGATATTATTGGTCTTTCGGGTTTGTTCTGGTTTACCGCCGCCAGTGGCGTTCTGGGTATTCTGGTGCTGTTGCTGAGCGTACCCAAAGTGGTGACAACCTCTGCCAGGCGTGAATCCTTACCCGTGTTGTCTGAACTGGGCCACTTGCTTAAACACAAACAGCTGTGGTGCCTGAACAGCGGTATTTTTGTGTTACACGCTATTTTAACGGCCTGGTTTGTGACTTTACCTATGCAACTGCAAAATGCGGGTTTTGAAAGTCAAACTCACGCCTGGTTCTACTTACCCACGCTGGCGGCTTCTATTTTGTTCATGGTGCCAATGATTATCAGCAGTTCGCGTAATAATAATTCTGTGCAATGGTTGCGGTTTTCTATTATTACCTTAATTGTTGCGCTGTTAATTATTGCCATAGCGGGGCAAAACGCCTGGCTGCTGGTTGCTGCTCTGGTGATATTTTTCACCGGCTTTAATTTTATTGAAGCCAGTTTACCTTCGTTACTGACCCGAGTTGCTCCAGCGGGAAGCAAAGGCAGTGCCAGTGGTATTTATTCAACAGGTCAGTTTCTAGGCTCTTTTGTCGGTGGGGCCTTGGGTGGCTCCGTCTTACAATTTTTTGGGATATCTGGCGTTGTTGTTTTCTGCCTGATCTTGCTAGTATGTTGGTTGCTAATCAGTTTCGTCATGGTTAACCCCGCAGGAGTCACCAGCGTCTCGTTATCATTGCCGGGGTTAACTGAAAGCAAGGCCACCAAGCTAAGTGAGCAGTTACTTACCGTAACCGGCGTTACGGAAGCTAGATGGGTTGAAGAAGATCAGGCCACTTACTTAAAAGTTGATAAAAAACATTACGATGAAAAGGCGGTTAATCAGTTGCTTAAAGAAGCATCGGCCGCTTAATCATTTAAAGCAGTTGTAACGCGTACAAGGAACAGGAGAATCTAATGGCCAGTCGCGGTGTAAATAAAGTAATTTTAATTGGTAATTTGGGTGCTGATCCAGAGGTTCGTTATACCCAAAACAGCACAGCGATAGCCAACCTGTCGATTGCGACCAGTGAAACCTGGAAAGATAAGCAAACAGGCGAACCGCGCGAACAGACCGAATGGCACCGTTGTGTGGCTTATCGTCGCTTAGCAGAAATTGCCGGCGAGTACCTGAAAAAGGGCTCTAAAGTTTATGTTGAAGGGCGTTTGCAAACCCGTAAATGGACAGGCCAGGACAACGTAGAGCGTTACACGACAGAAGTGGTCATTAACGAAATGCAAATGCTGGATTCTCGTGGCGGTCCTCAGGGTGGTGCTCCACAACAAGGCCAGGGTTTTGGTGGCGGTCAGCAGCAAGGCGGTGGTTACGGTGGTGGTCAACCACAACAGCAATCACAGCAACAACAGCGCCCTGCACCTCAGCCAGCGCAGCAGCAAAATCAACAGTCACAACAAAAACCGGCAGAACCCGCGCCGTTTTCACCTGACAACGATTTTGATGACGACATTCCCTTCTAAGGGGAAACAATGTTAGAAAGCGCCAGGCAATAAAAAAGGCTCCTTGCTGGAGCCTTTTTTATTTTTTTCAGTTTATTCCAGCCCAAACTGCTTAACCACCTTGTCGAAATACTCCAGGTTTTGCTTAGCGTAATCGCGTTTTTCTACGTAGCGACCCGGGAAGAAGTTTTTCTTAAAGCCGTAGGCGACAATATCTTTCAGGCGCTTCAGCGAAATATCAAAATTATCCACAGCTAACTGATATTCGTTACTGACCGTAGTACGAGAAACCAGACGGTTATCAGTACAAATAATGGTGGCTAAGCGGTTATCCAGCATGTGCTGGAAGTTGTGGTTTTTAATGTCCCCAATATCCGGGTTAGTTTGCAGGTTGCTGGTCAGGCAAACTTCAACGGCAATACGGCGATCAGCAATATAAGAGGCCAGGCTTTCACCATAAGCTTTAGGGTCTTCAATAGACGGGTCTTGAGTCATTTCAGGAGAGAATAAGGAATAACCATGACCTAAGCGGTCGGCATGGCATTTGGTTAAGGCTTCAAAAATGCTCTCGGCACCGTAAGCTTCTCCGGCATGTACGGTTTTCAGCAGAAAGTTCTCGTGCGCGTATTCGTATACTTCTTTGAACTCACCCGCCGGGTAACCAATTTCCTGGCCGGCAATATCCAGCCCTACAATTGGCATACCTTCTTCGTCACGCATACGAACGCTGGCGCGAACCAAATCCATTGCGGCCGTTTTAATAACCTGCATCGGTTCAAAGTCACGCATTAGCTGGAACATTTGTGTGTAATACGGGGAAAAACCTTTCTTACCAAACATCCGCATGGCGCAGTTGATAATGCCGTAGTCAAATGGTGGTTTATCGCCATTTTTTACATCGGTGCGGTTGTTGTACTCTTTCTTCGCGCGCAACAAGCCGTCGTTGACTACGTGCATTATGGTATCAAACGTAACGCCTTTACCCGGATCCATGAGTAGCTGAGGAGCAAAGCGTACCTCAATGTAATTCACCCCCTCGTTTTGATTATCGACGGCTAACTCATAAGAGGCTTGCTCCAGGTTTTCTAAGTCACGCAAAGCGGCGCAGGTATACTGAAACCCATTTAGGTATTCACCCAAATTGTTGTAATGTGATTTAAATACCAGATCAAACAGGCCTTCTTCGGTATAGCTTGGAAGTTCGATATCAGCGCGCTTAGCCATATCAATTAAGCTGCTGGCACGAAGGCTGCCATCAAGGTGCAAGTGCAAGTCAGCTTTAGGAATGGCTTTGATAAATTCGGGGGAATATTGCATTGAGAACTCCTGCCTTAAGGTTGCTTTGTCCCATAATGCCATAAAATCGTGCTAATCTCTGCCAAGATCTGACCACATTAACTTAAAAAAATAGAACAAAATGGCTTCTCTCTATTTCACTTATTCGGCAATGAACGCAGGCAAAAGCACCTCGTTATTGCAAGTGGCGCACAACTACGAAGAGCGCCAACAACATGTCTTACTAATGACGCCAGCTTTAGATGATCGGGCAGGTAAAGGGCGTATTGCATCCCGATTAGGTATTGGTCGCGATGCGGTGTCTTTCACCCATCGGACAGATTTATCTGCCGTAGTCCGGGCTCGCTACATGCAACAGGCAATTGACTGCGTGTTAATTGATGAAGCACAGTTTTTAAGTGAAGAGCAGGTGTGGCAGCTGTCCAGCCTGGCCGACACCGACAACATTCCGGTAATGTGTTACGGCATTCGGACGGACGCTTTTGGCAACGCCTTTCCCGGCAGCGCGGTGTTGTTGGCTATCGCCGACAAACTGGTGGAAATGAAAACCATCTGCCACTGTGGTCGCAAAGCAACCATGTCATTGCGGGTTGACGAACAGGGCAATGCGATACGCATGGGGCAACAAATAGCTATTGGTGGCAATGATCGTTACGTTTCCTGTTGTCGTAAACACTGGAAAGAAGCCATGGGGCTGTGCTAAAACGGTTAAATAGAGTACGGAATATGGGTTTTAGCGAAGGCACTTGATGGTATACTGAGTTTCTCATTTTTTAGCCAGAAGTGACTATGCAAAGCTTAACAATTCCAAGACCTGATGACTGGCACCTGCATTTACGCGATGGTGCTATGTTGCAAACTACCGTACCTGCAACTGCGGCAGTGTTTCATCGTGCCGTGGTTATGCCAAATCTTGTACCTCCGGTAACCACCGTAGCAGCCGCTATAGAGTATCGTGAAAGAATTTTGGCCGAGATCCCTGCTGGCATGAGTTTTAATCCTCTCATGGCTTTGTATCTCACGGCAGACACGACCCCAGCAGAAATTGCTGAAGCAGCTGCAAACGAGCACGTTATTGGTTTCAAGCTCTATCCTTCAGGAGCCACTACAAATTCAGCCGCTGGTGTGAAGTCGGTAGAAGCTCTGGCTCCGGTACTGGCAGCTATGCAGGAGCATGAGGTACCTTTGCTGGTGCATGGTGAAGTCACCGACAGCGACATCGATATCTTTGACCGCGAACGAGTCTTTATTGAGCGGCATTTAATTCCGATAACCGAGCGCTTCCCGCAGTTAAAGCTCGTGCTGGAGCACATTACAACCGCCGACGCGGTTAAGTTTGTCGAAAATGCCAACAGTAATGTCGCAGCAACAATGACCCCACAACATTTACTGATGAACCGTAACGACTTGCTGGTCGGTGGTATCCGTCCACACAACTATTGTCTGCCAATTTTAAAACGCCAGTCACACCAGCAGGCTTTGCAACAGGCGGCATTATCCGGTAAC
Source organism: Idiomarina sp. PL1-037 (assembly GCF_034422975.1). Taxonomy (NCBI): domain Bacteria; kingdom Pseudomonadati; phylum Pseudomonadota; class Gammaproteobacteria; order Alteromonadales; family Idiomarinaceae; genus Idiomarina; species Idiomarina sp. PL1-037. Next base: position 405,383 of record NZ_CP139873.1, read on the forward strand.
CCTAAGTTTTTCCTCGGCACTGACTCAGCCCCGCATGTTCAGGCAAGTAAAGAAACGGCTTGTGGTTGCGCTGGTTGTTATTCAGCTCCAGCTGCAATTGAGCTGTATGCTGAATTTTTTAGTCAGCATAACGCGCTGGATAAACTGGCGAATTTTGCCAGTGTTTTTGGTGCTGACTTTTATCAGTTGCCCCGCAATACTGAGACCATTGAACTGGTTCAGCAGCCATGGACCGTTGCTGAAACGGTAGACACGGCAACAGGCCCTATGGTGCCATATTGGGCTGGGGCTGATTTGCAATGGAAACTGCGTGGCTAGCCCTTAAAGTTGCGTCGCAAGAAATGAGTTATGACAAAGATCATAAAGAACTTCAGACAAGTGCTTTTTGTGGTGAGCTTTGCAAAGTTTCTGTTAACATGGTTTTAAACAGAGTAAAGGATGTTGTTGAGTGCTAGGACTTTCAAAGCAAAAAGAAAATGATCACCGCATTTGCTTTCAGGTAACGCAAAACAGCGTCCGTCTTCTTATTGTAAAAGGGTCAGGTAAAGCTCCTGAGCTGATTGTTAACGATCATGAACAAGTGCAGCAGGACAGCTTAGTTAAACACGCAGAAACTCTGCTGGGAAAATATTCGCGTTTGTCATTAAAACACGCAAGCGTTACTTTGTTGCTAGGAACGGACTTATACGAGTCTGTTCAAGTTGATCGGCCCGCTCTGGATCCCGCTGAAATTTCAGGAAGCTTAAAATATACGTTAAGCGATTTAGTCTCTTTTTCGGCGGAAGAAATCATTGCCGACTATTATGAGTTTCCCGAGCAGCCATCCGGTCAGGATAAACTGGTTGCAGTTGCGGCGAACAAAAACTTTTTAATGCCCTGGGTTGAGTTATTTAATGAGCATGATTTGAGCTTAACGGATATCGCAATTACGGAATTGGCGCTACCCCGCCTAGCCGAGACTCAGAGTCACGCTGAACTCACTTTATATCAAAACCCCGCGGGCAATTACATTGCTCAAATTAATACCCCAAAAGGTTTGATGTTTACTCGCCTGCTACGCGGTGTGACCGATGTGTCTAAATACACAGAGAGCGAAATAGAAGCTGGCGCCTTAGAGCCTTTAGCAACAGAGTTACAGCGTTCGGTCGATTATTTCGAAAGTCATTTGCGACAGGCTCCCATTAGCCGAATTATTCTCGCCGTAGAACATATGACGCCGGAAGCTCTTGAAAAAAGCCTGGCTGAGCTGTTAGCAGTAGAGTGCACTAGGTACCAGTACCCGCTATGGTCTGCTGACCTGCGCGAGGGCGACTACTCCGATCTTGCGGGCTTAGGTGTTTTAGTCGAGGGCGATTTATGAAGCAATGGGTAAATCTGTACCGCAACGAGCTAAAGCCTGTAAAGCAGAGGCTCACCTTAACGAAGGTAAGCTCTGTTTTGGGTGTTTGGCTGGCGCTGTTGCTCGTTGTGGTTGGTGTTACTCAGTGGCAAAAGACAGCGGTTGTTGAAAAGAATGAGCGTTTGTCGGCTACTTTGAATAAGATAAATAATAAACTGGAAGGCAGCCGCGAGAGAATTTCCCGACGACAGCCGAGTCCACAATTGCAGGCAGAAAAACAGCAGTTGCAACAAGAGTTGCAGGACGCCAGAAGTTTCAGTCAGCAAATTGCAGAGTTTCGTCAAAGCAGCTCTTCATCCGTTAGTGAGTTTTTACAGGAACTTGCAGAAATCACCCCGGAAGACATCTGGTTAACCGATTTTTCAATGTCTGGCGAAAATATCCGTTTACACGGGCAAGCGCTAAACAGTGAAGCCTTAGTGCTATGGATGGATAAATTTGGGCAATCGAGCTTACTGGCTAATAAGCGTTTTGCGGTTGTTGAACTTAAGCGCAGTGAGCAGGGGTATCAGCAGTTTTTGCTGCAAAGCGTCAGAAGCAGTGAGGACGAATCAAACAATGAATAACTGGTGGTTACGCGCACAAGAAACCTTTAACTCTATGCCCGGGAGACAGCGAGCCCTTTTGTCTCTGGCCGGTTTTTTAATTATTACCCTGCCGCTTATGAGTTACGTTATTTCCCCAGCGCTGGAGCAGAGCAAAGCGCTTTCTGTGGAAAATGCCCGTATTGCTTCTCAAATAGAGCAGTCTGAGCAATTAGAGCAGGACGTGCAGGCGCAGTTAGCTAATGATATTGATGCTCCGCTCAGGGCGGAAATTAAGCAGTTGAAGCAGCGGTTAGCTCAGGCAAAAGGCGACTTTTCAAAAAGCCAGGTTTTATTGCCCGCGCAACAACGAAAACAGTTTCTAAACAGTGTGTTACGTCTTGCCTCAGAACTGGGAATGGATAGTTTAGAAGCTAAAGAGCCGACCGTCGTATTTGAAACCGGGTCTATTAAACTCTATCAACATGCTGTGCAGGCGGAATTTACCGGGCGCTTTTTCGCGGTATCCGACTTTGTGGATACGTTGCAAAAAGAATACCCGAATGTCCAGTGGGCCCGCTTTGACTATCAGGTAGGCGACTACCCGACAGCAACAGTAACTATAGTTTGGTATCTGCTAAGTACGGATAAGGAGTTTATCAGTGCTTAGAGTCATTACTTTTTTATTGCTTACGGTTTCGCTTTCGACTTTTTCGCAAGAGAGGGACCCGACTCAGCCTCCGTTCACTGCCAGTCAGCCTTCAGTGGAAATGGATAGCTGGGGACAGAATATAAGACTGTCTCAAATTTATTATTCAGACCAGAGTCAGTCAGCGCGAATCAACGGAGAGTGGGTTAAGCCTGGCGACAATGTTGATGGTTTTCGGGTTAGCTCAGTCAACCCAAACAGCGTTATTTTAGAGAAAAACAACGAGAGAGTAGAGATTACTTTGTTTAAGCCGATAAAACAGAACGAGAAAGGCAATCCGGGGGCGGTACAATGAAGAAAGTTGCAGCAGGAGCGTTATTGTTGGCACTGAGCGGCTGTGCTTATCAACCGAGCTATTCTCCAGATGAAGCCAATAAAGCAATGAAGCCGGAAGCTTCTGAGAAGAAAGAAACAGAGGCTAAAAAAGAGCTGCCAGCAGAAGTCAGTAACTTCTTAAATCAGACGGCAAATAAAGAACAAGAAGATGGACTGGCCTTACTCGAGGAGCCCCGGTTTGTGCTGCAGGCCGATGATGTTGACGCGAAAGCCTTCTTTTATGGGTTAGCGGCAGATTCACCTTATAATATTCTGGTACACCCCAATGTCAGTGGCGAAATCTCGTTAAGCCTGAAAGACGTGACCTTAGACGAGACGCTGGATGCCGTGCAGGACATGTACGGTTTTGAAGTTCGTCGTGCCGGACGTACTATTCAAATATACCCAGCCGGGGTAAGAACTCAAACATTCTCACTGGATTACCTGTCGCTGCGCCGCTTTGGTATTTCACAGACTGAAATTTCAGGTGGTGGTGTGAGCGAGGAGCGTAATCAAGGCTCGCGAAATAATTCTGGAAGCAGCAACAGTAATACTCGTTCCGAAGGGAGCTCTCTGCTCGGTAATAACGGTGGCGATTACAGTCGCGGCAGTCAGCAGAACCAGTTGCAAGGTAATGGCTCCAGCATTAATACCCAGTCAGAAACCGACTTATGGGGCGGTCTGAAAGACGTCATTGAAGGTATTATTGGCGGTGGTAATGTGGTGCTTTCACCGCAGGCGGGTATTGTCAGCGTTACAGCTTCGCCTGAAAAGTTAAGGGCTGTTGGAGACTTTATCGATACACTGGAAACACGTCTGCAACGCCAGGTGATTCTGGAAGCCCGTATAATTGAAGTGACCCTGAATGATGGTTATCAACAAGGGATAAACTGGCGTGATATGGCAAGCGGGACTGGCTTTGGCGTTGACTTTAACGGAGTGACACCAAGTAACACAACTTCGGCGACTATTGGCGGGCTCTTTGGTCTAACCTACGAAGATCCGTCCAATAATTTTAACGGCATGATAGAAATGCTGCAGACTCAAGGTACGGTGCAGGTACTCTCGAACCCTCGGGTTAGTGCATCAAATAACCAAAAGGCCGTTATAAAAATAGGCCAGGACGAATATTTTGTTACCGACGTTACCAGCCGCACGACATCGGGAGTTGGGGATTTGACATCGTCTGATTCCGATATTGAGTTTACACCGTTTTTCTCCGGTATTTCATTAGATGTAACCCCTCAGATAAGTGACGACGGTGAAGTAATACTTCATGTTCACCCCTCAGTGGTGGAAACCAGTGAACAGGAGAAAGTCATTACAGTGTCTGGCAAAGAGTCTGTATTGCCACTGGCTAAAAGCAACATTCGGGAGTCTGACACCATAGTTAAAGCACGCAATGGTGAAATTGTTGTGCTGGGTGGTTTAATGCAAACCACAAATTCTGAGGAAGTGGGTAAAGTCCCGTTACTGGGTGACATTCCGTTGTTGGGCGAGTTATTTACTAACCGCCGCAACCGCCAGGAAAAGAAAGAGCTGGTTATATTACTGAAACCGACTGTGGTGGGTGTTGATACCTGGCGCGATGAACTGAAACGATCTCGCGAACTGCTGCAGGAATGGTTCCCGGATATAGAGCAATAACTAAGGTAGTATGTACTTATACCATTACGGCTTACGCGAACTGCCCTTTACGATAACGCCGAACACGCAGTTCTACTTCGACTTGAACAGCCATCACGAGGCTTTCGAGGTGGTTTTAACGGCGTTAAAAACTGGTGAAGGCTTTATTAAAATTACCGGAGAAGTCGGAACCGGTAAAACCTTGCTGTGCCGACGTTTATTAAACGACATTCCTGACTTTTTTAAAACCGCTTATGTTCCGGACTCATACCTTGACCCGGCAGAACTGAGGCTGGCCATTGCTCAGGAGCTGGACCTGGAAACCGAAGAAATGACCAACCAGCAGCAGCTGGCGCGGGCACTACAACAGCGCTTGCTCGATATAAATAAAAACGGGCAGGCCGTGGTGATACTCATTGATGAGGCACAGGCGCTACCGGAAAAAAGTCTCGAAGCTTTGCGCTTACTGTCCAACTTAGAAACCGAACGGCGTAAATTGGTGCATATTGTTTTACTGGGTCAGCCGGAACTGGATGAGCGTTTGTCACAAAAAGCCTTTAGGCAACTTCGTCAGCGAATCAGTTTTTCGCATAAATTAACCGCCATGAACGCGGGTGAAACGGCCGATTATATAGCGCACCGTATGGATGTTGCCGGTTATCAGGGCACTCCGATATTTGACTGGAAGTTAGTCCGGCGATTACACCGTTGCAGCCGTGGCGTACCCCGTTTAATTAACATGCTGTGTCATAAAATGCTGCTGCTGGCTTATGGTGAAGGACGTCATCAACTGTCGACGCGGGACCTAAAGTTAGCGGTTAATGATACTGAAGACACAGAATTGACTCGCTCTGTATGGCTTCCCGTAACTGTGTCTGTGTGCGTACTTTTTCTGGTGGCAGCCGCGCTCAGTTATTGGCAAATGGGTGGTTCGCTATGAGCGTTATTAATAAAGTTTTGAAAGATTTAGATCGTCGGGGGCAACAGCCCTTCTCGAAAAGGGCGGCGAGTAGCGCCGTTGAGCGCCGCAGTAGCCATCGTTTAGGGTTATGGTTGCTGGCGCTGATGCTGGTGATTGTTCTGGCTTTAGTTATTTTCTGGTGGCGGTCGGGTTCAGGAAATACGATGACGGTAACAGAGAGTGACCCGGTTGAAGCTCAGAAAGTGCAGGAACGGGTTAAGCCACTTATTGACACTGCGGTGATAAAAGTTCCAGCTGAGCGCACGGCTCGCTCTGAAACTGACTCGCAGCAATCTAATGAAATAGAGGTACGAGACTTAGAGCCGGTTACGGTTACTGAAACCGAGCAGGAAATAGCCGAAAAAGCAGAGCCCCTCCCAGAAGAGCCTGTTTTGGCCGCTGAAGAGACCGAAAGCGAGACGCAAAAAAATGGTGAGTTTAGTAAGCAAGCCGTGCAGCTCTCGCCAGCAGAAATTTCCGCACAACATATTGAAAAAGCGCAAAAAGCTCAGCAACAGGGACGCTTAACGTCGGCAGAAGACCATTGGCGTAAGGCGCTTGCTGTTACACCTGAAAATAAAGAGGTGCGAAAAAAGCTGGCGGCTTTGCAGTTTGGCCGGAATAAGGTATCGCAGGCATTAACAACGCTGGAAGCCGGTTTTAAGCTGAACCCGGATGACTTTGAGTTTCGTCTGTTAAGTGCCCGTATTCTCGAAAAAGAAGCGCGGCCTGCAGCTGCGCTGAGCTTATTGAAGCAAGCGACACCAGACGCTGGTGCCTATCCGGAATATGTCCAGAAACAGGCGTTGTTGGCCCAGTCGCAGGGTGACTACAAGGCAGCGGCTGACGCGTATCAACGTCTTATTGAGTCTGAACCTGCGCAGGGCCGCTGGTATTTAGGTAAGGCGGTGGCTCAACAGGAATTTGCGCCTGAGGCGGCGGTGGCATCCTACAAGGCAGCTTTAAAGCGAATCAAGCATCAGCCGACTCTCGACTTTATTGAGCAGCAAATTGTGACATTAAAGGCAACTGAATCAACAGGTGAGCAATGAAGCGTCCTCGTCTTAAAATGCGACTGGGTGATTTGCTGGTTCACGAGCAAATCATCAGTGAAGAGCAACTGCAAAAAGCACTGGAAGAGCAAAATGTTAGTGGGCGTAAACTGGGTGCAACCCTAACCGACCTGGGCTTTATTTCGGAACATCAGCTGCTCGAGTTTCTGGCGCAACAGTTAAAGCTGCCGCTTATTAGTATCTCAGAGCGTAAAATCCCACCAGAAGCCTTCAAGCTGCTTCCGGAAGTTCAGGCGCGTCGCCACCGGGCTCTGGTTATTGAAGCCGACGAGAAAAAAGCTCTGGTTGGTATGAGTGACCCGGCCGACTTGTCTTCAATTGATGCGATAAATCAGTTACTTGCTCCGCGTCACGTAGAGTTGGCAGTCGTGCCTGAAGGCGAATTGATGCAGGCTTTTGATAACCTTTATCGACGCACCAAAGAAATTGAAACCTTTGCCAGCCAATTACAAGATGAGTACGACGACACCAGTGAGTTTGAGCTGGGGCAGTTAAGTCTTGATGACGACACCGATGAAGCCACAGTAGCTAAATTGCTGCAGTCCATTTTTGAAGACGCAGTGCAGGTCAGAGCCTCCGACATTCACATAGAGCCGGACGACCGAAAATTAAGGATCCGTCAACGTGTGGATGGTGTGCTGCAGGAAAACGTATTAGATGAAACCAACATAGCAAACGCCCTGGTTTTGCGTTTAAAGCTTATGGCCGGGCTGGATATTTCTGAACGACGTCTGCCGCAGGACGGTCGGTTTAATATGAAAATCCGCAAACACAGTATCGACGTTCGGGTATCAACCATGCCGGTTCAGTATGGCGAGTCCTGTGTATTGCGTTTGCTGGATCAGTCTGCCGGGCTGTTGTCGCTGGAGCAAACGGGGATGCCTGACGCTATTGTTAAGCGTATACGGGCTTTAATTAAACGTCCGCACGGCATGCTTCTGGTAACCGGGCCTACCGGCTCGGGAAAAACCACGACCTTATACGGTGCACTTAGCGAGCTGAATACCGAAGGCAAAAAAGTGATTACGGTAGAAGACCCGGTTGAGTATCGTCTGCCGCGTATTTCGCAGGTGCAGGTGAACAGTAAAATTGGGCTGGATTTCTCACGGGTTTTGCGCACCACCTTACGTCAGGATCCCGACATTATCATGGTGGGTGAGATGCGCGACCATGAAACCGTTGAAATAGGTTTGCGCGGCTCTATTACCGGTCACCTGGTTTTATCCACATTACATACCAATGATGCTATTACCAGCGCCATGCGCTTAATTGATATGGGCGCGCCGCCTTATTTAGTGGCCGCAGCTTTGCGCGGCATTTTGGCTCAGCGTTTAGTACGCCGGGTTTGCGATAAATGCACCGAAGATTATCAGCCCGATGAAGCTGAAAGTCAGTGGCTGGAGCATTTGAAAGAGGGAAGTTCGGGCTATTCTTTTAAACGCGGAGTGGGCTGCCAGACATGCAACCATACCGGCTACCGTGGGCGTATTGGTGTGTTTGAACTGCTCGAGATGAACACTGCAATGATGGATGCGTTAAGAGACGGGAATACCCGCGAATTCGCGACGGCGGCTAAAGCTCACCCAGGGTATCAGTCCATGGCGACAGTGGCACTGGACTATGCTCGGGAGGGGGTTACCAGCGTTGATGAGGTATTGTTTCTGGCAGAAAGTGTTGAGGACAGTATCTAATGCAGTTTCGGTATCGTGCACGGGATAAAGCCGGACAGTTGCAGCAGGGCTCACTGGATGCCAGTGATGAGCGCAATGCCGCCGATGTACTGATGCGTCGCGGCTTGGTGCCGTTATCGATTCATTCGGTAAAACGCCAGAACTTCTCTTTGCTGGGCAGCGGCTTTGGAGAAAGTTTAAAGTCTGCGTTTCAGCAAAAAGTGTCGCTGGACGAACTGATTATATTTTGTCGCCAAATGTATTCGCTGACGCAAGCTGGTATTCCTATGCTGCGGGCTATTGAAGGGCTGGCAGACACAACCCAGAACAAGCGCTTACGTAAGACTTTACAGGATGTGCATGGCCAACTGGAGCAGGGCCGTAATTTATCGACAGCAATGTCCCAGCACCGGGGTGTTTTCCCCAGGCTGGTCATTGCTATTGTGCATGTGGGCGAAAATACCGGGCAGCTGGAAGAATCCTTTCAGCAGCTGTCGGTTTATTTAGAGAAAGAACAAGACACCAGAAAGCGAATAAAAGCCGCAACCCGCTACCCAAGCTTTGTTCTTATTGCGCTCGTCATTGCCATGTTTGTACTGAACATTTTTGTTATTCCAACTTTCGCTTCTATGTTCAGCCGGTTTAATGTTGAACTGCCCTGGGCAACCCGCGCCTTGTTGGGCTCGTCTAATTTTTTCGTCGCCTATTGGCATATGTTGTTGATTGCAATGGTCGGGGCTTATTTTGGTCTGCGGTATTACATAGCAACAGACAACGGAAGACTGAAGTGGGACAGCCTAAAGTTGAAAACACCCATTATTGGCTCCATTTTAATGCGTTCTATGCTAGGTCGTTTTGCCCGCAGCTTTTCGGTCATGATAGGAGCCGGCGTTCCACTGACACAGGCTTTATCTTTGGTTGCCGAAGCGGTGGATAACGCCTGGATGGAAAAACGTATTATTGAAATGCGCCGCGGCATTGAACGAGGCGAAAACTTGTCGCGAGTTGCCCGTCAGTCAGGCCTGTTTACGCCATTAATTTTGCAAATGATATCGGTTGGTGAAGAAACCGGCCGGGTTGATGTTTTGCTGTTAGAGGTCGCCGAATATTACGAACGCGAAACCGACTACGATCTCAAAACCTTAACCGCTCGTATTGAGCCATTAATGATAGCCGTTGTGGCGGTTATGGTATTGATTCTCGCGCTGGGCATATTTACCCCAATGTGGGACATGATGAGTGCGTATCAGGGACGATAATGACCAGAGCCGCAACGGATGAGCGCAAGGGTATTCAGCGGCTGCAGAATATTCTGGTGGTATTGTTGTTGTTGGTACTTGGCGCAGTGGCCGGCAAAATGGTACTGGTTGAAGAGCCGCAGAAATGGCGTCAGACCGAGTTAGATATTGCGGTTTCGCGTTTTATTGACTCGCTTTGGCTGGCCAGAACTGAGTGGATGCGGCGCGGTAAACCAAAAGACGTTGCTTTGCTTTATGAAAGTAAAGCGCAGCAAACCACTGTCGTAATGAATGAGCAAGGCTGGCCGTCTGTTGAACCGGGGTGTTTGCAGCTGTGGCAGCGCTTGGGCAGCAATGTGCCGGGCAGTGCTTTAGATACAGAATTAGAAAACGGGAATTGCCATTACAGAATTAACCAAAGCCCTTGGTTTACTTATAAAAGTGACCGGGGTCAGGTTGTTCGGAAATAACCCGGCAACCCAGTGTTAAGTGTTAAGGAAATGTCATAAGATGGATTCTATTGGAGTTTTAGTATGAGAGCTAAAATGAGCAAAAAACAGCAGGGTTTTACCATCATTGAGCTGATTATTGTTGTCGTCATTCTCGGCCTGTTGGCAGCCGCCGCCATTCCGCGGTTTACCGATGTGTCATCGGATGCTGAAGACGCTGCCCTGGAAGGGGTTGCCGGTGGTTTTGCCAGTGCAGTTGGCATTGTGCGCGGCGAATGGGAACTTAGCGGTCGTCCGAAAGGGGCAAACGGAACGGGAGCCGGCGCAGAAGTGTCCATGGACCAAATTCTGTTATACGTTGATGGAAGCACGGGATACCCGGTGAGTGGTGACAATGCAAATGCGCACGACGAAAATTTAGTAGCAACGGACTGCGTCAGTGTTATGCAGTCCATTTTGCAGGGCGCGCCAACGGTCACAACCAATTTTAATAACCTGAACGAAACCCGCTATTTTACTTACGTAACACAAGATAGCGCAGCAGGTAACGATATGTGTGTTTATTATTTAGGTAACACCATAAAAAATGAAGCAGACGCGCCATCGGGTGATGATTATCTGACAGTAGGCAATGCTTTCGTTTATAATCCACGTAATGGCGGCGTGAGTATTCACAGCAACAACCAGTAATTTTTTCAACCATTGAGAGTATTAATTATGCGTAATCAAAAAGGTTTTACCCTGATCGAACTGATCATCGTTATTGTCGTTTTGGGGATTTTAGCAGTAACCGCTGCGCCTCAGTTTATTAATTTTTCTAGTGATGCTCGTACTTCTACAGTTAAAGGTTTGAAAGGTGCTTTACAGGGCGCTGCCCAAACAGTCTATGCAAGAGCAGCTATCGATGATGATTTGGATGGTACTTCGGCTACTCCCGTGCCGGTTAATGGTGTAGCTACCGTGAATGGTTACCCAGCAGCCACACAGGCAGGAATTGCTACTGCCGCGAATTTGAGTGCCTATGACACAACCTCAACAGATGACTTTGCTGGGCAAGACTGGGTTTATACAGTTGATGGAACCACTATTTACATTGCCCCAGCTGAATCAGTAGACGATACAGGTACGGATTTGACTAGCGCTGGAACTTGTCAGGTAAATTACGCTGATGCAGCTGACGCTAATACTCCTCCGGTAATTACAACAGATACATCTGACTGTTAAGTCTATTTTCTTTGTAGGTGCGTGCGTTTGTGCGTACCTGCAAACTAGGAGCTTCCGATGAAACTCCGGGGTTTCACACTTATTGAACTCATCATTATACTGGTGATTATCGGTATCCTCGCCGTATCTGCCGGCCCCGTCTTTTTTGATAACTCGGGTACAAAAAGCCAAGTTTTACGGCAACAAGCAATGAGTATTTTGCGCGGCATTCAGTTACAAGCTATGCAGGATACTACGGGTAATTACTCCTCTGTCGTATCAGAAAATACCCTCGGCGCTCCTCCTTTTATCGAAGAGAACAATCGGCAGATAAGTAATGCCGACAATGTTACCTTTTCATTCTCCGGCTCTTTACCTGCAACTATTGGTTTTGATGGTTTAGGCAGACCAACCGAACAATGTAGTGGTGGATGCACTATTACCTTTACCGAGGGCTCAGGTACAAGTCGTGATCTCTGCATAAATAAAGAGGGTTACATTAATGAGTGTTAAGCAATCAAAAGGCTTCACTCTTATCGAAATCATCATCGGCATTGTTGTTATTGCTATTGTCGTAGCGGTCGTAACAGCAGGAATGGGGCCACTATTCCGTCAAACGGTGGACCCCTGGCAGCAAGTCCGCGCAGCCGAACTCGGCCAAAGTTTGATGAATGAAATCATGGCACGCAAGTTTGATGAAAATAACAGCGCACTTGTACGTTGTGGGGAGGGCGGCGGTCCCTGTACCACACCTGCAACAAGCTGTGCCGGTCCAGGTAACCCACTTCCCAATACAAATGGCTCGGAAACGCGTGAAGACTTTGATGATGTGGACGACTTTAACTGTCTGGGTATCAATAACAGCGATTTAGAAAACATTTTTGGTAACGCTATCGATACCAATTATTACAGTGGTTTTGGTGCTGAAGTCAGAATAAGTGAACCTGAAGATGATCAGGTAAAACGTATCGATATTGTCATCATTACTCCTCAAGATCAGCGTATTGAGTTCTCAGGGCGCAGAGGTAACTGGTAATGCGGAATAATGGTTTTACCCTCATTGAGCTTGTCATCGTTATTGTGCTGTTATCGATAGTTTCTATTTTTAGCTTTCGTTTTGTTGGCCTGGGGTCAGAAATGTACGTGACTGGTGCTGAACGGGTAAAGCTGCTTGACCAGAGTCGCTTTACCATCGAGCGAATCACGCGAGAATTACGTAATTCGGTACCCAATAGCGCGCGTGTACTGACGTTAGCGGATGGTAGCGAGTGCCTGGAGTTTGTTCCCATTAAAGTGGCGGGTACTTATTATAATGCACCATTCACCAGCTCCGCCCCTGAGTCGTTAGAGTTAGTCACTATGGCGACCGGCTGGACTAGTATCAATTCAGGATCGTTAAACAACGACCGACTATTTATCTACGCGACCCGTCCGGATTTTATTTACCCGGACAAACCTGACGGCGAACGCCGCTGGAGTCGGGTAGACAGTAATCAAAGTCGCACTGGCCAACAGACTACAGTGGCTTTAGAATCCGGTTTTTATTTTGCGGAAGAGTCGTCACGTCAGCGTCTTTATGTTGGCCGATCACCCGTAAGTTTTTGTGTTCAAATGGATGGTAAAATAAAGCGTTACAGCGATTACGGCTGGAATCAGACTCCAATAGCTTCGGCGAACGAGCTCATCGGCGAGAGGGTTATCAACTTAACGTCCGCCGGCACAAAGGTTCCCTTCGAAGTTGAGAATGCTACGCTGTTGCGAAATAACGTCATACACGTATTCTTAGAGTATGAAACGGCTGTTGGTGAACGGCTTTTCTTCAACCAAGAGATTCATATTCCCAATGCACCTTAATGGTTTTTATTCAACACACCGTCAACGAGGTAGCGCATTAGTTGTTGCTATCTTCGTGATCGTTGTTTTGGGGTTGTTAGTCAGCGTTCTCTCTCAGTTAGTCCGTACAAGTTCTGACTCAACCGTTGTTGAGGTTTATGGTAACCGAGCATTTATGGCGGCACAAAGTGGTTTGCAAGTCGCAATGAGCGAATTATTTCCTTTGAACAATAATATCGCCGACTGCTCGGAGGTGAATAGTACCACAGTTAATTACAGCGGCGGTGGGCTATCCCAATGCCGTTCCGACGTTGTTTGCGACTCATTCAATTACTCTGGCGGTGATACGCATTATAGGCTTGAGTCCACAGGAACCTGCGAAGCCGGAAATACCATCACCACTCGCAAAGTGGCGATCGAAACGAGGACGGTGGAATGAGGCGTTATTTGTTTCTGGCTCTATTCCTTGTAATAACGCCAATGTCTTTGTATGCGCAAAGTAACAACGGCGCTGTTCAGTGCAAAGATGTTTGGCCTAAGGCGTCAGTTTATTCTGGTAATTCAGCACCCAAGCCCATCGAGTTACCGGAAAAAGAAAATCAAAACCCCTTACCAAAACAACTTCAACCCATTGACTACCTTCGTGTAGCTCCATTTGGAGGCTTTACTGACGTTGGTGCAAATTATGATACTAATGGCCCAACATCGAGAGTGTATATTGACGGGGATTTAACCATCCAAGAGGAGCGACAAATCAATATAGATGGTACTCCGGATGAATTTATTTTAGTCGTTACGGGAGATTTGACGATTGAGAGGAATGTAACTATTAAGGGTTACATCTACGTTGGCGGGACTTTGTTTATTCAGCGGGGAGCTAATGGGAATAACCAAATAGAGATAGAAGGTGCGATAAGTGTAAGCACAGGAAGTTTTTATTTAAGTGGTTTTGGCAGCCCGACACCACCTAGTTTAACGTACGTTGCTCCCGAGTTTCCCTTGAATGGCGGTCAATTTTGTTCTGCTGCGTCGCCTCAACCACTGTCCTCGCTACTCAACTGGAAGCTGAACGATGGTCCTTGGAATAACGCACCGGGCCAGATCATTGACAGTTCCGGAAATGAGTTTGACGGAACCAGCAGCGTAGCCTGGAGCAATAACACTCCCGCAATACCCACGGATTTCAGTGGTGAGGGAACCTGTGGCTATGGCGAATTCGATTACACTCAAAGTCAGTCGATACAAATTGATGACGACGCTAATGGTTTAAACGACCAACTCGATTTTGGTACGGGAGAAGAATTTACCGTGGGGGTTTGGGTTAAGCCTACAACCTTCAACCCTTCCTCAAGCCTGATGACGATTGTTTCGAAAGATACGAATTATGAGTTTCATGTTCGTGACGATGGGATTATTAACTGGTGGTGGAATACTGAATCTGGCGGTATTCGACAGTTCAATAGTTCTACAGCGGTTTCCTTAGGAGTATGGCAGTACGTCGCTATTCGCTATAAAGATGGCGAACAAAGCATTACAATAATTGATGATGAGTTTAATACGGTTTCAAAGACCACGGAAAACTACGGCGGAGGATTAACAACCAACGACCGCCCCTTCATTCTTGGTAATGACTTTAATCAGACTCGATATTTCGATGGTGATATGGATGAACTATCGGTTTTCAATGAATCACTGACAGACAGTCAATTACTGGCGGTTGCTCAGCAAACCTCACTATGTGAAACATTAGGACAAGTGTGCTTTGCACCTGATCTGGATGAAACATCATTTTCGGATGATTGGGACGTTATCGAAAGTGGTGATACGGTACCAGGAATAATTAATTCTGGCAGCCCTTCACCGCGCTTAAGGTTAACAGAGAACGCGCAGAATCAAACCACGGCAATTACCTTAAAGCAGCCGGTGGCAGCCGCTGGGAGTAGGGTTGAAGTAACCTTCAGGTTATACGCTTATGATGGGAGTGGTGCGGACGGTATTGCGTTGGTCTTGTCGGATAAAGTCCCCGCTAATGCTGGCCAATTTGGTGGTTCATTAGGTTATGCCAATTCCAATGGTAACCCTGGCTTCGATGGTGGTTGGTTAGGTATTGGTTTTGATGCTTATGGCAATTTTGCAAATGCAACCGAAGACAGAAATGGCGGGATTGGGCGTACACCAGACAGCGTAACCTTGAGAGGTGCCGAAGATGCGGTAGCAGGCCGTCAAGAGTATCAGTATATTGACACTTCTGGAACATTGAGTCCGGGTATCGACGATGCGTCCGCCAATAGACCTGAACCAGGCCATTTATATAAAGTTGTGGTCGATAATACCGACACGAGCGCCGTTAGTGTCGAAGTGTTGAGAGACATCTCGGGTCAGGGTAATAACTATATTTCATTGTACCAAAATAATGATATTTCAAATTTGCAGCCGGCAATTCCCAATCAATTCTATATCAGCTTTGCCGGCAGTACGGGTGGCTCTACCAATATTCATGAATTTGATTTATTTCAGGTATGTAGTGGTGATGGTACCTCATCAGAATCAGTAAACCATTATCGATTAGACTTTCCAGGGAGTGTAGTTTCGTGCGCGGGAGCAACGGTTACCGGTGTAGCCTGTGTTGATAATAACTGTGACGACATTTATCAACAATCTGCCAATGTAACGTTTGAACTGCAGCAAGGTGGAGCGGAGTCAAAGACTGCAGACTGGTCAGCTAAATCATTAGATCTAGGGGGAGCGGCCAAAACGACAATAGTAAAAGATGCAGCGGGTGCCTACTCGGTGGTACTGACCGATAAAACGTTGGATGCCCCCACGCGTTGCTTTGTCGATGGCGTAGAGACCACAAATTGTGAAATAGAACTTACACAGGCCGGTTTTATTTTTAGCGATCCGGCTTCCAGTGAAGGGCTGAATGAGATTAGTCGTAAAATATCAGGAATAGATTATTCAAAAGAACCTAATAAACAAAAAGTGTTCTTACGTGCGGTGCGGACAGATGATAACGCACTAACTTGTTCAGATTTTACTGAAAGTCTATTGAATGTCGGGCTTAAATTTCAGTGTGTAAATCCCACCAGTTGCCCGTCGGCCAACGATCCCAACCTCGGCTTTTTTATTAAAGACGATAGTGATAATGGTTATACGCAGGTTAAAAATAATTTAACTTCAGTCCCGATAAATTTCGAAAGTTCAGAAGCTGGCTTCTTCATGACGTACGGTGATGCGGGGGCCGTTTCACTGACAGCAAGCGCTGAATATGCTAATGGAGCTACACTGAAGGGAACGTCTGCACCCTTCGTTTGGACCCCAAACGATATCGAAATTACTCCTATTATTGCTAATGATGATGACGGAATAGAATATCAAAATGGCGTTTTAGCTAAAGCTGGAGAAGCTTTTAAGGTAAATTTAGAACCGCTTAATGCCAACGGAAAAGTAACTCCAAACTTTGGCGCGCCTTATGAGTTAGAGCTACAAGAAAATGCGCACTCAACAAGCGATGCCGTTTTGGGTGAATTGGAGGGAGAGTCAACATTTAGTAGATCAGATGATGTTTCTGACCCACATTATAGCTCTAATTCGGTGACCTATTCTGAAGTTGGTACCGTAAATATCGTAGCAGAGGTAAAAGGTAAGAAATACTTCCCTGAATACCATGCCTCACCGGGTAACTTTACAGGCACAAAGACTATCGGTCGTTTTATACCCGCTCGTTTTGTTATGTATGCGAATGAGTTTGCAAATATTTGTAACAGAGGGAGTGGACAGCCGTTTTTTTACATTGGAGAGCCGCAAGAATTAGCTAATACGGTTTATTTTGAAGCGCTAAATGTAAATGGAGATATCACCCAAAATTATGAAGCTGTTCGAGCTCCTGATGAAGTTACGCTTCTATATAAAGGTTTCGGGGATTTAACAAAAACGCTTGTTGGCGAGCAGCCGCAAAAAAGTGCCGCGTCATATTTTACGATGGATTGGACAGAAGGGGTTGGTAGCTTAAATAATGCTTTTATTACCTATCCAAGAGCAGAGAACTACGACGAAAGCGAACCTTATAACTTTGAAGGTCCGATAGAAGATTATCAGCTTGGCATTCAAATTAACGATGGCGAGGGTAATAATTATTACTCAACAATAGAAGGAGGCACTCTCAGCAGTGGAGGCTTCACTTATGTCTTATTTGATGAAGCAGAACTTCGGTTTGGCCGCTTACGCTTGCAGAATATTTACGGTGGTTCTACAGATCCCTTGCCTGTTGAGGCCGTGGTTGAATACTGGAACGGAGCATCATTTGTTGCAAATGATTGGGATAACTGTTTCGAATTTCGCAGTGATGCCGTGAGTTTGCTCAGTGCTACCGATCTGGACGGTAATACTATAGATACGAACCCTGAGTTGGCAGATATTCCTGACTCAAAAACACTAAAAAAAGGTCAATTACTGCCTTTAGGTAGTGTATTTTCAACAGAAGAACTTATTCGTTGGACAAAGTTAACAGAGCAGTCAAAGTTTATTTTTAATTATGACTTAGGGGCTAAAGATTATTTACGGTTTGACTGGGTGGGCAATGGTTACTTAGATGATGATCCTCAAGCAGAAGCATTAATTGGTATCTATCGCGGCAGCGACCGCCAAATTTACTGGCAGGAAGTCGGTTGGTAGAACGAATTATAACGATTAATCGACAATTCGATGACAATGCCTCTTGCTCTTTTGTTAACAAGCAAATAGCATAAAGCAGAGTTTAAACGAAAAATGCGGGCGTTGACGAACGCTCATAATTATTACAATAACGATAGTGCGACTACAGCTTTGGCTTTTACGCCGCTTTGTTATTTTTTCAAGCTTGGAATGGAAACATGATGCGATTGGCTCGACTGGCCTTGGTAATGGCCTCTACATTGACATTCGCCTCGACGGCTCTTGCTCAGCAGGAGATGACTGTCGAAGAAATTGCTAACCAAATTTCGACTCTAGAGAGCGATTTTGAAAACTTTTCTGGTACTGTAAACACGCTTCAGCAAGAAGAGCGGAACCTGCGGGAAAAGCTTCAAAACTTGCGTGAGCGCAACAGCGAACTGGAAGCGAAACGTGAATCAGCATTGGCGGAAATGAATGACCGCTACCAACGTTTGGTGGAAGACCCAACAATCGACATTGCTGGCGCCCAAGAAGCGTACAAGCAAGCCGTTATGGCCCATCAACAGAATAAAGCAGACATTAAGCAGCAAGTGAGTCTGGTTAATGAAAAAGCACGCGAAGTAGAAGAAGCGCGTGTAAGCAAACACAGTCTTATTAATGAAATTGAAACGCTTAAAGAGCAACGCAATTTAGCTCGTGTCGATCGCTTAGAAAGTGAGTTTAACCGTACTGGCGAACTTGAAGTGAGTCAGTCAATTAGCTGTGACCGCCAGGAAACACTGGGGCAGTGTGAAAATCGCGGCAAGCTCATGGCTAAGCAAAAAGCATCGAAACAATATCTTGATACCATTCTGGATGGTTTAAGTGAAGCCTCTCTCGCTCGCGAAAACATTGAAAAAGCCAGTCCGAATGTACAAATTTTAGGTTCTAAAACGGTCAGTAATGGCTTTAGTGGTGCAGGTAACTACGGCGTAAAACTGGCGGTTGAACTGCGTGGTCAGTTACCCCAAAGTCAGGCTTGTACGCTATTGAACGTTGATATGCGATATTGTGCGTCGGAGCAACGGCCGGGGGAGCTGCAAGCGGGTGATGAGGAAACGGTTGATAGCTCCGTCATGCACCCGTTAACCATACGCTCTAACGTGTATGATGATGAAGTTGTTATCGATGGTGTAAGCTATGGTTCCACGCCGTTGGAAGTAATGTTGCCCGGCGGTGAACATCAGGTTGAAATTCTTAAGTATGGTTACTCTGCCTACGCGGAGAAAATTTTACTGAAAGACGCTACCGCTATTCGTGCTGAATTAGAGAAATCTGATTACTCCTTTACTCGTGGCGAAAAAATTCAGGACATTCTGTATCGCGATGTTCGTGGTCCTGAACTGGTTGTTGTTCCCGCGGGTAAATTTAAAATGGGCGACTTGGTCGGCAATGGTTTACCGAACGAACGTCCGGCCGAAACGCGTGAAATTCCGACCGCATTGGGTATTTCTGACACTGAGATTACGGTTGAGCAATTTGGTAACTTTGTGGAAGATACGGCCTATGTCACCGAAGCTGAAAAAAACGGTACTTGCGCAAGCCTGAGCAATGGTCGTCCGCAGTTTAACGAAAAACTTACGTGGAAAAATCCTGGGTTTAAACAGTCACAAAGCTCACCAGTGGTTTGCGTCAGCTTTAACGATGCACAAGCCTACGCTGAGTGGCTTACACAGAAAAGTGGATTTGAATACAGTCTTCCTACTGAAGCAGAATGGGAATACGCGGCACGCGCCGGTTCGGAAACCGATTTCTGGTGGGGAAATGATGTCGGTTATGGCAAAGCAAACTGTCGTAACTGTGGTACAGATTGGTCAAATATACGCCCTGCTCCAGTCGCGAGCTTTCATCGTAACCCCTGGGGATTATACGATACTGTCGGTAATGTCTGGGAGTGGGCTAAAACCGATGACGGTGTGGTAGTGAAGGGCGGTGCCTGGAACTTTACGCCAAGTTTGGCAAGAGTTTCTACAAAAATGGAACTTCCGTCAGATTTTAACTCCAACTACATTGGATTCCGTGTTGTAAGAGCTCAGTGAGTATTACTGAGCTCTTTGCTGTCACTCTGTTAGCTTATAAGTAGGGATATACCGCTTCATGTTTAAAAAAATTCGCGGCCTTTTTTCAAACGATCTTTCTATTGACCTTGGAACAGCGAACACGCTTATCTACGTCAAAGATGAAGGCATCGTTCTGAACGAGCCGTCTGTTGTTGCCATTCGTCAGGAACGTTCAGGTGGGCCAAAATCTATCGCCGCCGTTGGTGCAGCAGCAAAGCAAATGCTGGGTCGTACACCAGGTAACATTCGTGCCATTCGTCCTATGAAAGACGGTGTTATTGCAGACTTTTATGTGTGCGAGAAAATGCTCCAGTTTTTCATCAAGCAGGTGCACGATAGTCATTATTTCCGGCCAAGCCCAAGAGTTTTAGTCTGTGTTCCATGCGGTTCAACCCAGGTAGAACGTCGTGCTATTCGCGAATCTGCACTGGGTGCCGGTGCGCGCGAGGTTTACTTAATTGATGAGCCTATGGCTGCCGCTATTGGTGCAGGCTTACCGGTGTCTGAAGCTACAGGCTCTATGGTGGTCGATATTGGTGGTGGTACAACTGAAGTTGCCATTATTTCCTTAAACGGTGTGGTTTATTCATCATCGGTTCGTATTGGTGGCGATAAATTTGACGAAGCAATTATTAGTTATGTTCGCCGTAATTTTGGTGCATTGATAGGCGATGCGACAGCAGAGCGTATTAAGCACGAAATTGGTTCAGCTTTCCCGGGCGAAGAACTGAAAGAAATCGAAGTTCGTGGCCGTAATCTTGCTGAAGGAGTTCCGCGTTCCTTTACTCTTAACAGTAATGAAATCCTGGAAGCTTTGCAGGAACCTTTAATGGGGATTGTCAGTGCCGTTATGGTTGCGCTGGAGCAATCTCCACCTGAGCTTGCATCGGACATTTCCGAGCGAGGCATGGTTCTTACCGGTGGTGGTGCGTTATTGAAAGACATTGACCGCTTGCTTCTGGAAGAAACAGGCATCCCGGTTATTATTGCTGATGATCCGCTAACCTGTGTTGCACGAGGCGGTGGTAAAGCGCTGGAAATGATTGATATGCATGGTGGTGATTTATTCAGTTATGAGTAATTCATGAAGACGCTGTTTGCCCGCGGTCCATCCTTACTCTCCAGGCTAGTGCTCGCACTAGCCTGTTCGTTTCTGCTGATCTTTATTGACCACCGGCTTCAGGCAATGAAGCCGGTTCGGTTATTTTTGAATTCGTTGGTGGCTCCGGTTCAGTATTTGGCTATTTTGCCAGAACAGTTGCTGGACGGTGTCTCCGAATCGTTAAAAACCACGTCGCAGTTAAGTGATGAAAATAAGCAGCTTAAGCGGATTATTCTGGAGTTACAGGGTGAGCAACAGCAGCTCCGCTTTCTTCAGAACGAGAATAAACGACTACGTGAACTTCTTGGTTCAGACGCCCGCGATTCAGCCCGGCGTATGGTTGCCGAGGTCATCGCCGTTGCCTCCGAGCCGTTTTCACAGCAGTTGGTTATTAACAAAGGTACGCTTAATGGAGTCTACGAAGGTCAGCCCGTACTCGACAGCCATGGCATTATTGGACAGGTGCAGGACGTAGGCGGTAATACCGCTCGTGTTTTGTTACTCTCGGACCAGAGTCATGCGATATCCTTGCGCTCAGAACGCAGCGATATTCGCATATTGGCGCAGGGAACAGGCGATATCGGTCGTCTTGAGTTGATGTTTATTCCGCACAGCACTGAGCTGAAAGAAGGGGACCTTCTCATGTCTTCGGGGTTAGGGGGAATATTTCCTGAGGGCTATCCGGTGGCAACAATTCGAAAAATTGTCAGGGATGAGTCTCTCCCTTTTGCTAAAGTGATAGCGGATCCCGTCAGCGCGCTTGACCGCGTACGTAACGTTTTATTGTTGTGGCCAAGCGACGGCGAGCAGCAGCCCATTTTTGATGAGGACGAGGAATAATTGTGATAAAACCCGGCTTCATTACGTTGTTGATCACCTACGTTATTGCGCTGACTTTTATGGTCATGCCAATGCCTGCCGCGTTCGATACCTTTCGGCCTGACTGGCCAACCTTGGTTATGCTGTACTGGATAATAGCCTTGCCGCACCGGGTAAACATGGGAACCGCTTTGGTACTCGGCGTGCTGAGCGATATATTGCTGGGGTCTATTGTCGGCGTGCATGCTTTAGGTATGGTTGTTGTTACTTATTTTGCGGCACGTCATTTTCAGCGTATTCGTAATTTTGCCTTAATACAGCAAGCGCTGGTTATTGCCGTACTGATTTTTATTAAGCGCTTTGTTGTGTTTGAAGCCAATGTGTTTTTGCACGACGCTGAATTTACGTTCTCTTACTTCTGGCCAGTGCTCACCTCAGCTGTTTTTTGGTTATGGGTGTTTCCGTTACTGAGAAAAGTCCGTCGTCAATTCGGAGTTGCTTAATGCGCCTGCTACTCGCTTCCTCTTCTCCCCGTCGGCGAGAACTGTTAACGCTATTGCATCGTCCTTTCGATTGTGACGTTCCGGAAATTCAGGAACTACGAGAGGCTAATGAGAATGCCAATGATTATGTGACTCGTCTGGCTGAAGAAAAGGCTCAGGCAGTGGCACAACGACAGGAGACTCCCTGTCTGGTGATAGGCTCTGATACGCTGATAAGTTTTCAGGGACAGGTGATGGAAAAACCAGAAAGTTATGAACATTTCAGTCAAATGATGAAACAACTTTCTGGTCAGACACATGAGGTTCTGACATCAGTGAGTGTTTGTCGCTGGAATGGGCATAGCGTGGTTGCCAGCGAGACGGCTTTAGTAACAACGCAAGTGGAGTTCGCTGCGCTGAGCCAGGAAGAGACAGACGCCTACTGGG
Organism: Idiomarina sp. PL1-037; assembly: GCF_034422975.1. Taxonomy (NCBI): domain Bacteria; kingdom Pseudomonadati; phylum Pseudomonadota; class Gammaproteobacteria; order Alteromonadales; family Idiomarinaceae; genus Idiomarina; species Idiomarina sp. PL1-037. The sequence goes on from NZ_CP139873.1 coordinate 427,985, forward strand.
CAACCGGTGAGCCTCATGATAAAGCGGCTGGCTATGGTATTCAGGGCTATGGCGGGAAATTTGTAAAACGTATTGAAGGTAGCTACTTTGCTGTTGTTGGCTTACCTTTATATGAAACTGAACAGTTGTTGCGGATGTTTGAAATGACAGGTGAAGTCGATGAGCGTTGAAGTCCTAATGAATGTGACCCCCACAGAGACTCGTGTTGTGCTTGTTGAAAATGGCATCCTGCAGGAAGTCCACATTGAACGCCAGGCAAAACGTGGCTTAGTTGGCAACATTTACATGGGCAAGGTATCACGGGTGTTGCCGGGAATGCAGGCGGCGTTTATTGATATTGGCCTCGATAAAGCGGCTTTTTTGCATGCCTCGGATATTGTTGTTCAGGTGGACGGTGATGATTTACCGCGGCCTGACGAAAAAACACAGCAAAGCATTACCGAATTAGTGCATCAGGGGCAGCATATTATGGTGCAAGTGGTTAAAGACCCTCTCGGAACCAAAGGAGCGCGTTTAACCACTGACATTACCCTACCGTCGCGGTACCTGGTCTTTATGCCTAAGAGCGACCATGTTGGCGTCTCTCAGCGTATTGAAGAAGGCGAGGAACGCGAGCGCTTACGGCAGCTGGCAGAAGAGGTCAGTAAAAGCGACGGGAAATTCATTGTTCGCACGGCGGCAGAAGGTGCTTCAGAGCAGTCGCTGCGAGGCGATGCTGACTTTCTTTTCCGGCTGTGGGAGAAAATAAAAACGCGAAAAAAATCTCAACGCAAAGCGGGTATGTTGTACGAAGATTTGAATCTTTCCTGTCGTGTCTTGCGTGACTTTGTCGGTGAAGAAATAGAGCGCATTCGGGTTGACTCCAAAGTTACCTTCGATACGCTCAAAGTCTTTACTCAGGACTTTATTCCCGAATTAACGAAAGTACTTGAGTATTACACCGGTGACCGGCCTATTTTCGACTTGTTTGATGTTGAAAATGAAATGCAGCGAGCACTGGATCGTCGGGTTGACTTGAAATCCGGTGGCTCACTGATTATTGATCAGACCGAAGCGATGACCACGGTCGATATCAACACCGGTGCGTTTGTGGGTCATCGTAATCTGGAAGAAACCATATTTAACACCAATATCGAAGCCACGCAGTCGATAGCCCGCCAGTTACGGTTACGCAATCTTGGTGGCATCATCATTATCGACTTTATCGATATGAAGAACGAGGAGCATAAGCGACGGGTATTGCACAGCCTTGAACACGCGTTAGGCAAAGACCGCGCAAAAACAACCATTAATGGTTTTACCTCGCTTGGGTTAGTAGAAATGACCCGGAAGCGCACCAGAGAGAGCCTGGAGCATGTTTTGTGCTCGGAGTGCCCGGTTTGTCTGGGGCGAGGCAGTATGAAAACGGTTGAAACCGTCTGCTATGAAATTATGCGTGAAATTGTCCGGGTTCATAAAGCTTATGAAGCTGATAAGTTCGTTGTTTATGCATCCGCGAAGGTAAGTGAAGCTTTACTTAATGAAGAATCTCATGCGCTGGCTGAACTTGAACTGTTTGTTTCGCGTCAAATAAAAATACAAACCGAACCTCTGTATAATCAGGAACAATTCGACGTAGTAATGATGTAAGACGCATGCGGATTCTGTCGTGGATTTTGAACAAACTCTGGCTAACGCTGGCTATTGTGCTGGTGCTGGTTGCTGTCGGCCTGAGTTTATTGCGTTACAGTCTGCCATACCTGCCCGATTTGACCGAGCCACTTGAGCAACAGCTGGAAGCCCGTTTTCAGCAACCCGTGAGCATTAGCGAATTATCGATGGCCTGGACCCGGGAAGGCCCTTCGATTGTGCTGGATAATTTAGTTTTGATGGAACGTGAGCAGTCGCCTGTGCAGGTGCGCATTGGCAAGGTTCATGTAGTGCTCGACTTCTGGAAAACCTTAAGGGATCAACAGCTCATAGCGCAGCAGTTTATTCTTAATGACGCCCGCATAGCGGTAGATATACGCAAATTCTCGGTAGCTAGCGAAGCTGAAAAATTAGATTTAGATTACGTAAACCGCTTATTCCTGCAGCAATTAGAGAAGTTTTCTCTGAATAATAGTGAGTTGTTACTGACAAACTTGCGTGACGTAACGCGAGAAATTGATATTGACCGACTGTCGTGGAGCAATGAAGGCAAAAAGCACCAGGGGATTGGCCAATTCCGGATGGAGGATTTTGCGACCAACAGTCTCGATTTCATTATCGACTTGCGCGGCGACCGTTGGGCGGAATTTAACGGTCAGTTTTATGTCAATTCGCAGAACGTAGATATCAGTCCCTGGCTTGAGGAGCAACTGGGCGAGATTGACGTACAAGCTTCAAACGTAAACTTTACCGGTTGGCTTGATGTTCGGAATGGCCAGTTATTTGAAGGTTTAGTCAAGTTAAGAGACAACCGCGTTACCTGGTTAGACAGTCATTCAGAAGAACTCAACTGGTTGCAGTTACCTGAAGGTGAAATTGTTCTGAGGCCGGAAGAAAACGGCTGGTTGCTCAACAGTTTACCAATGACGGTGAATACCTCAGTAGGTCAACTGGAGTTACCGCGTATTGCCTGGCAGCAACTCGATGACACCCATGATATCAGTGTGAATGATATCGCGATTGATGAGATTGCCGCATTACTGCCTCTGCTGCCGTTTAATAAAACAGCTGAGTCGGTAAGAAGTCTGGGCTTACAGGGTAAAGCGAGCTTGCGCTATCGCCTGCACCCTGTCTCCGGCCAGCAATGGTCAGTAAAAAGCCAAAACTTATCGGCGGACGGGAATGCGCGCTGGCCGGGCTTTAATGGTCTGGATGTCAATATCAGTAGCTTGTCGAATCATGGTGCATGGCAAGTAGAAGGCGACAATGTTCTCTTTACCGGTAATAGTCTTTCCAGCAAGCAAGCGTGGGATATTGATACGCTTAATTTATCGGGGTCCTGGTTGCTACAAGCGGACAACTGGCGGGTGAATTTAGAACAGCTACAACTCCAGCGAGACGACTTTAATCTTACCGGTAGTGGCGGTTTGTCCGGCGACAGCGAAACAACACCACAAATTGATTTATTGCTTTCTACCGCCCAGGGCTTTTCTGTCGATACGGCCCGTAAGCTACTGCCATCAATTATGGGGCAGGGAGTAAAAGACTACCTTTCCACAGCCTTAGTTTCCGGTCAGACTCGTGGTATGGAGTTACTGTGGTGCGGACCTGTCACGCAGTTTCCGGGTGAGGATAACCGAGGTGTCTTCAATGCGCGGGTAGAGTTCGATAATTTAACCTACCGGTTTCAGCCAGACTGGCCGCCGTTAGCCGATGCTCCGGTAAAGCTCGATTTTTATAACAGAAGCTTGTTCATGTCGACAGATTCAGGGCATATAGAAGATGTGCAGGTAACCTGGGTTGATGCGCAGATTAAGGATTTAACCGATGCTTCTCAGGGGTTGCAAATTCAGGGTGGTGTTAGTGCAAAGGGTGAGTCGTTGTTACCAGTGTTTGAGCAGTCGCCGCTGGACAGCGTAACCGAAACGCTCATGCAAATTAATCCGAGCGGAAAGGTTTCTGGTTCTTTGCAGTTGGATATACCGCTAAACGACTCGCGAGATGTTGATGTTGTTGTCGAGGCGCCGTTAGCCGGGGTGTCTCTCAATATCGAGGCGATACAACAAGATTTTACGGTTTCTGAGGGCCTTCTGAAAATTGACAACAGCAAGATACGTACCGAAGGGCTGCGTCTGAACTGGTACGGTATGCCGATACCAACCGACGTATCGGGAGGGCTTAACGGCGAGGATTATTCACTGAATGTGAATACAACTCTGGACTGGCAGAGCGAGCCTTTATTTAAGCAATTGCCTTATTCGCAGTGGAAACCGTTTTTTTACGGTGCGGTAAATGGCGAAGCTAATCTAGAGTTAACGTTCAACGACGACGATGTCGGCGTCGTGCTGGAGTCGCAGTTTGACTTGACTGGTCTTGAGACCTCGCTGCCAGCGCCGTTGCAAAAAGATTTTGGTGATAACTGGCAATTGGCTGTTCAGCTTAATGGTACTGGAGATGAGCTGCGTTTACAGGCAAATATCGATCAGCGTCTTAACTGGGATAGCCGCTGGCAGCCAGGCAGCGGAGGCTGGCAACAGGCACGGCTGAATATTGGAGAGGTCAACTCTGCGAACGAACTGGCCAATGGGTTCGCGATAAACGCACAGCTCCCACACGCCGATATAGGCCAATGGTACTCAGTACTTTACGCACTGTCCGGGGACTCAAACGTTGATGCTGAAGGTGGTCGTGGCGAAGGGTGGCTGCCCGATTCAATTCGTATCGAAACGCCTCAGCTACAGTGGGGACGACAGAAGTTTGATCAGGCGGACATTCAGGTATGGCCGGAAGACTCCGTCTGGCAGGCGCGGGTAGATGCTGAGAACGCCGTGCTAAGCGCGACCATTCCGGAAAGCTTTGTACAGCAGGGAATAACGGTCAGAGCCGATTACCTGGCGTTAAGCAGCGACGTCGAGCTGCCGGAAAATACCGGGAAGACCGACTGGGGCTGGCTTGAAAAAGTTCCGAAACTTAACTTTTTCTGCCGCAGTTGTCGCATTGACGAGCATGAATTAGGCGAAGTTGAGTTAGTGCTTGCTCCGCTTGAAGATGGCTTCAGTATAGAAAAAATGGCTCTTAAAAAAGGCGGTGATGAGCTGGCTTTAACGGGCTATTGGCGCTACACAGACGAACAAGCGTTAAGTGCGCTTTCCGGACGTTTGGAGGCTGGAGACCTTGGTGATTTATTACGTGACTATGGTCTGGAAACGGCGGTCAGAGACAGTGCTGCGGCTATCGACTTTAATTTAAACTGGCGTGATCATTTGTATCAACCAGACTGGAATTCGTTAAATGGCGAAGTCGCCTGGGATTTAGAAAAAGGCTACCTCGCTGAAGTGAGTGACGGCGGCGCGCGCATTTTTTCACTGCTGAGCCTGGACAGTATCCTCCGAAAGCTGACTTTAGATTTTCGTGATATTTTTTCACAGGGAATGTTTTTTACTGACTTAACCGGTAGTGTCCAGATTGACGAAGGTGTTGCTCATACTAACGACGCAAGATTACTAGGGTCAGCTGGCGATATGGATATTCGCGGCTGGACCGATATGAAAACTGGCGAGCTGAATTATAATTTGACTTATGCGCCGAAGGTTACCTCCAGCCTGCCAATTATTCTTGCCTGGATGGTGAACCCTCCCAGCGGTCTGGCTGCGCTGTTCATCGACAAAGTACTGCACGATGCAAAAGTGATTTCGCGTCTGCGTTATCAGGTCACCGGTACTATTGAGGAACCGGTGGTTGAAGAAATAGAACGTGACAGCCGCCCGGTTGATTTGCCAGAATTGGAAGAGAACTCAACCGATTCAGAGGCAGACGATGACACAAGTTCAACTGACGGCGCTGCAAATGAGCAGTCGTCCGGACCCGCAAGATAATTTAGCCATTGTTGCTAAACTGCTGGAACAACTCCCTGCCACACGCCCGCAACTGGTGGTGCTGCCTGAAGCCTTTAGCTGCTTCGGTGCCGGTGACCGCGCTCAGTTGGCGATGGCCGAAACCTACAAGGATGGAGAGGTACAGAAGCAGCTAGCCGCCTTAGCGAAAAAGCATGAGGTTTATCTGGTGGGCGGTACGCTGCCAATAGACGCCGGTGAACGATTCTCTGCGGCATCCATTCTTTTCGGCCCCGATGGCGGCATTCTCAATCGTTATGACAAAATTCATTTGTTTGATGTTGATGTGGCGGATAATACCAAAGAGTACCGTGAGTCTAAGTGGACGCAGCCGGGCAGTAACGTGGTAACGACAGCAACGGACTTTGGTGTGGTTGGCATGGCAGTATGTTATGATCTGCGCTTTCCAGAGTTATTCAGCGCATTGCGTCAGGCTGGCTCTCAAATCATTGTTTTACCCTCTGCATTTACTCAGGTTACCGGAAAAGCTCACTGGCATGCATTGGTTCGCGCCCGTGCCATTGAGCAACAGGTTTTTATCGTGGCACCGGGTCAGGTGGGGGAGCATGCAAATGGTCGTGAAACGTTCGGCCATTCAATTATTGTCAGCCCCTGGGGTGAAATACTGGCAGAACAGGAACTGGGTGAAGGTGTTGTTTCTGTCAGCGTTGATGTAGCGGATATTGAACCCATACGAAAACAAATGCCGGTGGCGCAACAAAATCAATTTGAGGTAGTACAAAAGACATGACACTAACTGACTACGAATTGTCACAAGACGACATAAGCAAGGCCTTATCCACGCTGTACAGCGGTGATATTGATTTTGCCGATATCTATTTACAACACAGTGTCAACGAGTCGTGGGTGCTGGAAGATGGCATCATTAAAGACGGCGCGTTTCATATTGAAACGGGTATGGGTGTGCGCGCTGTTCAGGGCGAGAAAACCGGCTTTGCTTATGCCGATGAAATTACGTTGAATGCGTTGCAGCGCACCAGTGAAGCGGCCCGCGGCATAGCGCGTCAGGGCCAAAGTAAAAAGGTTGAAGCCCTGAAGTCGGTGCAGGCTAAGTCGCGCTATGAAGCGCTGAATCCGCTGGATACCTTATCTGAAGACGAAAAAATTGAGTTGCTGAAAAAAGTCGATGCGCATGCGCGGGCACAGGACTCACGTGTAAGCCAGGTGGTGGTGAGTCTGAGTGGCAGTTACGACGAAGTTTTAGTGGCTGCGACAGACGGCACTTTGGCCACCGATAAGCGCCCCCTAATTCGTCTGAACTGTTCTGTTATTACCGAGCAAAACGGTCGCCGCGAGCGCGGCAGTGCCGGTGGTGGGGCGCGTGTAGGATATGAATTTTTCCTTGATGAAGCGTCCGGCAATGCCCGTTGGCAGCGTTTTGCGGAAGAAGCCGTACGTCAGGGCTTAGTGAATTTAGAAGCGAAACCTGCACCAGCAGGTAATATGCCTGTGGTACTGGGCTCTGGCTGGCCGGGGGTGCTGCTGCACGAGGCGGTCGGACACGGTCTGGAAGGCGACTTTAACCGTAAAGGCTCGTCTGCTTATTCCGGTAAAATTGGCGAACAAGTGGCTTCACCGCTTTGTACTATTGTTGATGACGGCACCCTGAGTGATCGTCGAGGTTCAATGAGTATCGATGACGAAGGCACACCCAGTGGTTACAACGTATTAATAGAAAACGGCATACTGCGTGGCTACATGCAGGACAAAATGAATGCGCGTTTAATGGGTCAGGCAACGACCGGAAATGGGCGCCGTGAAAGCTTCGCTCACTTACCTATGCCGCGAATGACCAATACCTATATGTTAGCCGGAGAAAGCAGCCCGGAAGAGATTATTGGTAGTGTGAAAAAGGGTATCTACGCGCCGCAGTTTGCCGGTGGTCAGGTCGATATCACTTCCGGACAGTTTGTGTTTTCGGCATCTGAAGCCTATTTAATTGAAGACGGTAAAATTACCACACCGATAAAAGGTGCAACGCTTATTGGGAACGGACCAGAAGCTATGGCTCAGGTGTCTATGGTGGGTAACGACCTGTCGCTGGACGAAGGTGTCGGTGTTTGTGGTAAAGACGGGCAGAGTTTACCCGTAGGTGTTGGGCAACCGACGCTGAAACTGGATTCAATGACAGTTGGCGGTACCGAATAAGTGAGTTGCCCAGTATTAACCGAGCAGTTCACGTAAATAAACAAACAGCTGGCGGGCAGCAACCGGTGGTTTTTGTTCGGCCCGCTGTTTTTCGGCAAGACGAATAAGCTGACGCAATTTTTGGCGGTCAGCATCTGGGTGCTCTTCAATGAATTCTTGTAGAGCATCGTCGCCTTCATGCAGCAGTTTATCGCGAGTTGTTTCAATCTCGTGAAAAATGGATGTTTGCTGCTGATGCGCATTTTTTAAATTATTTAAGGCTTGCTCAATAGGCGCTATATCACGTAAGCGCATGAGCTTGCCAATAAATTGAAGCTGGCGTCGGTAGCCTTCGTGCTTGTTACGAATTTTACGGGCAAGTAAAACGGCATCGCGCAGCTCATCGTCCAGTGGCATTTTTGCTAACTGGCTGTCGGTCAAATTGACAAGTTGAGTCCCTAGCTCCTGGCGTTCTGCCATGTCGCGTTTTTTTTGGGACTTGCTGACGAAGTCGTCAGATTGTTCAGGGTTTTCGGCTGGGCGTTTCGGCATAAGTTCGATTCATTAGCGCTACAAAGCCGTCAGTTTAGCAGTGAGGAGAGTTTTTTGATAGTACAACTGAGTGACTTACAGGTTCAAATGAAGCAGGTGGAGAGTGCTGTTAAAGAAGCACTGCGACTGGCTGAAGCAAAAGGCGTCAGTTCTGCTGAATGCTCAATCAGTCACAGTTCCGGTATTTCGGTGGGAACCCGCCTGGGCGAAGTCGAAACCGTAGAGTTTAATCAGGACGGGGCCCTGGGTATCAGTGTTTACCGTGGCAACCAAAAAGGCTCGGCATCAACTACAGACTTGTCGGAACAGGCTATTAACGCAGCAGTCGACAAGGCCTGTGATATTGCCCGTTTTACCTCTCCGGACCCGTACAATGGGTTGGCTCCGGCAGAATTAATGGCGACCAATGTACCCGATCTAGACTTGTGCCATCCGGGTGACCAGAGCGCAGAGTATGCCATAAAGCAGGCATTGGCTTGCGAGAAACATGCGCTGAATCTGGATGAACGCATTGTTAACTCTGACGGCGCGCATTACGGCAGCCATACGGGGTTTCGCGTTTATGGTAATAGCCACGGTTTTATTGGCGGTTACTTACAGTCCCGGCATAACCTCAGTTGCGTTTTGATAGCCAAAGAGGGCGACAAAATGCAGCGTGACATGAGCTATTCGGTTGCCCGCAAAATGCACGAATTAAAATCTGCCGAGAGCGTTGCTGAAGAAGCCGCCGCAGAAACCCTGTCGCGCTTAGGAGCGCGCAAAGTCCCAACCGCTAAAGTGCCGGTTATTTTTCGGGCTGACGTGGCAGGGAGTTTGTTTGGTCATATGGTCAGTGCGATAAGCGGTGGCAATTTGTATCGTAAGTCCAGTTTCCTGCTCGATCATTTAGGCAAGCCGGTGCTGCCAGAATGGCTGAGCATTCAGGAGAAACCGCATATTGTCGGTGGCCTGGCGAGCTCACCGTTCGATGCTGAAGGTTTGGCTACGAAAGATCGCGATATTATTAGCGACGGGGTGCTGCAGACTTACCTGTTAACCAGCTATGCTGCACGTAAACTGGATATGCAGCCTACCGGCCACGCAGGTGGTATCCACAACTGGCGGGTGACACAGCAGGACAACTCGTTAGCGCAGTTATGCAAAAAAATGGGGACAGGCTTGCTGGTAACCGAATTGATGGGGCAGGGCGTGAACATGGTTAATGGTGACTATTCGCGCGGAGCGGCCGGCTTCTGGGTGGAGAACGGTGAAATTCAGTACCCGGTAGAAGAAGTGACCATTGCCGGTAACTTGAAAGACATGCTGGCGAACATTGTTGCCATAGGTAATGACACCGATGAACGCCACGCACTGCATACCGGCTCGGTGTTATTAGAGCAAATGAGTATTGCCGGCAATTAAAAAGACAGGGAATTAAGACAGTAACAAAGTTGCTGAGCCAAGGAAGGCGAAAATACCCACGACGTCAGTAACGGTCGTCAGAATAACTCCGCCTGCCAGTGCTGGATCGATGTTAAACCGTTTCAAAATAAGGGGCACGGTAGCGCCGGCAAGGGCAGCTGCGACCAGGTTCATCATCATTGCAAAGGCAATAATGCCGCCGACTAACCAGCTCTGCATCCACAGCGCAACGACTGCAGCGATTAACACTGACCAGATAGCCCCGTTCAGAAAGCCAATGGCCAACTCTTTACCAATAAGCCATCGCGAATTACTTGAGCCGATGTGGCCCAGCGCCATACCTCGTATGACCAGTGTCAGGGTCTGACTACCGGCTATGCCGCCCATACTGGGTACAATGGTATTTAAAATAGCCAGTACAGCCATTTGTGCCAGTATGTCTTCAAATAATGAACTGACCATAGCGGCAAGTAAGGCAGTAACCAGGTTTACCGCCAACCATACGGTACGGCGGCGAGTACTTTTTAATACCGGAGCGAAGGTATCTTCGTCATCTTCCAGACCGGCCATACTCAACATGGAATGTTGGGCGTCTTCGCGGATAATATCGACCACGTCATCGATGGTTATACGACCAACCAACTGCTGTTCATTGTCGACGACCGGCGCAGATACCCAGTCATGACGTTCGAACAATTTCGCAACCTCGGTCTCATCCATAGTCACTGGGATGGTGGTTATATCCGCCGACATAATTTCGTCAATGCGATGGCTAGGGTCAATAGTTAACAACTGGGTTAAGGTAATTTCGCCAATGAGCTTTTCATGACGATCCACAACGTAGAGTTTATCGGTGGCTTCGGGGAGTTCACCTTTAAGACGCAAATAACGCAGCACGACATCGATAGTGACGTCCGAGCGCAAGGTAATGGTATCGGTATTCATGATACCACCGGCGCTGTCTTCGGCGTATGAAAGCGCGGTTTCCGCACGTTCGCGGTCGCTTTCGTCCATGGACTTCAGAACTTGCTGATAGACTGGCTCTGGTAAGCCACGCAAGACGTAGGCAAGGTCATCGGTGTCCATGCCTTCGGTGGCAGCAGCAAGGTTCTCCGGTGCCATTTGACGGATAATGTCTTTCTGAACCTCTTCGTTCAGTTCCTCAAGAATTTCGCCGTGTTCATCTACGTCAACCAGTTTCCAGACAATGGAACGACTTTTGGGCGGCGAGGATTCCAACAGCAATGCCACATCGCATGCCGGCATATTATGCAGCATACGGCGGGCAGCAACGAACATACCATCAGACAGCGCGGAGTTAACCTCCTGAATGCGCTGCATGGCATATTCTTTGTCGGAAAGCTCAGCAATCATGCTTATTCGTCTTCCTCGAAGCGATCTTCAAACAAAGCGCTAACGGCATCCAGTGCCGCTTGTGCGTCTTTCCCTTCGGCACAGACTTCAACAGTTTTTCCCTGTTGACTGGCCAGTAGCATCAGGCACATAACGCTGGCAGCGTTAACGCATTGCTCACCTTGAGTAACCGTAATGTCCGACTCGAATTCCTGCGTTAATTGCGCTAATTTTGTTGCCGCGCGTGCGTGCAAGCCTAGTTTATTGCGAATAATTAACTTTCTGCAAATTTTATCCATGGATTTTTAGTTCCCGGTGTCTGACCTGAACCTTGACAGTTTTTTGTTCAAAGCGCTCGGCTAGCTGCTGAGAAATATAAACTGAGCGGTGTTGACCGCCGGTACAGCCGGTAGCTATGGTCAGGTAGCTGCGGTTGCTGCGCTGAAAGTGCGGCAGCCAGGTATCTAGAAAGTTTTCCAGCTGATAAATAAACTTAGTCACCAAGGGCTCTTGGCGAAAGAAAATCTGCACGTCGGTATCCAGGCCGGTAAGCAGCTTAAGCTCAGGTTGCCAGTGCGGATTGGGTAAAATACGCGCATCAAAGACAAAGTCAGCGTCTTTGGGCAAACCGTACTTAAAACCAAAAGACTGAAACACTATAATCAGCTTTTTATCCGCTCGTCCCAGCACCCGCTCAGTGACCTGTTCACTTAATTGGTGCAGAGATAAATCGCTGCTGTCGAGGCGCCAGGTTGCTCTCTCCATAATGGGTTCAAGCATTTTATGTTCGGCCTGAAGCGCTTCAAGCAGAGGCAGTTCTTTTTGCGATAACGGATGCAGGCGACGAGTCTCGCCAAAACGCTTTAGCAAGGTATTGTCGTCAGAGTCAATAAACAGAATTTCCGGTTCAACGCCTTTGGGCAAAAAGCTCAGAGAATCCAGTAATTCTTCAGAATGCTCTGGTAAATTGCGGACATCAATGCTGATGGCTATTTTTTGATATTGCTCGATGACTGCATGCACCAGCGTTGGCAACAGGCTTATGGGTAAATTATCAACGCAATAAAAGCCTAAGTCTTCCAGTACGCGCAGAGCAATTGTCTTACCTGATCCGGAACGACCACTAACAATGATCAGTTGCATGGCGACTGTTCACCTTCGCCCACAAATAATTGATATAACGCTTTGTCAGAATCTGCATGGCGCAGTGCGCGGGTGCAGTCTTTGTCATTCATTCTTCTGGCCACAGTGGCCAATGTTTGTAAATGGTTCTCGTGCTCTGACTCCGGCACCAGAAGCGCGAAGATAATATCGACAGGCTGGTTGTCAATAGAATCGAACTCGATAGGTTCGTCTAGGGTCAATAATACCGCCACCGGATGATTTGCATTAGGTAAACGGCCATGAGGAATTGCGATACCTAAGCCAATTCCCGTACTGCCTAAACGTTCACGGTTTAACAGGCTCTCAAAAATGTCATGACGGGTAATGCCAGACAGCTTAGGGGCTACGATTTGACTAATGGTTTCAAGTAGTCTTTTTTTACTTGCGCCCTCGACTGCACACTTGGTGCAGTCGGCGCTTAACAATTCACTCAGTTGCATGGATTAATGTTGTTTCATTTTCTCTTTGTGTTTAATCACCTGACGGTCCAGTTTATTAATTAAACCGTCGATGGCCGCGTACATATCTTCGTGCTTTGAATCGGCGAAAAGCTCACCGCCATTCACGTGCAGCGTAGCTTCCGCTTTTTGAATCGTTTTTTCAACGTTTAGGATGACGTGAACATTCGTTATATGGTCAAAATGTCTTTCCAGCTTGGCAAATTTTGTGTCCACGTAGTCACGCAGAGCTTCGGTAATATCGATGTGATGACCGGTCAAATTAATTTGCATAACGTCTTCCTTCTGCAGTTAACAAAGTTATAAAAGACTTTTGCGTTGGCTCGATGATGGAATGTTCAACGATTCCCGATACTTCGCAATTGTCCTTCTTGCTACTTGGATACCCTGTTCGGCTATCAGTTCAGCAATCTTACTGTCGCTTAATGGTTTACTGCGATTTTCAGCAGCGACCATCTTCTTAATTAAAGCACGTATTGCCGTGCTTGAACACTCACCACCGCCCTCTGTACTGACATGGCTTGAGAAAAAATATTTCAACTCAAATACACCACTTGGGCAGTGTAAGTATTTTTGTGTCGTTACGCGTGAAATCGTACTTTCATGCATATCGACAGTTTCAGCAACATCGTTCAGTACCATGGGCTTCATAGCCTCTTCACCATGCTCAAAAAAGCCTTGCTGGCGCTGTACTATGCAATTAGCCACCTTCAGCAGCGTATCATTCCTGCTCTCCAGGCTTTTTATGAACCAGCGAGCTTCTTGCGTATGGTTCTTTATGTACTGGCTGTCGGCTACTGACTTTGCCGCTTTACTTAAGGCGGCGTATTCTTCGTTCACTTTTAATTTAGGTACGCTGTCGGGGTTTAATTCGACCATCCAGCGACCATTTTTTTTAGTAACGGCCACGTCAGGAATAACATATTCAACAGGTTGCTGTGCAACTTGCTCGCCCGGATGCGGATGCAATTGTTGAATTAATCGCATAGTCTGGCGTAAATCGTCTTCCGATAACTTCAGTTTACGCTGAATAGTGCGAAAATCGCGACTGCCGAGTAAGTCCATATGTTCAGTCACTAAGCATAAAGCAACCTGCTTGTATTCAGTGTCGTCGCTCAGTTGCCGCAATTGAATGGCAAGGCACTCACTGACACTGCGAGCGCCGACACCAATTGGATCAAAATGCTGAATACGCTTTAGCACCATGCAAACTTCTTCTGCTTCTACTTCGGGCAGACGCACGGCTTCAATAATTTCATCAACATCGACCATTAGGTAGCCGTTGTCGTCTATGGCCTCGATAATGGCTTCCGCTATGGCGGTGTCTTCTTCTGAGAAATGAGAAAGTTGCATCTGCCAGAGTAGGTGATCCTGCAGAGATTCGCTGGTAGAGCCCTGGTAGACTTCAAAATCGCCGTCAAAGGATTTACCAGAGGAGGCTGCGCCGTTGGCAGGGGTATGACTGGAGTAGGTGTCGTCCCAACTGCTGTCGACCGGCAGTTCGTCAGGCATCTCCTGAGTTTTTATAACGTCGGATGTTTCCCGCTGACTGTCGTCCCTTTCCTCAATGTTGCGGGTTTCAGACTGGTCGGCGTCGTTACTTGTTTCACCTTCAACCTCCAGCAATGGATTACTGTCTAACGCATCCTGAATTTCTGACTGAAGATCGAGCGAGGAAAGCTGCAGCAGGCGGATAGCCTGTTGAAGTTGTGGCGTCATGGTCAGCTGCTGACCAATTTTTAGCTGCAGACTTTGCTTCATAATGACTGTCCCGGTATCACGTTATAGGGTGAACTGCTCACCGAGGTAAACGTCTCTAACCTGTTGATTCGATAATATACTTTCCGCATCGCCGCTTGCAATAAGCTCGCCATGACTGACAATATAAGCGTGTTCACAAACAGACAATGTTTCGCGAACATTGTGGTCAGTAATCAGTACACCAATACCACGTTGTTTCAAATGTTCAACAATCTTTTTAATATCAATAACCGAAATGGGATCCACCCCGGCAAAAGGCTCATCCAGCAAAATAAATGTAGGTTCCGCTGCCAGGGCACGGGCAATTTCGACCCGACGGCGTTCACCACCTGACAGGCTCATGCCCTGACTGTTTGCTATGTGCCCAATATGAAACTCTTCGAGCAAAGCATCAAGTTGCTCTTCACGTTCGTTGGTTGATAGTTCTTTACGAGTTTCCAGAATAGCCATCAGATTATCGCGCACGGTTAACTTCCGAAAAATGGAAGCCTCCTGCGGCAAATAGCCAATACCTCTGCGTGCCCGCTCATGCATTGGCAGCAAGGTAAGGTCATTGTCGTCCAGTAAAATTTGACCTTTATCGCTATTAACCAAACCGACAATCATATAGAAGGTTGTGGTTTTGCCTGCGCCGTTGGGGCCCAGCAAACCAATAATCTGTCCTTGACTGACTTCCAGACTGACGTCTTTGACGACTTGTCGGCTTTTGTAGCTTTTGGCTAAATGTTTGACTCGTAAAGTTGCCATATTAAGGATTCTCGTTATTTTTTTCGTCGGTGTCAGTTTTTGGTTTTGGCGTGAAAATAGTGATAACACGGCTGTCTTCTTCGCCTGAGCTGCTTGCCGTTACCGTTTGCTTATCCAAATCATAGGTAATTAAACTGCCGCTGGAGCTACTGCTGCCTTGAGATATGCGTGCGTCGCCTTTCAGTTCCAGTCGTTGTTCCGACTGAAAGTAGGTTATTTTTTTCGCTTCTGCGTTAATTTCATTGCCATCTTCCAGCGTCTGGCTGTAAGTCGCAGGAGTACCTTCTGCAATAAAAATGTCTGCTTGTTTGGCGCTCTCGCTGGCGGACGCTTCTAATCTGTCTGCGCGAATTAATAGGCTGCCCTGGCGAATAATAACGTTATCCGTCAAAACCAGACGATTATTTTTAATATCAAGCTCTTCTTTACTCGACTCTACTTCCATTGGCTGACTAAAGTCAGACTTACCCTGAGCCATAACCGCTGACGGTATTAAGGCAACCAGGATGAGTTTACTCAGCAGGCTGGAAAATCGTTTTAACATGTCTTTTTAGCTCCATTCGTTCAGCTTTCAGGTCCGCAGTCATGCCGTTACCCCGAATTAATAGTCGGGGTCCGTGAATGCTTACCGGATGTTCAGTGCTCATTGACTCACTTTTCAAATCAATAATCAGGTACTCGGTTAACACTTGTTTGATGCGAGTATCCGGCTCTAAAGCAAGGATTTCAACATCGTGCTCCAAAATCAGGGTTTGGTCGTCGTAGAAAGTCCCTTGCTCGGCACTGACCTCCCAAAGCTCTTCGCCTTGCTCAGAAAATACCGTGTAAACCGGGTGTTTAAGTTCGGTCAGACCAATTTGGTTATAGTGAGACATCTTCTCAGATTTGATCTTGTGAGCCAGTAAACCGTCACTTTCGAAAATACGCGTTTCCAGACCAAAAGCGGTAAAGTCGGGCTGCATCGTACGTGTTGTAGCCGTGTTGCTACCGTCAGCGTCATCGCTAAAAGGGCGCCAGACAAGCAATAGTCCGGCACCGAATAATAAAATGAGAATGACAGTAACGCGTTGACTCACACACTGGCTCCTGTCGCCAGGTGCAGTTGCCCTTGACTGAGCATGATTAAATCACAGATTTCGCGCACGGCACCATGTCCGCCATGACAACGTGAAATATAATCGGCCTGCTGTTGCACCGATGCGTGAGCGTCCTGGACTGCAATACCCAGACCCGCAGCTTTAATTAAAGCTAAATCGGGAGTGTCGTCGCCAACATAAGCCACTTGCGCTGCGCTAAGGCCTAACTTTGTCAGTAGCTCATCGAAAGCGGCTGTTTTATCGTTCTGTCCCTGATAAATAAAGCCAACATCTAAGTGCTCCATGCGATGTTCAACAATGCGTGAGGTCCGCCCGGTAATGACCGCTGTTTCGACTCCTGATTTTTTCAGTGCTTTCATGCCAAAGCCATCCCGGGTGTGAAACGCTTTCAGTTCCTCACCATCGTTACCTAAATAAATGCGGCCGTCGGAGAACACTCCGTCCACGTCCAGCACTAGCAGCTTTATCTCGGAAAAGCGTTTAAACAGGCTTTTTTCAATGTCGCCGTACCAGGTGTTAATACATTCCATTAGAGCACTCCTGCCTGCAGTAAATCATGCATGTTCATTGCGCCACAAGGCTGCCCATCTTCGTTAGTAATAATGAGCCCATTTATTTTTCGGTCCTGCATGAGTTTTAATGCCTCAGCGGCCAGCATATCCTCGTTCGCAGTAATACAGGAGCGGGTCATAACTTCTGCTATCGGAGTCTTATGAACATCGATTCGGTTATCCAGAATGCGACGTAAGTCACCGTCTGTAAAAATGCCGGCAAGGCGCTGGTTTTCATCAACTATCGCGGTCATGCCCAGCCCTTTACGCGACATTTCCAGTAAGGCATCACTAATAATAGCGTCGGCCGGTATAGTCGGAACACGCTCGCCAGTGTGCATAACGTCATGTAGCCGCAGTAACAGGCGTTTACCCAGCGAGCCGCCGGGGTGTGATAGCGCAAAATCGTCGGCGGTAAAACCGCGGGCATTGAGCAGGGCAACCGCCATAGCATCGCCCATAACCAGCGTTGCTGTTGTAGAAGCCGTGGGTGCTAACCCAAGCGGACAGGCCTCTTGTTCAACTGCGATACAAACATGAGTATCAGCCAGCCGGGCTAGAGTAGAGCCGGGCTTGCCGGTCATTGAAATTAACGGTACGCCCAGACGCTTAATGACCGGAATAATGTTCAGCACTTCGGCTGTTTCGCCACTGTTCGATATCGCAATGACCACATCTTGAGCCGCAACCATGCCTAAGTCTCCATGGCTGGCTTCGCCCGGATGTACGAAAAATGCTGGTGTGCCGGTTGAGGCAAGTGTGGCTGCTATTTTTCCACCAATATGGCCGGATTTCCCCATGCCGGTGACAATAACGCGGCCTTTGCAGTTAAACAGGGTTTGGCAGGCGGCATCGAAATTCTCATCCAAATATTGATACAGACCTTCAATCGCCTTTTTTTCGATATCCAGTACTTGCTCGCCCAGTAGCCGAAAGTTCTGGGTGACTTGTTTCATTGTCATGCCTCTGGCGTTGCACTTTTGCCCTGTATAATACGTCATTCGGTACAACTCTGCCTACCGTACGCAAGTAAATCTTGTATTTTATTACAAAAATAATTACTATACCAACCAGACGGTTGATAAAGTAAGTGCAGGCAATAGTGAATACACCATGGTAGAGAAAAAAGGCGCAGGGCGACCCAGTAACAGAGATGTCATTCTGGATGCCGCTGATCAGTTGGTTGCTGCAGAGGGGGCAGGGCATCTGACGTTTGACGCCTTGAGCCAGACGACCGGCATCAGCAAAGGTGGTTTGCTTTATCATTTCAAGAGCAAAGACTGTTTGCTGCAGGCTATGTTAAAACGCCGCGTTGAACGCTACGAGGCACTTCGTGAGCAATATCATCACCAGTTTGCTAATGACCCAAAAGGCGAATTAAAAAGTATTTTACTGGCAGCGCTTGATACGGACGCTGAATGCGCCCGGTTAGGCAGTGGCATGTTGGCGGCCGCTGCGACTAACCCTGAGCTGTTAGGTCCGTTAAAAGAACATATAGCATTGACGCTGCAGCGGCTGGAACGTATTGCCGGAAGCAAAGTGGGCAAAACGCTGTTTTATGCGGTTCATGGTGCGCGTTTATTTGAACAACTCAACTTGTGTGACGCCTGCGTGCATGAGCGAGAAGAGTTTGCACAATATTTACTGAAGCTTGTCGACGAATTGACAGAAATAGAATCAATTCGCTGATAAAATTTGCAACACTTTTTCGGTATTGGATAATACCGACAGTCGTTAAAATTTAAGACTGGTAAACTCGTAACAGGAAACTGTCGTGACAAACTTGGTAGAACTTAAAGATCTGACTTTTGCTCATGGAAGTCATAGAGTCTATGACGGCCTGTCGTTAGATGTTCCGAAAGGCAAAATGGTTGCTGTCATGGGGCCTAGTGGCATTGGCAAAACAACACTGCTGCGCCTTATCGGTGGCCAGCTCAAGCCTGAAAGCGGCAGTATCAAAGTGGCCGGAGAGGAAGTCCCGCAGTTAAAACGCGAGGCCTTGTATCAGTTACGCAAGCGCATGAGCATGCTGTTTCAAAGTGGTGCGCTGTTCACTGATATGTCGGTTTACGAGAATGTCGCCTTTCCACTGCGCGAGCATACCGATTTACCCGAAGAAATTATTCGAAGTGTGGTTTTAATGAAGCTGGAGGCGGTGGGCCTGCGTGGCGCACGCCACCTTATGCCGTCAGAACTGTCAGGTGGTATGGCTCGTAGAGCCGCTCTGGCAAGGGCTATAGCTCTGGACCCCGACCTAATCTTGTACGATGAGCCTTTTGCCGGCCAGGATCCCATTTCTATGGCGGTCATTGTAAAGCTTATTAAATCTTTGAATGAATCTCTGGGTTTAACCTCTATTGTCGTATCGCACGACGTAAAGGAAGTGTTGTCGATTGCGGATTACGCTTATGTCATTGCTGACAAAAAAGTGGTTGGCAAGGGAACTCCGGATGAACTCCGTAATAATGACACGGCAATTATTAAGCAGTTTTTGAACGGAGCGCCCGACGGGCCTGTCGCGTTCCATTACTCAGATGACGATTTTACAACGGACTTATTAAGGGGCGAGGGATGATCCAGTTTATACGGTCTATCGGCCGCCAGGTACTGGATAGCCTGGCGGGCATTGGATATGCCTTAGCTATGCTCATGGGCGCCATTATTGGTAAGCCGCAACCCGCTAAGTCCTGGCCGCTCTTTATAAAACAAATGTATGTCGTCGGCGTACTGTCGATGCTTATTGTTATTGTCAGTGGCTTATTCATTGGGATGGTGTTGGGTTTACAGGGCTACACCATTCTCGTCGATTATGGCGCCGAGCAAAGTCTGGGGCCTATGGTTGCGCTGTCGTTATTGCGTGAGTTAGGGCCCGTCGTTACGGGGCTTCTATTTGCCGGGCGGGCGGGTTCTGCATTAACTGCGGAAATTGGCCTTATGAAAGCCACTGAGCAACTGTCCAGCCTGGAGATGATGGCAGTTGACCCTCTACGTCGTGTCATTGCCCCAAGGTTCTGGGCTGGTGTGGTTAGTATGCCACTGCTGGCGCTGATGTTCTCAGCCGTTGGTATTTACGGCGGTTATTTGGTCGGCTCTGGCTGGCTGGGTGTTGATGAGGGCGCTTTCTGGTCGGTCATGCAATCAGCCGTTGACTGGCGGGACGATCTCCTGAACGGCGTTATTAAGTCTATTGTATTTGCTTTCGTTGTTACCTGGATAGCTTTGTATAAGGGCTATCGTGCAGTACCAACTTCGGCGGGAATCAGCACTGCGACAACGTCGACAGTGGTGACTGCGTCGTTAGCAATTCTAGGACTCGATTTTATTCTTACAGCTATCATGTTTGGTGGATAACCATGGAATCAAGAAAAACACAGTTATGGGTAGGCGTTTTCGTTGTCGTCGGTATTTTGGCTCTGTTCTTTATCGCATTAAGAGCAGCCAGCGGCACTATGACGACATCGGGCGACAGTTACACCCTGTACGCTAAGTTCGACAATATTGGTAGCCTGAAAGTCCGCTCGCCGGTGAAGGTGGGTGGTGTCGTTGTGGGTCGTGTTACTGATATTTCATTGTCGGGCGACTATTACGAGCCACGTGTAGCAATGAGTATTAGCAAAGATTACGACAAGTTTTCTGAGGCCAGCACATTGTCGGTGCTGACGTCGGGACTCCTGGGCGAGCAATACCTTGGGCTTGAACCTGGCTTTATTGACGACAGCGTAGGCACGCTAGAAGACGGCGATACCATTACTGATACTAAGTCAGCATTGGTTTTAGAGAACCTGATAGGCCAGTTCCTGTTCAGTCAGGGCAATGATTAAGTGGTAAGGAGAGTCCCATGGCAGTAAAACAATGGATAATGGCTATTTTTGCAACCTTAGTATTGGTCGCATCAGCGTCAGCCGATTTAATTCGTAACGATGATCCGCAAGAATTGTTAAAAGAAGTTGCGGAAAAAACCTTTGATCGCATTGCATCTGACAGAGAAAAAATTGACGAAAACCCTAATTATTTAAAGGAAATCGTTGAAGACGAGATGATGCCTTACGTCGATAACATGTATGCGTCGAAGAAAGTATTAGGCCGTTATTTACGAGACACAACAAAAGAACAGCGCCAGCGTTTTTACCGTGCTTTTTATGACTATTTAGTGGCAACTTATGCGCGTGCCTTTACTCAGTATGATGAGGACAAGCACAAGGTTTCTTTCGAACCGAGCGCAGATCTCGCGGATGATGCGCGTTCAGCGGTAGTGCGCACTCGAGTTAAAGAAGAAGGGCGTCCTGAAATTCGTCTCGATTTTCGTATACGTTACGACTCCGATGAAGAAATCTGGAAAGCCTACGACCTAGTTGTTGAAGGTGTCAGCCTGCTGAACAGTAAGCAAAGTGAAATATCTTCGGTTATTCGTGCCAATGGCATTGATAAAACTATCGAGCTGATTGAAAAGAAAGCGGCTGAGCCTATTAAGGCAGATGAAGAAGTTGAAAACCCGGCAGAGGGTCTCTAATGAGTACTCAGCAGACAGAGTTAGCATCAGTGAAAGTTAGCGATGATAACGCGCTGGTTTTCAGCGGTTCATTGACTCGTCATAGTGTCGCCAGACTGTGGACACAACGCAAAAGCTGGCCGGTGGGAAGCGAAATTAAGGTTGATTTGACCGATGTTGAGGTTATTGACACAGCCGGTGTTGCCTTTTTACTTGAAATTCTCAAGTTAACTGGCGATGGCAAAGGGCCGCTAACCTGTATAGGGGCATCTGAGCAGCTAAAACAAATTGCCCGTGTTAGTGGCGTTGAGTCACTGCTTTCGTTAAGCTAGGCGGTCTTATTAACTTTTAAGCCAACGGCAGATAACAATGAATACTGAAGAACTGAAAACTTTGCTGAACGATGCGCTTTCTCTGGAAGAGCTCCTGGTTAAAGCTGAAGGCGCGAATGTAGAAATTATTGCTGTCAGCGAAGACTTTAAAGATATGAGTCGGGTAAAGCGTCAGCAAGCCGTGTATGGTCCTCTAAACCCGTTGATTGCCGACGGTTCAATCCATGCCGTATCGATAAAAGCTTACACGCCGGAAGACTGGGCGCGTGATAAAAAATTAATGATGCCATAAGGTTGTTGGTTAGTTGATGGATAAATTTAAAATACGTGGTGGCCAACCTTTATCGGGTTCGGTCACTATTTCAGGTGCAAAAAACGCGGCTTTACCTATTTTAATGGCGTCTCTGTTGCCGTCTGAAAAAATAACCTTGTCTAATGTCCCCGACCTTCACGATGTCGACACGACACTGGAGTTATTAGATTGCCTGGGCATTAGTCACAGTAACCTGAATAATAATAGCGTCTGTATTGACCCAACCACGCTTAACCAATTCAAAGCGCCTTATGAATTAGTTAAGACTATGCGTGCTTCCATTCTGGTTTTAGGTCCTTTATTAGCTAAAACTGGTAAAGCGGAAGTGTCGCTACCGGGTGGTTGCGCGATAGGCGCGCGACCGGTGAATCTTCATATTGAAGGTTTGCGTAAAATGGGTGCACATATTGACGTTGAAAATGGTTACATTAAAGCGTCAGTAGACGGTCGCCTCCAGGGTGCTGAGATTTTGCTCGACACGGTCAGCGTGACCGGGACTGAAAACTTGATGATGGCAGCGGTACTGGCTGAGGGTGAAACGGCCATAGAAAATGCGGCTCGCGAACCAGAAATCATTGATTTAGCTAACTTTCTCAATAGCCTGGGCGCGGACGTCCGGGACGCAGGAAGCGACACCATTCATGTTACTGGTGTCAACAAGCTGCATGGTGGCGAATACAGTGTCATGCCCGACCGTATCGAAACCGGGACCTTCTTAGTTGCCGGCTTAGCAACTGGAGGCTCGGTGCGTTGTGAGAAAACTGACCCGGCTAGCCTCGATGCGGTATTGAAAAAGCTGGAAGAAGCTGGTGCGACAATTGAGAAAGGTGATGACTGGATAGCGATACAGAGCCATGGGCGGCCTAAAGCGGTGAATATTATTACAGCTCCTCACCCGGCCTTTCCAACCGATATGCAGGCTCAGTTTTGCGCGTTGAACGCTATTGCAGAAGGCACTGCGGGTATTCGCGAAACGATATTTGAAAATCGCTTCATGCATATTCCTGAGTTACGACGCATGGGTGCAAATGTTGAGTCAGAAGGCAATACGGCGTTATGTCACGGGGTCGATGAACTGACCGGCGCTGAGGTTATGTGTACCGATTTACGAGCTTCTGCTTCGCTCGTTATAGCGGGGTTGGTTGCGACCGGCGAAACTGTTGTCGAGCGCATCTACCATATTGACCGGGGCTACGAAGGGATTGAGAAAAAACTTCAGGGCTTAGGTGCTGATATTGAACGAGTAACGGCTTAGTAGCCGTTCTCACTTATTACCTGGGTAATTCGGCCACTGTCACGGTGGTCGTCATTCGTTTTTCATTACGATAAAATTCCACTTCCAGTTCAGTGCCAGGCTCACTACCCGCAACCCGGTCAAGGCCCTCCGGCGCAGAGCGAACGGGGTCGCCACCAATAGCGATTAAAAAATCGTTTGGTTTTAGTCCTGCTTTTGCTGCCGGACTGTTTCGTTCGACTTCTGTTATTAATATGCCAGACAGAGACTGTTCTTCGCTAAAGTTAGGATTAACGCTAATACCAATGTATCCGCGGACCACTTTGCCTTCCTGAATAAGCGTTTTCATTACTTTGCGGGCATTTTCATAAGGCACGGCAAAATAGATGCCTTCGCCGCCGTCTCCGAACGCCGAATTATAGCGGGCGTTATTAATCCCGATAAGCTCGCCGGCGGTATTGACCAAAGCTCCGCCTGAGGCGCCCTGGTTGATCACTGCGTCCATTTGAATCAAATCGGAATAGGAATTGCTGACACCGACCCGACCACCACTGGCACTGACAATACCTTGTGTAATTGTCTGGCCGATGTTGTATGGATTACCTATGGCAAGAACAATATCACCAACCCGCACGCGGCGTGTTGACTGAACCGGAATGACCGGTAGGTTCTCTGCATCAATTTTCAGTACGGCTAAATCGGTGTAACGGTCACTACCAATTAACTGAGCGGCATAGCGTCTGCCGTCCTGCAGTGCGACCTCAATTTTATCAACGTTATCGACAACGTGATGGGCGGTCAGAATATAGCCCTGAGTGTCCATAATAACGCCTGAACCTAAACGCCATACGCGTGATGATTGAGGTTGATAATAAGAGCCCTGAATTTCGCCCATGCTGTAAATATTCACGACGGCAGGGGCTGCTTTTCGAACGGCCTGATTAAAAGAGGTAATTTCGTTGCCGTTTTGTCTTAATGATTCAGACTGAGCCCAGAAAGGCTTGGCGATAATCACTATAGCCGCAACAACTAGGCCTAAGCCAACTGACTGAAATAAAAATCGTAGAGTTGAAGAAAGTTGTTGCATACCAGCTTCCGGTTAAATCAAGTGGTATCAGCATAGCACTGATACCACCTGCCTGTCACAATGTCAGTTTGCGTTCCGCAACACAATAAATAGTGAACTGTCGTCTCGCTTGATATTAAGAGCTATAACGCCACTGTTATCTTCAATTGCTGACCGCAACTCCGACAGTGACCTCACTGCTTTTCTGTTAACGCCCTGAATAATATCGCCTTTCTCGAGGCCAATTCGGGCGGCAGGAGAACGTTCTTCAAGCTCCTCTACTTCAATTCCATTCCCATCCGTTGCCGCAAGAGTAGCGCCCTGTAAAGCAGGGTGAATTGACTCCGCTGTAACAGACATGTCCTGCGCACCAAGGGTAACGTTTACAGACTGCTCTTCTCCGTCGCGAATCACGCCAAGCTTTAATGAGTTCCCCGAGCCTATCGAGCCGACCATTGCACCAAGCTCAGAAAATGAGCGGATTTTTTGGCCGTCAACTGAGATAATGACATCGCCGGATTCAATACCAGCTTCAGCGGCTGAACTACCCGGTACCACCTGTGAAACAAAAGCCCCACGATTGACCGGAATATTCAGTGCCTGAGCGACATCGTGAGTTAAGTCGTTACCCCGAACCCCCAGTACACCGCGGCGAACTTCGCCAAACTCAATCAATTGTTGTACTAAGTTGTTCATCATGTCTGATGGAATAGCGAAACCGATACCGATATTGCCGCCGTTAGGACCGAGTATTGCGGTGTTAATTCCGATGAGTTTTCCGTCTAACGTGACCAGAGCGCCGCCGGAATTGCCGCTGTTAATAGCAGCATCGGTCTGAATGAAGTTTTCCAGTTCTTCAATGCCAAGACCACCACGCCCCAGAGCACTGACAATACCCGAGGTGACCGTCTGACCGAGTCCGAAGGGGTTGCCAATGGCAACAACAAAGTCTCCCACCCGCAGCTCGGATGATTTACCAAGCTCAATTGCGGTAAGGTCTTCTCCGTCCTCAATTTTAAGTAATGCCACGTCACTACGAGCATCGGTGCCTATGACTTTGGCGTCAAACTCACGACCATTTTTGAGGGTAACCAAAATTTCTGTAGCGTCGTCTACAACATGGTTGTTCGTTACCACATAGCCTTTGTCGGCATCAATAATGACGCCGGAACCTAACCCTTGAAACGGTCTTTCGCGGACTTGTTCACGTGGCGAGTCCGGGCCAAAAAAGAAGCGCAGGGCGTCTGGTAAGCGCTGTCTTACTTCTCGCTTACCTTTAACCGATATATTAACGACGGCAGGGGTAACATCCTCAAGCATAGGAGCTAAAGTGGGTTGCTCGTCGTCACTGCTAAAAAAAGGAATACCAGCCTGAGCTGACGTTATTGGGGTAAAGCTAAAAACAAAGAGTAAACTGAATAATGCTAAGACTCTTTTCATAATTTGAGTGACTCCTTAATAAAGCACTAACAAGCGGTCGTGAGTTAAGACCGCTTGTTAGCTATATGAGTTCACTCTAAAAATGTTTCAAGAGGTTTTTGAG
The DNA here is from genome assembly GCF_034422975.1 of Idiomarina sp. PL1-037. Taxonomy (NCBI): domain Bacteria; kingdom Pseudomonadati; phylum Pseudomonadota; class Gammaproteobacteria; order Alteromonadales; family Idiomarinaceae; genus Idiomarina; species Idiomarina sp. PL1-037. Next base: position 453,716 of record NZ_CP139873.1, read on the forward strand.
GATTGTTTTTCTTGCTCTGGTTCGTAATTACTCGAAAAGAGCCCGCTAGAGCCCTCGGTATAATCGCGGGGCATATCATTGGCATTATAACTGTCACGGCCAGAGCGATGATCTTTATTTAACGAATTTGCTACGCGCAACTGCTTGATTGTGTCTTCTGCAAAAAAGGGTAGATCACTTTGTCCCTCGCTTTTCTCCAGTAGCTCGGCACTTTGGTTTAAGTAGCTTTGTAAACGCTGCTGGGTATCTGCTAACTGTTCGACCATAGCGTTTGCAGTGGCAAAGTGCTCGGCCACTTCGCGCTGATAGTCAGTTAAACGCTGCTGACTCTGCTGTACTTGCTCTTCTAGATCGCCTGACTGGCCTTTTGACTGACTGTAACGAGCCGCAAAAAAGCCAATGACGGCACCGGCAATGACCAACAGAACTCCAATAATCCAACTCATAAGTAACTCCTGAACAAGCTGTCGCAGCGGCGAATGATTGCTGCGCTTCACCTTCATGATAACATATCAGCCTATAGGATAATCCCAACTGAGGTGAAGTGGTAGTGTCCAAACAGCAAATGTCTCCACTAGAACGTTATCAGTATGATATAGAACACAATGATTTCTCGAAAGATGCAGCGCAGCTTAACGCTGTTAAACATTTGCAAAGGCTGCATGATGAGCTTATTGCGTGGTATCAGTATCAGACTCTGCCAGGCTGGAAAAAGTGGTTTAATAAAGAACCGAGCAGGCCTCAGGGTATTTACTTTTGGGGTGGTGTCGGCCGTGGCAAAACTTATCTGGTTGACACTTTCTTCGACGGTTTGCCAATTGAACGCAAATGGCGGATTCACTTTCATCGCTTTATGCACCGGGTTCACAATGAACTTAAGCAACTGGATAAACAGAGCGATCCGTTGCGCATTGTGGCGGATAACATAGCCGGCGAAGCACAAGTTGTCTGCTTTGATGAGTTTTTCGTGCAGGACATTACCGATGCCATGTTGCTGGGCAAGCTGTTCGAGTACCTATTTGAGAGGGGAGTTGTGCTGGTAGCGACGTCAAACATTGTTCCTGACGATCTCTATAAAAATGGGCTGCAACGCGCGCGTTTTATCCCGGCGATAAAACTTATCAATCAGCACTGCGAAGTGGTTAATGTCGATAGCGGCATTGATTATCGCCTGAGAACGCTTACGCGGGCGGAAATTTTTCATTCGCCACTGGATGAAAAGGCTGATAAAAATTTATGGAAGTACTTCACGGAACTGGCTCCAGAGTCTAAAGACGAGTATTTGTCAGAAGCTATTGAGATAGAAGGGCGGGATATTGACGTACGAGCCGAATGTGACGATGTGGTGTTCTTTGACTTTACTTCCATTTGTAAAACCGCTCGCAGCCAGAACGATTATATGGAGATAGCTCGTCTTTACCATGCTGTTCTTATCAGCAATGTCGAACAAATGGGAGCGGGCAAGGACGATACTGCGCGGCGTTTCATTGCATTGGTGGATGAGTTTTATGAGCGTCGGGTGAAGCTAATTTTATCTGCCGAAGTAGCAATTGAATCGTTATATACCGAGGGCCAATTGAGTTTTGAATTTCGTCGGTGTGTTAGCCGATTGCAGGAAATGCAAAGTCAGGAATATCTGGCAATGGCTCATAAAGCATAAATTTCAGAAAATGCGTGATCTTTAACCGCATTTTTCCTATAATCCGCGCAGCCCACGTTACAGTCCGTTGTGTTACATAACGTAATGCAGCGGTCGCAGCAGATAACTAAATGATTTTTATCGTTTTTTTATTGTTGTGATTCGCGGGGAAGCCCGGAATTACTGTCCGTGAACTTTTAAAATGTAGGTTTTATACAATGAAAACATTTGTAGCCAAGCCAGAAACGGTAAAACGCGACTGGTACGTAGTAGACGCTGAAGGCAAAACTTTAGGTCGTTTAGCTACTGAAATCGCTCGTCGTTTACGCGGCAAGCACAAGCCTGAGTACACACCTCACGTTGATACCGGCGACTACATCGTCGTCATTAACGCTGAAAAAGTTGCCGTTACCGGTAACAAAGCTCAGGACAAGATGTACTACTCGCACACTGGATTTCCGGGTGGTATCAAATCAATCAGCTTTGAAAAACTGATTGCTAAGAAACCAGAAATGGTCATTCAGAAAGCGGTGAAAGGTATGTTACCCCGTGGTCCATTGGGTCGTGCCATGTTCCGTAAACTGAAAGTGTACGCAGGTACTGAGCATAACCATATTGCTCAACAACCTAAACAACTGGATATATAATACGGAGCAAGAACACTATGGCAGATAATCAATACTACGGTACTGGTCGTCGCAAAAACTCCACGGCTCGCGTATTTTTGCGTCCTGGTAGCGGCAACATCACAATTAACAACCGTGAACTGAACGAGTACTTCGGTCGTGAAACGGCTCAAATGGTTGTTCGTCAACCATTAGAGTTAGTTGAAATGACTGAAAAGTTTGACATGTACATTACCGTAAATGGTGGTGGTACTACCGGTCAGGCGGGTGCAATTCGTCACGGTATTACTCGTGCATTAATGCAATACGACGAAGCTTTACGTGGTCCATTACGTAAAGAAGGTTACGTTACTCGTGACGCTCGTCAAGTTGAACGTAAGAAAATCGGCTTGCACAAAGCACGTAAACGTCCACAGTTCTCAAAGCGTTAATTCGTCTTTGTTTTTTGTGGCAAAACCCAGCTTCGGCTGGGTTTTTTTATGTCAAAAATAAATGGAAATAGACCAATTAGGGCGGCTATTAAGCTTGTAAAAAGTGTGTCTTTTCATTATCATCTCAAAGCATTTTCTGTAATCCGCACAAGCGGACAAAGCAGCAGCTAATTCCCGACTTCGCGACAACGCATCGTGGAGCGTCCAAAACTGGAGAATAGATGGATGAGCAATGCGCCTGTAGATAAAGGCCGCCGTCGTTTTTTGACTGTCGCAACCTCAGTGGTAGGTGGTGCCGGAGCGGTAGCAGTAGCCGTTCCTTTCATAGCATCATGGAACCCAAGTGCGAAAGCGAAAAACGCGGGAGCGCCCGTAGAAGTAAATATACGCAAAGCTGAACCTGGTCAGATAATCCGCGTGAAATGGCGCGGCAAGCCCGTTTGGATAGTACGTCGTACACCAGATATGCTTGAAGAGCTGGGAAGTATCGAAGACAGACTTCGTGACCCGGAATCTGAAGAACCTCAACAACCAGAATACGCACAAAACCAATACCGCTCAATTAAAGAAGAGTTCTTTGTTGCGGTCGGTATTTGTACCCACCTGGGGTGCTCTCCATCTTATCTTTCTAGTGGAATGGGTGAGCACGTTGAAGGGGTCGAGGCTGGCTTTTTCTGCCCATGCCATGGTTCTAAGTTTGATGTCGCAGGGCGCGTATTCCAAGGTGTTCCTGCACCACTGAACTTGGTCGTGCCGCCACATTATTTTATCGACGATAACACCATTTTGGTGGGTGAAGATAAGGGGCAAGCATAATGTTTAAGCGATTTGTAGAGTGGATGGATGCCCGCATCCCCATGACCAAAACCTGGAACATCCACCTGGCGCAGTATCCGGCTCCAAAAAACTTCAATATGTGGTACGTTTTTGGTTTTTTGGCAACCATCGTATTAATTAACCAAATACTGACTGGTGTCTGGTTAACCATGAACTACGTGCCAAGTGCCGAAGGCGCGTTTGCCTCGGTCGAATACATCATGCGTGATGTCGAATACGGTTGGTTATTGCGTTATATGCACTCCACCGGTGCCTCGGCGTTCTTCGTCGTGGTTTATCTGCACATGTTCCGCGGTATGATGTACGGTTCTTACCAGAAGCCTCGTGAGCTCATTTGGCTGTTTGGTATGTTCATCTTCCTGGTACTGATGGCCGAAGCCTTTATGGGGTACTTGCTACCTTGGGGGCAAATGTCTTACTGGGGTGCACAGGTTATTATTTCATTGTTCGGTGCCATTCCGGTCATTGGTGATGATTTAACCTTATGGATACGTGGTGATTACGTTATTTCCGGGGCTACGCTAAACCGTTTCTTTGCGCTGCATGTTATTGCGTTGCCGCTGGTACTGGTTATTTTGGTGTTCCTGCATATTGTTGCTCTGCATGAGGTTGGCTCAAACAACCCTGACGGTATCGATACTAAGAAACCTAAAGGCTCTGTGCCAGACGAAGAAAAGCCGAAGTTTAAGTTCCACGAGCGCTTTACAAACAAGAAAGACATTGTCGATTCTATTCCGTTTTTCCCTTATTACATCATTAAGGATATGTTCGGGTTCGGTGTGTTCTTGTTCTTGTTCTGCTACGTTATTTTCTTCAATCCGGAAATGGGAGGCTTTTTCCTTGAGCCGCCTAACTTTGAGCCGGCGAACCCGTTGAAGACACCAGAGCACATTGCTCCTGTATGGTATTTCACGCCGTTCTACGCAATTTTACGTGCGGTACCTGACAAGCTATTTGGTGTTATTTTGATGTTCGCTGCTATTGTCTTCCTGGCTCTGTTGCCTTGGTTAGACCGTGGACGAGTACGTTCTATTCGCTATCGTAGCCTGTTGCATAAGCTGAACTTGACTGTGTTCGCTATCAGCTTTGTTGTACTGGGTTATCTGGGAACGCAACCAGCAACACCTGTTGCGACCGTGTTCGCGCAGATATTTACGTTCCTGTACTTTGCATTCTTCGGGCTGCTCTGGTTCTACAGTAAGCGCGAGAAGACTAAACCGGTACCAGAAAGGGTGACGTCGAAATGAAAAAACTGTTAATCGCTCTTCTAACTTTGGTTCCGTCGCTGGTATTTGCGGCGGGCCCTGAAGTTCCTTTGGACAAGGCCGAAGTCGACTTACACGATAAAGCCTCACTGCAGCGTGGCGCGCAGTTATACATGAACTATTGCCTGGGTTGTCACCAGCTGCAGTACCATCGCTATAACCGCACTTTTGAGGATCTTGGTATTCCGCAAGAGTTAGGCGAAGAAAACTTGCAGTTTACCGGCGACAAAGCCGGTGACAGAATTACCAATAATATGAATCCTGAAGCAGCAGCGAACTGGTTTGGTACCGCGGTACCCGATCTAACCAACGTTGCCCGTGTGCGTGGCGCCGACTGGATTTACACTTATTTACGTTCATTCTATAAAGATGACAGCCGTCCTTTCGATGTCAATAATGCGGTGTTCCCAAATGTTGGAATGCCCCATGTATTGCAAGAGCTTCAGGGGCTTCCTGAGAAGACCTATGAAGAGCGCCTGATAGACGGTGAAATGGAAGAAGTGTACGTCGGTATTGAAACCGATGGCAGCGGCCGTCTATCCGAAAGTGAATATGATCAAGCTATGTTGGACTTAACCGCTTTTCTGGTTTATACCGGAGAGCCTATGTTGTTAGAACAACGTCGCATTGGTTGGTTTGTTTTTGGTTTCCTGCTGGTATTCACCATTTTGGCATGGCTACTGAAAAAAGAGTTTTGGAAAGACCTCAAATAATCGAGTCTTATCAGTCTGTTAGACAACGACTTAAGAAAGGGTGGCTTGCCACCCTTTTGCCGTTGATATTATCTGGAGAAAGGAATGGCTGTTGCAGCAAATAAACGCTCAGTAATGACGTTATATTCAGGAAAGGATGACTTAAAAAGTCATCAGGTACGTCTGGTGTTAGCTGAGAAAGGTGTTGGTGTCGAAATTACCTATGTGACCGACGAGCATACGCCGGAGGATCTGTTACAGCTTAATCCGTACCCAGAGGCTAAACCCACTCTGGTTGACCGTGAGCTTGTGCTTTATAACGCTCAAATTATTATGGAATACTTGGATGAGCGTTTCCCGCATCCTCCTTTAATGCCGGTTTATCCGGTTGCCCGTGGCACGAGCCGTTTAATGATGTACCGAATAGAACGCGACTGGTATAGTCTGGCTGAAAAAATTCAAAAAGGTGACGCTCAGGCAAGGCAGGAATTGAAAGAAGGCATTCTTTCTCTGGCACCTATTTTTGCAGATACGCCGTATTTTATGAGTGAAGAGTTCAGTCTTGTTGACTGTTATCTGGCTCCTTTACTCTGGCGTCTACCAGCCTATGGTATTAATTTAGAAGGCCAGGGCGCAAAAGAAATTAAGCAATATATGGTACGCCTATTTGAACGTAAAACGTTCCAGGGTTCTTTAACAGAAGAAGAGAAAGAGCTCGCGCGTAATTAATTTAATCGACGTCGAGGAGTTTTACTATGACGCCGAAAAGACCGTATCTACTGCGTGCATTGTACGAGTGGATAGTTGATAACGACCTGACACCACACTTGGTAGTTGATGCAACTATTGTGGGAACTGTTGTGCCTCAGAACTTTGTTAGTGAAGGGCAAATCGTACTTAATATTTCTCCGACAGCGGTTCAGGGGTTGCAGCTGGCTGACCATGAAGTGCGCTTTAGCGCACGTTTTGGTGGGCAGCCAATGCAAGTTGTTGTGCCTATGACGGCGGCTTTAGCTATTTATGCCCGCGAGAACGGTGCCGGAGCGATGTTTGAGGCGGAACCCGAGCTGGATAAAATGCCCGAGCTCCAGGAAGAAGAGCCGGTCGGCGATGACGCTGAACAAAAACCAGCTAAGAAAAAGCCCAACTTGAAAGTTGTTAAGTAACAATACAAAGCACTAACGCTTAATGGTTAGTGCTTTAATTACCCGCTCAACGCCATCTACGTTTCTCGCAACCTCTACCGCAGCATCTGCCTCAGCCTGGCTCACATGGCCCAGCAAAAATACTTCAGCGTTTTCTGTCACTACTTTAATGTTAGCGGCATCTATAGACTTATTATTAGCGAACTTGAGCTTGATTTTACTGGTTATCCAACTATCTCCGGCGCGCACAGCCGCTGATGCTTTAGAGCCAATGCGCAACTGGTTGAAAATTTTATTGAGGCCGTTCGTGTCTTTGATAACGTCTTCAGCTCTTCTTTTCAGTGCTTCGCTTGGAACTTGGCCGACCAAAAGAACATTGGTATCGTAGCTGATAGCGACTACGCGAGCATCGTCAAGTTGTTCGTCATTTCCCAGTTTAGCGTTAGCTTTCAATTCGATAGTCTGATCATCCACTTGTGTCCCAATTGTCCGCGGATCAGTAGCTGAAGATATTCCTACGGCTGCTGCTCCGACAGCAACCGCAGCGCAACCCTGTAAACTTAATAAACTGATAAAAACGACGGGTAAAGCGGTTTTTGATAACGTCATATGCTTCAGTGCTCCTGCGGAAAGATCGTGTTTTCAATTTGTTCACATAAGCCGTGGACAATAAACAACTGAGTTTCGAGTATACGAGCCGGATTTAAACTGGGTGCTCTTAATTCAATATCGTTAGCACCTAACAGTCCCGAAACAGAGTCGTTACCCTCGCCGGTTAAAGCAATAATAAGCATATCGCGGCTGATAGCGGTTTCCATTAGGGATGCCAGCTCCTCGTTTCCCTGATTATCTGCTATGACCAGTAAAATATCACCCGCCTGCCCAAGGGCTGCAAGCTGCTTCTGCTTACCAAGAGCCAATGCCAGTACTGGAAAGGGAGGGCGCTCGAGTTTCATGCCTTCGGTCATGAGGTTTGCAAAGTGCTGTGCAACGATACTTGTCGTCCTATCGCCACAGCAGAATACACGTTGGCCATTCAACAGGTTAGCAACTAACAGTTCAACTGTTGTGGCCATTTCATCGGTCAGGCTCTCTACCGCTGAAATTTGTGTTTGTATACTTTCTGTAAAAAGTGCCTTAATCAATTCGTCATTCATAATCAGAATGCGTCCTTAAACCATTCAATTTTTGTTGGCTGACCTACTATTGCAATTACGTCGAAACGTATAGCTGCAGTATGTTCATCGATATTATTACTGAGTAAGTAGTGACGAGCGGTAAGTCGAATCCGGCGGCATTGCTGAGGCTGAATCTGTTCAATAACTGCTGCAAAACTCTCATCGTCCCGGAATTTCACCTCGCAAAAAACCCAGTAATGACCGTCTCGGGCTATGATATCAATTTCTCCACCGTCAATACGGTAATTTTTGCAAATAATGGTAAGGTTATTCTTCTTCAGAAACTCGGCTGAGAGCAATTCAGCGCGCTTACCGGTAACGACTTCCTGCATTGTCTGCTTCCTTAGCTAAGGTGACTTCTCCTTTACTAAAGGTAGCCCAAATAAGCTTTCGCTGAACTACTGAATTATCAATGTGCAGTTCACCACTTAAACCCGACCAAACCAATCCGGGCATGCGCTGCATCATCTCAAGTCGTTGAATCAAGGCGACGCTGTCGTAACCCATCGCGGTTAAACGAGCCAGCGACAGATCCCACCCATTTCGTAACTCAAGCCATTGACTTAGGAGCCTGTTTTTACCTTGACTCTCAATTAACCAGGGAATGTCGGAAAAAATGATGCCATTAAGATCTGAGTCACCTAAACGATTTCTGAGTTCATGGGTAGCAGAGCTGGCATAAACAGGAATGGGGTTCGCAAACGGGGAAACACTGACATCAATAAAGGGTTTTAACAGACGTGTCTGTTGTAGATTACCCGGCAGGTAAATAGCACTAATGTCTCTTCGACTGCGCTCCTGCGCATCGACAATAATTTCCCCGGCGGCAATTTTAACTGCGCGAATACGCTGTTGACTGTCCGTTAACCCCAGTGATTTCTCGACCGTAGCCTTCATATCTTCGCGTTCAGAAAAGTAGGAGACAGTGGGCTGGTTAGCTTGCTCATGGTCCCAACTGGAGGTGAATGCATCAACCATTCTGCGCCCGCTGGAGCCATCGGCAGTAATGAGCAACGCACTTCTTGGGCCGGGAAGTTGCTTGTTAATTTTCTGCGCAGCTTGTTGAGCTTCGCTCTCAGGGCTTAGTGCGAAAAAGACATTGGTTAGTGAATTTTGTGCCGCTTCATCGTCTATCTGATTAAGGTAAAGCTGAGGAATTCCCGTAAGAGGTTGCTCTACCCAAGCTGCTACTTTGTCTTTTAGCAGTGGGCCAATGATTCCAACCGGGCTCAGTTCCTGTATTTGTTTTTGTTGAGACTCAATATCGCCTGTTTCGCTGTCTATAAAAACAACTCTTAGATTTTTCATTTCACCGGTGCGGGCGATAATTCCGTCACGCACAGCCTGGCCTTGCTGTTTATAGCGTCCGGATAACGGCAGTAATATTGCAAGGCTGAGTTCAGGGGATGCCTGCCCGGCTTCCGGTTCATCTTCTGACGGCTTTAATGATGGTTCAAGCCAAGCGTCGACCAGAGTAGCAGCATCGTGGTTTGGGAAACTTTGCTGCCACTGCTTTAAGTAAGACTCCAGACTGCCCGGTGAAGCCATCGCCTGACGGTGATAATCGACCAGGCGCCACCAACCTGCCAGGGCTAAGTCATTAGGCCGCTGCTGCGGCAGCTCTGATTGTTTAATCCGTCGGGCAATGGACCAGACTGTATCTGTATTTGGCTGTTCCGCAAAGCGTTGAGCATCAACTTGCCAGACTAGCGACTGCCAGTAGTCTTGTTGTTGATAGGCCGCCTGTGAGAGTAGTTGCAGGCTAAGAGCGCGAAATTCTCTTTGATTAAACTGAGTGGCGACACTTTCCAGTTCTTTTATTACTTTTGACCAAAATTTTTGTTCTGCGGCCCAGCGGGCACTCGCAAGGCGGTAATACTTTTGACTGTGACGGGTAATTTTTTGCGCACTTAACTGCGAAAGAATAGCGGCCGCCTGTTGCCACTGTTGTTCATTTTGAAAAGCATTAGCGGCTCTTATTAAAGCCGAGTGTTGCTCAACTTCATTTGCTGCTGCATCGGCTTCCTGTAACCAGTCACTGGCTGAATTCTCTTCTGTTAAGCTTAATTCCTGGTCAGCAACCCCTACCGCCTTTGCAGGATCCTTCACTGAACGCTCAGGGGCCGAGGTACACTGGGTTAATACCAGTAATGCCATTAGAGCTAAAAGTACAAATGAATGAGTTCTAAACACTGTAAGGTTCCGCTTTGGTGCCTGTTCGGTGATACTATAAACGGCATTGACGTTGGAAACAAACAGAGACTGATTATGGCAGAGCAGGGCATTCTTTATATTGTACCGACACCTATCGGTAATTTAGGCGATATAACGGAAAGAGCAGTTAAGACATTGGCCGAAGTTGCAGCCATTGCTGCAGAAGATACAAGACACACGCGCAAACTCATGCAGCACTATGGCATACAGAATGATGTATTCGCGCTGCATGAACATAATGAGACACAGCGTGTAGAAGCGGTTATCGAACGTCTGCAGCAAGGTGACTCGCTGGCATTAGTCAGTGATGCGGGTACGCCACTTATTAATGACCCGGGTTATGTTTTGGTGCATCGTTGCAGGGAGCAAGGACTTAAAGTTATCGCGTTACCCGGTGCCTGCGCTGTTACGGTTGCGTTGTCTGCGGCTGGACTACCCACAGACCGGTTTGCGTTTGAAGGCTTTTTGCCATCCAAGCCTCAGCAACGTCGGGCAAAGCTGGAAGCTCTGAAAGCAGAGCCGCGGACTGTTGTGGTGTATGAAAGCCCTCACCGAATCTTGCATACGCTGGCTGATATGAACGTGGTTTTAGGCAGTGGTCGGCAGGTAGTACTTGCACGCGAGCTGACCAAGCAGTTTGAAACTTACTTAAGCGGCACTGCGGCTGAGCTACTGCAGGTTTTAACCGACGATACAAACCAACAGCGCGGCGAAATGGTTTTGCTAATAGCACCTGCGCAGTCAGAAACTGATGTCCGTGACGGCCCGGGAGAAGCGGCTAAGCGCACGTTGCTGCTGTTATTAGAAGAGTTACCGTTAAAGAAAGCGGCAGCCATGACCGCAAAAATTCATGATGAGCGGAAAAATGAACTCTACCAGTGGGCGCTTGAGAATAAAAAGAATGAGTGAAACAAAGATTGAGTTAATGCCTGCTGCAGCGTAGAATCCCCCGCGGAGAGCTGGCCAGACAATCGCCGCCTGTTTACAGGGGGAGGAAAGTCCGGGCTCCATAGGGCAGGGTGCCAGGTAACGCCTGGGCGGTGTAAGCCGACGACCAGTGCAGCAGAGAGTAAACCGCCGATGGCTGCTTGCAGCACAGGTAAGGGTGAAAGGGTGCGGTAAGAGCGCACCGCGCAGCTGGTAACAGTTTGTGGCACGGTAAACTCCACCCGGAGCAAGGTCAAATAGGGGTTCTTTGGCGCGGCCCGCGTTGAACCCGGGTAGACTGCTTGAGGGTCAGGGCAACCTGACCACTAGATGAATGATTGTCCACGACAGAACCCGGCTTATCGGCCGGCTCTCCACCTTTTTAGGGTTTTAAAACTGCCAGTCTTTTAGAAACTTCAATAATTCATTGAGCGGCAATGGCTCACTAATAAAGTAGCCCTGTGCAAAATCGCATCGTTGTTGCTGCAGTAACTCCCATTGTTGCCGGGTTTCAACACCCTCGGCAATAACGTTAATATCCAAAGCCCTGGCTACCTGCAACAACGCATCCAGCAGTGCTACTTGCACCTTGTTTTGAGGTGCCTGATGTAAAAAGCTACGGTCTATTTTTATATAATCGACAGGATACCGCTGCAGATAATTAATACTGGAATAGCCGGTACCGAAATCGTCGATTGCCAACTGCACTCCCTGAGACCGCAAATAGTGCAAAATTTGCAATTGTCGTTGTTTATTACTCATTAACAGCGACTCGGTAATTTCAAAGGTTATGCTGGTATTCGGTATTCCATGCTGACTAATGCAGGACAGCCATCGTTTGGCTGACTCCATATCGTTAAGTTCACGTTCAGAGCGGTTAATAGAGACCTCAATGGGATAACCTGACTTGTGTACGACCGCCCAGTCAACGCAGGCTTGTTCCAGAACAAATTGCCCTAATTCATGAATAAGCCCGGTACGTTCAGCAACCGGAATGAATTCAGCGGGCGAAATCATGTTTCCGTCTGCATCTTTCCAGCGCAACAGAGCTTCGCATTTACTGATTTTTCCGCTACTGAAGTCGATGATGGGTTGATAAACCAAAGAAAATTCATGCTGCTTAAGACCTTCACGCATGCGTTTATGAATGGCATTCTGCCGTTCAGTTTGTTCTCTTAATTCGTCATTAAAAAAGTAATGAGTGCGTCGCCCTGCGGTTTTTGCAGCGTACATGGCAAGATCCGCGTTTTTTAATAGTTCAGATGCTTTGATGCCGTCATCAGGGTAAAGAGCAATGCCTATGCTGCAGGTGGTTTGAATTTGGTTCTGGCGTAAGTTAAAAGGCTCACTTAACTGTCGGTTAATTTGGCCGGCAAGGTCATTAACTACTTGATGCGACGTAAAGCGATTAATAACGACAACAAATTCATCACCGCCAATACGGGCAATAAAATCTGAGCCCCGCAATTGGTTTCTTAAACGATCAGAAACCGAGACTAAAAGTTCGTCGCCGGCATCATGGCCGAGGTTATCGTTAACCTCTTTAAAGTGATCAAGATCGATGAACAGAATGGCAAAGTGCTGCTCCCGGCCTTTCTGCGTTAACTGGTTAAGGTAGTCGACAAAAGCACGTCGATTCGGTAAGTCAGTAATCGAATCAAAATGCGCCTGATGGTCAATGGTAACCAGAGCCGAGCGAAGTCTGCTTTGCGTCGTCACCAAATTGTACATAAAGGCGGTCATTAAAAAGGACAAAAGCAGTCCGGCCACAATAATGATCCAATAAATGTTACCGCGACCTGCCCAAACCGTATTTTTGGGAGCCAGCGCTAATATCCACTTGCCGGTTGAAACCGCCACGTCAATGGCGACGTAATCTTCGTTCCAGATTGACACATCGCCGAAGTCAAACAGGTGGTCGCCATTGGCGTCTTCTCTCTTTAACGCGAAAAGGTAGTCGTCGACGGAGTCCAGGCCACTACTGGCAAGCAAGTCTCCTATATCAATGACCACGGCAATCGTGCCCCACAGCTTATTGTCATTCATAAAAACGGGGGCTCTGGCAATTAACGCCCAACCTCCTTGTATTAAGTTAACCGGGCCATCGACAACAATTTGCTTTTTCTGAATGGCTTCCCGGACGCTTTCGAACTGCGCCGGGGAAGTGCGGTAGTCAAAACCCAAAGCGGCTTTATTCGGAGCCAGAGGGTAGACAAACTCAATGATCAAATTAGGTGCTAACGCCACATGGCGTATTGGTGCATCACCGCTAATCAATTCTTGCATCAGCAGCCGGTAACGTTCAGAGGAAATGTCTGGCGAGAGCTTAATTTCGGCTTGTAGCGCACGAGCCGTGGCTAACGAGGAATTGATCTGACCTTCCAGCGCGGCGCGGAGTTTACCTAAGCGTTCGGTAGCTACTCGTTTGCGTGACTCTACCACCTGCGAGTGCTGATTCTCAGCAAACCAGATAACGCCGGTTACCAGAACGCAGAAGCTGATAAAAATAACGAATAAGTAGCGTTTCATTAAGTACCATTGCTCACCAAAACTGAATTGAGTATCGCACAAAAATCATACGAGCTCTAACGGAAAAGTAATTTTACGCGCTGCATCAATCGCTTAATGTAAATTTACCGTCAGGGCCTGGCAAATAGAGAGCTTTTTTCTTGACAGTAGGAAAGAGAGACACCTAGACTGTAGCATTGTGGGGATTTGTGGATAATAGTGGATCGCAATGATCAGGTGGGATCATGTTCCGAGGTGCAACAACATTAAGTCTGGATAGCAAAGGGCGGTTAGCCATACCGGCTAGATACCGTCATGCGTTGTCATTAGACTGTGAAGGAAAAATGGTCTGCACGATTGATATTAAGCAACCGTGCCTGTTGCTGTACCCGCTCCCCGAGTGGCAAATCATTGAGCAAAAGCTGACTCGATTATCCAGTATGAACCCTGCAGAACGTCGCTTACAGCGACTTCTTTTAGGCCACGCTGACGACTGTGAAATGGATAAAAACGGTCGTTTGCTCCTGTCAGCTCCGTTAAGACAACACGCCGGTTTAGAGAAAAAACTGATGCTTGTCGGGCAGCTGAATAAATTTGAAGTTTGGAGTGAAGACGCCTGGCACGAACAAGTGGCGCAGGATATGGATGTTGAACGCGAAGGTGACTTTACTCTCAACGAACGACTAGAAGACTTTTCATTATAATGATTACAACGTCACCGCAACACGTTTCGGTGCTACTGGAAGAGTCGATAGAAGCATTAGCGACTGATCCGCAAGGCACATACATTGACGCCACATTTGGCCGTGGTGGGCACACGCGCGCGCTACTCAATAAATTAGGTGACGATGCCCGCGTTATTGCTCTGGATCAGGACCCTGAAGCTATTGCTGCGGCTGCTGCATTTGCCGACGATCCCCGTTTTCAAATTATCCACACCCCTTTCTCAAACCTGCAACAAGTGCTTGACGATCTGCAGTTGAACCGGCAAGTGACCGGTATTCTATTTGACCTTGGCGTATCTTCCCCACAATTAGATGACGCTGAACGCGGCTTTAGTTTTATGCGAGACGGCCCTTTGGATATGCGGATGAACACCACCAGCGGCGAAACCGCGGCCGAATGGCTTAATCGTGCAGAAAAGGATGACATCAGTTGGGTTCTTAAAGAGTATGGCGAGGAACGTTTTGCCCGCCGTATAGCCAGCGCTATTGTGATGGATCGCGAGAAAAAGCCTTTTACCCGCACAAGGCAGCTGGCGGAGATGATTGCCCGCGTCAGTCCGGTAAAAGAAAAGCATAAGCACCCGGCAACGCGGACCTTCCAGGCCATTCGCATTCACATTAACCGCGAACTGGAGCAAATAGAGCAAGCGCTGGAAGCTTCTCTGTCGGGTCTGAAAGAAGACGGCCGACTGGTGGTTATTAGTTTTCATAGTCTGGAAGATCGTTTAGTAAAACGTTTTATTCGCAAGCACAGCGAAGGAAAGCAGTTACCTCCGGGCTTGCCGGTAACTGAAGCTGAACGCAATAAAGATAAAGCGCTGGATAAAGTCGGCAAAGCGATTAAGCCGGGTAAAGCTGAAGTGCAGGTTAATCCTCGTTCGCGCAGCTCTGTGCTGCGCATAGCAAAGAGGATCCGTAATGACTAAGCAGCGTTATCCCAGCCTGATGAAAATGTTGCTACAGGATTTATTGCAGCACAAATGGGTTTTGCTTCTCAGTGTGGTGGTTATTGGTAATGCGTTAGGTATTGTTTATACCGCCCATTTGAATCGGCAGTTAACCAGCGAACGTGATGATTTATTGTCGCACCGGGACACTCTGGACCGTGAATGGCGGCACCTTGTGGTGGAACAAAACGCGCTGACTGAACACAGCCGGGTTGAACGTATTGCACAGGAACAACTGGGTATGCGAGACGTTGAGCCAGAGCAGGAGGTGTTAGTTTCATGGCAGTGACTCGTCGCAAGAAGCACACTGAGCCAGCCGGTACGCGTTGGCGCTTTTACACCGCAGTATTCTTACTGTTCGGTGTATTTTCTGTGTTAATTGCACGCGCAGCCTATATCCAGGTGATAAGCCCCGATGCCTTCTCATTACAAGGCGATATGCGCAGTTTACGGGCGTCCAGTGTTGCGGTTCAGCGAGGCACGATTGTTGATCGTAACGGAAGGGAATTGGCGGTTAGCGTCCCGGTAGAAACCGTATGGGCCGACCCCAAACGTATTGCCGAACGCGAGGCTTTAGCAGACGAGCGTCGCTGGCAGGCTCTGGCTGAAACTTTTCGCATGAACCGTAATGAACTGGTCAGTAAGGTGGACGACCCCTCAAAACGTTTTGTCTATCTGCAACGCAAAGTGACACCATCAGAAGCGGATTACGTGAAGCAGTTGAAAATTCCCGGTGTGTATTTAAAAACAGAGTCACGCCGTTATTACCCTACCGGAGAGATCAGTTCTCACTTAATCGGTTTAACCGACATTGACGGCGCCGGACAGGAAGGTCTGGAGCTTCTGTACGACGAACATTTAACCGGTACGCCGGGTAAACGAGTTTATCGCAAGGACGCAGAAGGACGGGTTGTTGAAGAAATTAGCCAGACAGATGCACAACAACCAAAACAGCTGACACTGAGTATCGATCAACGTGTTCAGGCAACTGCTTATACCGAACTGAAAAAAGCCGTGCGCTACAATCAGGCAACTTCAGGCTCGGCGGTAGTGCTTAATGTTGAAACCGGTGAAGTGCTGGCGATGGTCAATAGCCCGTCCTTCAACCCTAACAATCGTTCGGATTTGCAGTCTTTCAGGATGAGAAACCGGGCAATTACCGACAGTTACGAGCCCGGTTCAACAATGAAGCCTTTGGTGGTTCTCAGTGCACTTGAAAACGGTCGGCACAAAGCGGGCGATAGCATTGATACCAGTCCCGGGTGGTTAAGAATTGGTGGACGTCGCGTAAGTGACCCCCGTAATTATGGCGAGCTGTCATTGACTGAAGTTCTGAAACATTCATCGAACGTTGGAGTCACTAAAATAGCCTTGGATTTAGGCATTGACTCATTACTGCAAACCTATGCTGACGCAGGCTTTGGTAATGATACAGGTGTCGCCTTATTGGGTGAGAGCATCGGCATACTGGGTGATAGAAGACGTTGGTCTGAGTTTGAAACGGCGACGCTTTCTTACGGTTATGGTTTGTCGGCAACGACACTGCAACTGGCTAATGCCTATAGTATTATAGCCAATGGCGGGAAAAAACGACCGCTGACGATTTTCAGGCAGGAATCTCCTTTACCTGCAGAGCAAGTTTTCAACCCGGATAACACCCGCGCCGTAATGCATATGATGGAAGAGGTGGTTCGCGATGGAACCGCCACGGCAGCAAAAGTTCCTGGGTACCGTATTGCCGGAAAAACGGGGACAACGCGAAAAACCAAAGCAACAGGCGGCTACGGTGATGAATATGTGGCACTATTTGCCGGGATAGCTCCGGTTAGTGACCCAAAAGTGGTTGTGGTTGTGACTATAAACGAACCGGGTACCGACGACTATTATGGCGGCACGGCCGCAGCTCCGGTGTTCTCCAAAATTGTATCGCAAACCATGCGGCTACTGAATATACCGCCGGACAACCTGGATGATACGCAGGTGCACGCTGCGGGCTTTGGGGGGGGATAAATGATGAAACTTGCAGAGTTGCTAACTATGCTGCCAGCGTCGTTCTCCATTCCTGATGTTACCGTTAGTGGGATAAAACTCGATAGCCGGCAAGTTGCTAATGGCGATGTTTTTGTCGCTATTCCGGGCTATGAAACCGACGGCCGCGCATATATTGATGCGGCCATTGATGCTGGTGCCATTGCGATTATTGCTGAAGCCCCGGGAATGGCGATTGAGCAGCGCCGGGGTGTCGTTGTGGTCGGTTTTAGTGGCGTTCGCGAGCACCTTTCACGCATTGCTGGAAATTTTTTCGGGCATCCATCAGAAAAAATGAAGCTGGTTGGTGTGACCGGTACCAATGGTAAAACGTCGGTGACCCACATTATGGCGCAGTTGGCAAAAGCCCTGGGTATGGAAGCGGCTGTTATTGGTACAACCGGAAGCGGACTTATTGGTCGTTTATTACCGGAGCGTCATACCACACCAGACGCCGTTACCGTCCAGCAACGTCTGGCCACCCTATTAGCTGAAGGTGCAGAACTGGTTGCTATGGAGGTATCGTCACACGCACTGATACAGCGTCGTGTTGAAGCTTTACACTTTGCTGGCGCAGCTATTACCAATATCAGCCGGGATCATCTCGACTATCACGGCACCATGGAAAATTACGTGGCCGCAAAACAACGTTTATTTGCTGATTTTGGCGTGCAAAACCGAGTGGTTAACGCCGACGACGACACGTTAAGCCAGTGGCAGCAAGACGATTTAGCTGACTTATGGGTTAGCCTAAATGCCAGCCCCAATGAACCCTGCCTGCAGGCGACTGGCGTTCAGTTCCATGAGCAGGGTTCGGTGTTCAGCTTAAACTGGCAGGGTGAATCCTGCGTCATTGAAACCCCCCTATTAGGGCGCTTCAATGTTTACAACTTACTTTGCGCGGTTGCGGTGTTGTTAAAACTGAATAAACCACTTGCGGATATCGGCAAAGCCTGTGGCAGTTTGCAGTCCGTTCCCGGGCGTATGGAAGCCTTCCATAATAAGCAGTCGCCGCTGGTGGTGGTTGACTACGCGCATACACCGGACGCTCTGCATCAGGTATTGAGTGCGCTGCGGCTGCATTGCAAAGGCCGTTTATGGTGTGTATTCGGCTGCGGCGGTGACCGTGACCGTGGTAAGCGTCCGCAAATGGGTAAAGTAGCGGCGGATTACGCTGATGTTGTTGTGGTTACCGATGACAACCCGCGGACAGAACCCGCGGAAAAAATTATTGAAGATATTTTGACCGGTATTGCGGATAAAACCCAGGTTAAGACTTGGCCGGGTCGCCGGGAGGCTGTTATACGCGCAATGCGGGAAGCCGGAAAAGATGACGTTGTATTACTCGCCGGTAAAGGACACGAAGACTATCAGGTTATTGGTACTCAACGCGTTGACTATAACGAACGAGCGGTAGTCAGCGAATGGCTGCAAGGAGACTGCGCATGATCTCAGTATCACTGAAATGGATTGCGGAGCAGGTGGAAGGTCGCCTGATTGGCTCTGATTGTACAATTGATTCAGTGTCTACGGACACTAGAACAGACTTAACCGACGCATTGTTTATAGCCTTAAAAGGTAAGAATTTTGATGCACACGACTTTGTCGAACAGGCTATAGATAAAGGCGCAGCGGCCGTTATTTGCGAAAAGCAAGTGGATAGCGAGTGCCGCCAGATTATTGTCGAGAACAGCCGTCATGCGCTGGGGTGCTTAGGTGCGGCCATTAAAGCGAAGGTAGCGCCGAAAACCGTAGCTGTCACCGGCAGTAATGGTAAAACCACAGTAAAAGAAATGCTGGCGGCCATTTTATCTATTCGTCATCCGGTATTGGCCACGCAGGGGAACTTCAATAACGATATTGGTGTGCCGCTTACATTGTTGCGCCTGCAGGAAAAACACAAATATGCAGTGGTTGAACTGGGTGCGAATCATCCGGGTGAAATTGCTTACACCACCGATTTGGTCAAACCCGATGTCGCCATATTGAATAATGTGAGCGCTGCCCATGTTGAAGGTTTCGGAAGTTTACACGGGGTTGCCCGTGCTAAAACTGAGATTTTCCGTGGAGTGGGTGGCCAGGGAACGGCCATTACCCCCCGCGACTCCGAATTTTATCCCTGCTGGCAACGCGCTTGCAGCGATATGAAGTGGAAGACTTTTGGCTTGAGCGATAGCGCCGACGTTTACGCCAGCGACGTAACACTGAACGGCGAAGGGCATCCGTCGTTTACTCTGCATTTAGGCGGAGAAACAAAACCGCTGGAGCTTAAACTAAGCGGTCGGCACAACGTGCTTAATGCTATTTCTGCAGCAGCTGCGGCAAGTGAGCTGGGTATATCGCTGAATGACATTGTTGCTGGGTTGCAAACGGTAGAGCCGGCTCAAGGGCGTTTGACAAGCATAAAAGTGAGTGAACACTTACGTATTATTGATGACACCTACAACGCCAGCGTTGCCTCAACGAAAGCTGCCCTGGACTTACTGGGAAGTTATCAGGGTTATCGCATTTTTGTATTAGGCGATATGGGTGAGCTGGGCGCCGATGCGCGAGCTTACCACGAGGACATTGGTGAACATGCTATAGGCAGCGGTATTGATAACTTATATAGCCTGGGCGTGCTCAGTCAAAGTGCCAGCGAGGTCTTTAACGGCCACGGAGGCAAGCACTTCGGTAGCTTACAGTCGCTGGTCGAGTCTGTTTTACAAAGACTTACAGAACAGACTGGCAAGCAAGCTGTCACAGTGCTGGTTAAAGGCTCACGCTCTGCACATATGGAGCGCGTTGTTGCAGCAATACAGCAGGCTGTCACGGTTAGTGACAGCGCAGAGGATAAGCACGAATGTTAGTTTGGTTGGCGGAGTACCTAACCCAGTTTGAAAGCGCGTTTAACGTGTTTTCCTACTTAACCTTGCGGGCAATACTCAGTGTTTTGACCGCACTGGTTTTGTCGTTGTGGTTAGGACCAACATTAATTCGCCGTTTGCAGCGTCTACAGATAGGGCAAACGGTGCGGGATGACGGCCCGGAAAGTCATTTAGTCAAAAGTGGTACGCCGACTATGGGCGGTGTTTTGATACTGGCAGCCGTTCTGGGTTCTTCACTGTTGTGGGCCGATCTCGATAACCGCTACGTTTGGGTCGTTTTATTGGTTACGACTGGCTTTGGTATCGTCGGCTTCGTCGATGATTACCGCAAAGTTGTACGCAAAGATCCGAAAGGCTTAATCGCTAAGTGGAAGTATTTTTGGCAGTCGGTCATTGCCAGCGTCGCCGCTGTTTACCTTTATTGGAGCAGTACTCAGGGCGCCGAAACCGCTCTTCTGGTTCCATTCTTTAAAGATGTGATGCCGCAGTTGGGCATGCTTTATATACTTATGGCCTATTTTGTCATTGTCGGTACCAGTAATGCGGTTAATTTAACTGACGGTCTGGACGGTCTGGCCATTATGCCAACCATTATGGTGGCCGCAGCACTGGGCATTTTTGCTTATGTCTCCGGCAACGTGAATTTTGCTGAGTACCTGCAAATTCCGTATTTACCATTGACCGCTGAACTATTGGTGGTGTGCACAGCTATTGTCGGTGCGGGTCTTGGGTTTCTTTGGTTCAATACTTATCCGGCTCTTGTCTTTATGGGCGACGTGGGCTCGTTGGCGCTGGGAGCTGCACTTGGCATTATCGCGATATTGGTCCGACAGGAACTGGTGCTGTTCATTATGGGCGGTGTGTTTGTTATGGAAACAGTATCGGTAATGTTGCAGGTGGGCTCCTATAAGTTGAGGGGTAAGCGTATTTTCCGTATGGCGCCTATTCATCATCATTATGAGTTAAAAGGGTGGCCGGAGCCGCGGGTAATTGTTCGCTTCTGGATATTGTCGCTAATTTTTGTACTGATAGGACTCGCAACTTTGAAGTTGCGTTAAAAAATAATGACTAAAATAGCCTGGCAGAACACAAAACACATTGTTGTCCTTGGTCTTGGAAAGACCGGGGTGTCTGTGCTGCGCTATTTGCAACATAAACGGCAGCAGGATAAGAAGTTCGCCGAGGTTCAAATTCAGGTTTTTGATTCGCGTGAAAACCCTCCGGGTCTGGAAGAAGCGAAACAAATATTGGGCGATACCGAACTGCTTAATCGGCATTGGGAATTAGAAGACACCCTGGCGGCCGACTTAATCGTTGCCAGTCCGGGCATCGATTTACGTAAAGACTCAATAGTTCTGGCGCGTGATGCAGAGATTCCAATTGTTGGTGACGTTGAGCTGTTCGCACAAGAATCAACATTGCCGATAGTGGCGGTAACCGGCTCTAATGGAAAATCCACAGTAACTCGCATGGTCGAGTTCATTGCTGAACACTGTGGCAAGAAAGTGGCAGCCGCTGGTAATATCGGGGTACCAGTACTCGATTTGCTGCTGGAGGATCAACAGCCCGATGCTGTGATACTCGAACTTTCCAGTTTTCAGCTGGAGTCAATTTCCAGCTTAAAGCTTAAAGCCGCAGCGCTTATCAATATCAGCGCTGACCATATGGATCGCTACTGCACTCTGGACGAATATGTAAAAACCAAACAACGTATTTTTACTCATGCCGAAACCTGGATACTGAATCGTCAGCAGCAGGATACCTGGCCACATCCGGTTACCGGAAAGTTAATGACCTTCGGTAACGACTCGCACCCCAAACACTTTGGCTTGCTGTCTGGAAATATCGACCGTGTTAGTGGACCGGTTGCCGTGACTTTCGGTGGCAGTGTCGTACTGCGGGCAGATCAATTGCAACTGCAGGGCATTCATAACCTGGTGAATGTGCAGGCAGCCCTGGCTTTGTGTCAGGCAATAGATATTGATATTGAAGCCGCGGTTAGCGCTGTAAAAGAGTTTAAAGGCCTGGCGCATCGCTGTGAGTTAGTCAGTAACAACAACGGCGTGTTTTGGGTTAATGATTCAAAAGCGACAAATATTGGTGCGACCGCCGCAGCGGTTGAGGGCCTGAGGCCAACGATAAACGGGCGTTTACTGCTAATAGCGGGTGGCGTCGGCAAAGGTGCAGATTTCCGCGAACTGCAATCGACTTTGGAACGGGTTGATATTTTACTAACAATAGGTGAGGACGGCCCCCGCATTGGTCAGTTGTTTAACGGTTCACGGCAGGTAAATAGTTTACAGCAGGCTGTGGAGCTGGCTGCATCTTTAGTGCAAACCGGCGACATGGTGCTGTTATCGCCTGCGTGTGCAAGCTTTGACCAATTTCAAAATTTTGAACATCGGGGCGACAGTTTCCGTCATGCAGTGGAGGCGCTTGATGTCGACAGTGCGTGAAGAACAGTTGAATCTTGAGATACCGACCTCTGACGTTGGTAGTCGTTGGCAGAAGCTGATTAACTGGTTTCAACCAAAAACCAGTCAGCCACTTTACGACCGTATGCTGTTTACCCTGGCAATGGCGTTACTGGCCTTTGGCTTCGTTATGGTCACGTCTGCGTCCTTGCCTACGGCAGAGCGTTTAACGGGTAATCCGTTCCATTTTGCCATTCGTCACGGCATTTATATCCTGATTAGTTTAGCCGTTATGTTGGCAACTTTACGGGTACCGGCTAATAGCTGGAATCAACAGAGCGGTAAGCTGTTATTGCTCGGGTTGATTATGCTGCTAATGGTTTTAGTTGCGGGGTATGAAGTTAACGGTGCACAGCGCTGGATCAAAATCGGTCCAATTACTTTTCAGGCGGCAGAGGTTGCTAAACTTTTCTTCTGTATTTACATGGCCAGTTATTTGTCCCGCCGGGAAGACGAAGTTAGAGAAGCGACTAAAGGCTTTATCAAACCTCTGGCGCTATTGTTTATTGCCGCTGTGCTTCTATTAATGCAACCGGATTTCGGAACGGTGGTTGTCATGTCGGCAACCACCGTGGCCATGCTGTTTTTAGCTGGCGCGAGGCTATGGCAGTTTTTTGCGGTATTCATTACCTGCGTGCTGGCACTAATTTTACTGATCATCGTTGAGCCATACCGAATGCAACGACTGCTCACTTTTCTGGAACCGGAGAAAGATCCGTTCGGTGCTGGTTATCAGTTAATGCAGTCACTTATTGCCTTTGGTCAGGGCCAATTCAGTGGTGTCGGTTTGGGGAATAGCATTCAAAAATTACAGTATCTGCCGGAAGCGCATACAGACTTTATTATGGCGGTTGTTGCCGAGGAACTGGGCTTCCTTGGCGTGCTGGCGGTTATTGCAACCGTATTAATGCTGGTATGGCGAGCCTTAATTATTGGCCGCCGCTGCTTAATGCGTGAACAACGTTACGGTGGTTATCTGGCCTACGGTATTGGTATTTGGTTTAGTATCCAGGCTTTCGTGAATATCGGTGTTGCGTCCGGAGCACTACCAACCAAAGGGTTGACGTTGCCGTTGGTAAGCTACGGTGGTAACAGCCTGATAATCTCGGCTCTGGCCGTTGGGTTGCTGTTACGCATAGACCATGAACGTCGAATGCTGGGTCGCAAAGTGGCACCGCGCGGAGGTGCCGAATGAATAAAGTCTTAATAGCAGCAGCAGGCACCGGCGGTCATATTTTTCCGGCGTTAGCGGTGGCGGAGCAGCTGCGCGACAACGGCTGGCAAGTTGACTGGCTGGGTACGCAGGAAGGTCGGTTAGAAAGCCGGGTAATTCCGGCCGCGAACTTTCCTTTACACAGCATTAGCATGACCGGGGTTCGCGGTCATGGGCTGAAGAGAAAGCTGTTTATGCCACTGACTTTGGCGAAAGCGGTTTTACAGTGTCGGCGTTTACTGAAGACGCTGCAGCCACAGGTAGTGGCAACCTTTGGTGGTTATGTCTGCGCCCCAATGGGGTTAGCCGCCAAACTGCTGGGCATTCCCTTAGTGGTGCACGAACAAAATGCCATACCGGGCATGACCACCCGGTTGTTAGCTCCCAGAGCAAACAAAGTTATGTTGGGGCTGCCGGTTGCCCTCCCGCAGTGGCAGCAGTATCCGGTTGTTGGCAATCCACTGCGCAAGGGGTTATTGGCACAAGCGGCTGAACAGACAGAAAGTTCAAAAGCAGACGGTGTCTTGAATATATTGGTGGTCGGCGGAAGTTTAGGTGCGCAGGTATTGAACGAAGCGGTGCCGGAAGCCGTCAAAACATTAGAAGGTGTCGAACTGAACGTGGTTCATCAGTGTGGTGCTGAACGCGGAGCGGCAACTGAGAAGGCTTATCAGGGTACGTCGGTGCTTAAAACGCTTAAAGTTACCGAATTTATTGAAGATATGGGCGACGCTTTTAAAAGTGCTGATTTGGTTATTTGCCGCGCTGGCGCATTAACCGTATCGGAGTTGGCGGTAATGGGTGTCGCGTCCATTCTGGTGCCATTGCCACACGCTGTGGATGATCACCAAACCGCTAATGCAAAGGTTTTAGAAAGCCATGGTGCGGCAGTTTTATTGCCGCAAACTGAAGTAATGGAAGGCGCATTGAAACGACAGTTAAAACGTTTATTGCATGACAGACAACAACTGTGGACAATGGCGCGTTTCGCTCGCCAGTGTGCGATGCCAGAGGCAACGCAACGACTGGTGAATGAATGTATGGAATATAAAAAGAGCGATGACTAGCATGACCGCAACCAACGCACAGCCATTTACTATTGTGAACGTCCCGGAAATGCGCCGGGTACAGCGAATACATTTCGTTGGTATCGGTGGTGCGGGTATGGCCGGTATTGCAGAAGTTCTGTTAAACCAGGGCTATCAAATTTCGGGTTCAGATATTGCCGAAAACGCCAATACCGATCGTTTGCGTTGCCTTGGAGCGACAGTGGTTCTGGGGCATATGGCGAATAACATCGAAGGTGCCAGTGTGGTCGTGGTATCCAGTGCGATAAAGACAGATAACGCTGAGCTGGTTGCAGCACACCAGTTGCGTGTACCTGTGGTGCGTCGTGCAGAGATGCTGGCCGAGCTTATGCGCTTCCGTCACGGTATTGCGGTAGCCGGTACGCACGGTAAAACCACAACCACGTCATTGGTTGCGAGTATTTTTGCCGAAGCGGATCGCGATCCAACTTTTGTGATAGGCGGCTTGCTCAATAGTGCCGGCTCGAATGCTCGCTTAGGTAACAGTAAGTACCTCATTGCTGAAGCCGATGAAAGCGATGCATCGTTTCTGCATTTGCAGCCAATGGTTGCCATAGTCACGAATATCGAAGCGGACCATATGGACACCTACGAAGGTGATTTCAATAAGTTATTGGACACCTACGTTGAATTTTTGCATAACCTGCCATTTTACGGTTTAGCGGTTATGTGTGTCGATGACCCGGTAGTGGCCGATCTAATACCGCGACTCGGGCGTCAGACAATGACTTACGGTTTCAGCGAAGCTGCTGATGTACGGGCAATAAATTATAAGCAGACCGCCAGTGAGAGCTGCTTTACCATTTTACGTAAAGGGCTGAAACCACTGGACGTGTGCCTGAACCTGCCGGGCAAGCATAATGTATTGAATGCTCTGGCCGCAGTAGCTGTAGCAACAGATGAAGGAATTAACGACGAAGCCATTAAGTCAGCATTGAATAAATTTGAAGGTATCGGCCGTCGTTTTCAGCATTACGGGAACTTTGTCATCTCAGATAAAGACACGAACAAAGAGCCGGGCGAAGTCATGCTGGTGGATGATTATGGTCACCACCCTTCAGAAGTTGCTGCCACGATTCAGGCCGCGCGGGAAGGCTGGCCGGAACGCCGTCTGGTAATGGCATTTCAACCGCACCGTTACTCACGTACACGGGACTTATACGAAGATTTCGTTAACGTGCTGTCGCAGGTTGACGTATTGCTGATGCTGGAAGTTTACAGTGCCGGGGAGACGCCGGTAAGCGGTGCTGACAGTCGTTCATTATGTCGTTCCATACGCCAGCGCGGACAGATAGATCCTGTTTATGTGGCAACCGTGGATGACATGCCCGAAGTGCTTGAGTCGGTTTTGGCACCGGGAGATTTGCTGTTAACTCAGGGCGCTGGAAATATTGGCGCCTTGGCCAAGCGAATTGCAACTGAGGTGTTGAGTCATGAAAGCTAATGCCTTTGGTAAAGTGGCTGTCATGCTGGGCGGTACGTCGGCTGAGCGCGATGTTTCGTTGAAATCCGGAATGGCGGTATTAAAAGGCCTGGTTGCAAAAGGCATCGATGCACACGCATTCGACCCGGCAGCGCATAGTTTGCAGGAGCTTGTGGAGCAAAAGTTTGACCGCGTGTTTATCGCTTTGCATGGCCGCGGCGGTGAAGATGGCAGCATGCAGGGTGCATTGCAAATACTGGAAATGCCATACACCGGCAGTGATGTTCTGGGCTGTGCACTGGGTATGGATAAAGTGCGCTGTAAACAAATTTGGCATTCACTGGGTCTGCCAACCGCCAATTGGCGGGTGGTAACGCAAGCTGAAATAGAGCAAGTGAATGTGGAAGCCATGTTGCAGGAGCTCGGTGGCCGGGTGATTGTAAAACCAGCACGTGAAGGCTCTTCTATCGGTATGAGCATTGCCGATAACGGGCGAAGCCTGGCTTTAGCGTTGCAGCATGCGGCACAGTTTGATGATGACCTTTTAGTCGAACAGTGGGTTGAAGGTGCGGAATATACTATTGGCATATTAGAAGGTAAGGCATTACCGGTTATTCGACTGCAAACGCCACATGAGTTTTACGATTTTGAAGCCAAGTATCAGGCAAACGATACCCAGTATCATTGTCCTGCAGGACTAAATGACGATGACGAAGCAAGTTTGCGAACGTTGGCTGAACGTGCTTTCGCAGCCATAGGAGGCAACGGCTGGGGGCGTATTGATGTAATGCGCAACAACGCGGGTGAGTGGTTCTTATTAGAGGCCAATACGGTACCGGGAATGACAGAGAAAAGTCTGGTTCCTATGGCAGCAAAAGTTGCAGGTTTACAATTTAATGACTTAGTGGAGCGCATTTTAGCGCAAACGCTGGAGCGCTAACGATGGCCGCTGAACAGCGCCTGCGCTCAGTCAACTTTTGGTCAGGTGTGGTGGTGTTATGCCTGACTATTGCGGGGGCACTGGTTGGTATCTATCAGTTAAACGAAGTGCTGACAGACGAGCAACAAGTACCGCTGTCTGAACTCAGTGTTCAAGGCGATTTGCACTACACCGCAAGTGAAGGGATAAGACAGGCACTGACTGCGGAGCCGTTAGGAAGCTTTTTCACGGCAAATGTGGATGATTTAAGAGGGCGGGTAGAGCAGCTACCCTGGGTGCAAAAGGTTTCTATTCGAAAGGTTTGGCCGGATAAACTATCGGTTTATGTGACAGAGCACAAACCTGTTGCCATGTGGAACGGCGATAGGCTTATCAATCAGCATCAGGACGTTTTTCGGGCTGATATAACGAGGGTAGAGAGCAGTTTGCCACAGTTGTTCGGTCCGGAGAATGCGGTTAAAGAGACCTGGAAAGAGTTTCACCGGGTGCAGCAAATGCTCGAAGTTAATGGCTTTCAGATAAAAGCGTTGAGATTAACGGAACGCTTTGCGGTCAACGTCGTTCTGGCACAGGGAATTGAAATTAAATTGGGGCGGGAAGCCACACTAGAAAGAATTAAGCGGTTTATCGATGTGTTTCCCAGCATCGTTGAGCACGAAAAAAGTAAAAACAACGAAATCGATACTGTGGATTTACGATACGACACCGGGGCCGCAGTGGCCTGGCGTGAAGCAAAAAGTGAGAGTTAGACGGTTATGTCAAAAACATCGGAACACAATATGGTTGTAGGTCTGGATATAGGCACCAGCAAAGTGACAGCGCTTATTGGCGAGTTGCTGCCTGATAATGAGATCAGCGTTGTCGGTGTTGGTACAGCGACCTCGCGTGGCATGGACAAAGGCGGTGTGAATGACCTTAACCTGGTTGTTCAATCAGTTCAGCGCGCTGTTGATGAAGCTGAACTTATGGCTGACTGTCGTGTGGCCTCGGTGTATCTGAACATTTCCGGGCGCCATATTTCCTGTCAGAACGAAAGTGGCATGGTACCGATTAACGACGCTGAAGTGACTCAGGACGATGTCGACAGCGTGATTCACGCAGCACAGTCAGTGCCTATTGCAAAAGAGCGTCGTATTTTACACGTCTTGCCACAAGAGTACGTCATCGACTCACAGGAGAGCATTCGCAGCCCAATTGGCATGTCGGGTGTTCGCATGGAGTCCAAAGTGCACATTATTACCTGTGCAAACGATATGGCGAAAAACATTATAAAAGCGGTTGAGCGTTGCGGGCTGTCGGTGGATAAGCTGATTTTTTCAGCGTTAGCGTCCAGCATCTCAGTATTAACCGATGACGAAAAAGATTTAGGCGTGGCGCTGGTCGATTTAGGTGGCGGTACCATTGATATTTGCCTATACGCGGGCGGTGTATTGCGTCATACCGCGGTCATTCCGGCGGCGGGTAATCAGGTTACCAGTGACATAGCGAAAATATTCCGTACGCCGACCAACCACGCGGAAGAAATTAAGACCAAGCATGCGTGTGCATTGCGACAAATGGTCAGCATGGAAGACACTATTGAGGTACCTTCGGTGGGGGGGCGCCCGTCGCGAGTCATGTCGCGTCATACGCTGGCCGAAGTCGTTGAGCCGCGTTATCAGGAATTGCTTGAGCTGGTCAGGGACGAAATTCAGCAAAGTGGTTTAGACGAACAGATTGCTGCCGGGGTGGTGATTACTGGCGGTAGCGCAAAAATGGAAGGCTGCGTCGATTTTGCCGAAGAAATTTTTCAAATGCCGGTTCGTATCGGCGTTCCTCGGGCCATGAAAGGCCTGCGGGATTACGTCGAAGATCCGGTTTATGCCACAGCGGTGGGACTGTTACGGTATGGGCAGGAAGATGCCGCTGTGTCACAAAAAGAAAGCTCTAAAACTGACGTGATCGGACTCTGGCAAAAAGTGCAGAGTTGGTTCAAAGGTGAGTTTTAACTTGGGGTAGCACGTTAAAAGCAGGTAGGGAGAATTATTATGTTCGAACTGATGGACAATTATGAAAGCGAAGCCGTCATTAAGGTGATTGGCGTCGGTGGTGGCGGCGGAAACGCTGTCCAGCACATGGTAAAAGAATCAATTGAAGGTGTGCAGTTTATTGCAGCCAATACTGATGCGCAGGCTCTGCGTAATCATACGGCAGATGTCACCATTCAATTAGGGCAGGACATCACGAAAGGCCTTGGCGCTGGCGCTAATCCTGAAGTGGGTCGTCAGTCGGCAGAAGAGGACCGTGAGAACATCAAAGTCCACCTAGAAGGTGCCGATATGGTGTTTATTGCAGCTGGCATGGGCGGCGGGACCGGAACCGGTGCAGCACCTGTTGTTGCAGAGGTTGCCAAAGAACTGGGTATTCTTACGGTTGCCGTTGTAACAAAGCCTTTCCCGTTTGAAGGGAAAAAGCGCATGGCCGTAGCCGACGAAGGTATTAACGCACTGGCACAGAGTGTCGACTCGTTAATTACCATACCAAACGAGAAGTTGCTTAAGGTTATGGGTCGTGGAACCAGCTTGCTGGATGCCTTTAGCGCAGCAAACAACGTGTTGTTGGGTGCGGTTCAAGGTATTGCAGAGCTGATTACTCGTCCGGGTCTTATCAATGTCGACTTTGCTGACGTTCGTGCGGTTATGAAAGAAATGGGTACTGCAATGATGGGTACCGGTGTTGCCAGCGGTGAAGACCGTGCGCAGGAAGCGGCAGAAATGGCCATCAACAGCCCGTTACTGGAAGACATCGACTTGTCTGGTGCTCGTGGTGTTCTGATTAACGTGACCGCCGGCATGGACATGAGTATTGAAGAACTGGACACCGTTGGTAATACGGTTAAAGCCTTTGCTTCCGATAACGCAACAGTGATCGTGGGTACGGTTATCGATACTGAAATGTCTGATGAGCTGCGCGTAACGGTTGTCGCTACAGGTATTGGCGCTGAACGTAAGCCCGATATCTCTTTGGTGAATAATACGAACCAGACAGCGCCTAAGCGTGAACCGCAACCGGCTTATCGGAGTAATGATATAGACCGCGGCGCGGCAGCACCTCGTTATGAGGAGCAGGAAGAGCTGCAAGCGGAAGCAAAAGCGGAACCCAAACGTCAGCCCGCTGCCAAAGCTAAACAGGATAAAGAACTCGATTACCTGGATATTCCGGCTTTTTTGCGAAAACAGGTCGACTAAATTGACGTAATGCTTGATAAGTCTGCGTAAAATTTGATCGAACCATGACAAATGTCGTATAATATGCGGCCGCTTTGGTTTTCGCCATGGCGAACCGAATATAAAGGTAGGTGAGCAAGTACCATGATTAAGCAACGTACATTACAGCAAGCGATATCAACCACAGGTGTTGGGCTGCACAAAGGCAATAAAGTAAACCTTACTTTACGCCCTGCGCCGGCCAATACTGGTTTGATATTCCGTCGTGTGGACCTTGACCCTGTGGTGGATATTCCAGCACGGGCCGACTGGGTGCGTGATACGCAGCTGTGTACCTGTCTTATCAATGAGGAAAACGTTCGCGTTTCTACCGTCGAGCATTTGCTCGCTGCGCTGGCCGGCGTTGGAATTGATAATGCGATTATCGAAGTCGATTTGCATGAAATTCCAATTATGGACGGCAGCTCGCACCCTTTTGTTTACCTGCTACAGAGCGCGGGCATTGAAGAACAGGCAGCAGCGAAAAAGTTCATCCGGATCAAACAGCCGGTACGTGTCGAAGACGGTGATAAGTGGGCGGAACTGCTACCCCACGATGGTTTCCGTATCGACTTTGCTATCGACTTTGAACACCCGGCTATCGCAGACACAGGGCAAACCGTCAGTATTGACTTTAGTGCTAATGCTTTTATCAAGGAAATTAGTCGCGCCCGTACCTTTGGTTTTATGAAAGACATTGAGTACTTACGGGAAAATAACCTGGCTTTAGGCGGTAGTTTCGATAACGCCGTTGTGCTGGATGAATTCCGTATTCTGAATAGTGACGGCTTGCGTTACGACGATGAATTCGTAAAACACAAAATGTTGGATGCTATTGGTGACTTGTACATGGGAGGCCACAGTATTTTAGGTCACTTGCGTGCTTACAAGTCAGGGCATGCGCTGAATAATCAGTTATTACAGGCATTATTAGCGCAACAGTCAGCATGGGAATTTGTGACCTTTGACGAAGAGCAGGCTACGGCACCTATCGCTTTTTGGTCACCAGCAACAACAACAGCTTAACCTTTATCGTTGGCGGTAAATTTTGCCGCCAACGCTTTTAATTCCGACTTCAACGGCTCATCACATCCCTCAGCCATTGTCAGTAGCCGCTCTGCGCTGCTCGAATCTTTCTGATTTTTAATATTTTTCTCAAAACTGTTCATTGACGGAGACACCTTAATTGAAAGGCTCTGTACCGGGACCGTCGCATTATTG
The DNA here is from genome assembly GCF_034422975.1 of Idiomarina sp. PL1-037. Taxonomy (NCBI): domain Bacteria; kingdom Pseudomonadati; phylum Pseudomonadota; class Gammaproteobacteria; order Alteromonadales; family Idiomarinaceae; genus Idiomarina; species Idiomarina sp. PL1-037. Next base: position 485,349 of record NZ_CP139873.1, read on the forward strand.
CGAAAATGCGTTATAATGGCTGCTTGCTGAAGTTTTAGCCTGGTTGCCCAGCTACCGTTATCCACCTGAATGATCATTTGACCATCGCGGATATTCAGTAATTGGCAGTGTTGACTGGTGTTTTTATCAACGGATTGCTGAAACAATTGTTGCCAATGCGAAAGTTGGGCGGCAAACTGTGCATAATGTCGTAATGTTGACGACAAGGTTTTTTGACCTGAACGAAGCCATTCTGATGGTGTTTTCGGGTGTCGTGACATAATTGCGTAGTAGGCAAATATTAAGAGAGTTCAGATGAGTTTATCAGTCTTTTATCGAGGCTCCAAAATACGTTTTCGTATTCGGTTAAGTCGACGTCGATTTTTTTCCTTTGTCGGCATTGCAGCCTTTATTGGCCTTGCTACCTGGCAGCCATGGCAGTATCAGGGGATTGATCCTGCGGTGGCACAGAACAAAATTACGGAAGAGCAGAAAAAGCTTGTTTTACAAGAGCAGGCACTAAAAGGGTTAAAAGAAGACACTCAAAAGCGCTTGGGTGCCATGACGGTTTACCTGGGTGAATTAAGGGCTCAAATGCGTCGTCTGGACGCCTTGGGTGAGCGTTTAGCCGGCGTTGCTAATCTGGACAACGGTGAGTTTAACTTTAATCAGGAACTTCCTATTGGTGGACCAGAACTAGAAGTTGCTGAACTTCCTCACAGTTCTGGTACCGATGTCCTTACTGAAATTGAAGATATGTTGTCGCAGATCTCTGACAAACAAAAACAGCTATCGCTACTTGAATCTGTGATGATGAATCACCAACTTAATAATGATGCATATATTGCAGGTCGCCCAATCTCAGACGGTTGGTTGTCTTCGCAGTATGGTGTTCGTAAAGATCCTTTCAATGGCACGCCCGCTATGCATAAAGGGTTAGATTTTGCCAGTTATAACGAAGACGTTAAGGTTATTGCTACCGGAGCCGGTGTTGTTACCTGGGCCGGCGACAGATACGGTTACGGTACTTTAGTCGAAATTGACCACGGTGGTGGCTTAAAAACCCGTTATGGTCACAACGACGAATTAACAGTTTCAGTAGGGGATGTTGTTACCCGCGGCCAGCAAATTGCGAAAATGGGCAGCAGTGGTCGGTCGACCGGACCGCATGTTCATTACGAAGTTTTGCGCAACGGCCGTCAAATTGACCCTAATCAGTTTGTGTATCGTAAAGCTGACTCAAAATAACTCGGTAATTTAATTAGAACGTAGGCGGTGCTTTAAGTACCGCTTTTGTTGTTCAGGAAAGTAACACAGGATAAATCAATCTCATGCTAGGCAGTCTGTTTCGAAAAGTATTTGGTAGTCGCAACGATCGCATTCTCAAAACTATGAAGAAAGACGTTGAGCGAATTAATTTGCTGGAACCCGAGTTCGAAGCGTTAAGTGATGCCGAGCTAAAAGAGAAAACCACGGAATTTCGTAAGCGCCTGAACGGCGGTGAGCAAATAGAGAAAATTTTACCCGAAGCCTTTGCTACGGTTCGTGAAGCCAGCAAGCGGGTTTTCGGTATGCGTCACTTCGACGTACAGCTGATTGGCGGTATGGTATTGAACGATAACCGTATTGCAGAAATGAAAACGGGTGAAGGTAAAACGCTGACAGCGACTTTGCCCGCTTATTTGAATGCCCTACCGGGTAAAGGCGTTCACATTATTACAGTGAACGATTATCTTGCCAAGCGAGACGCTGAATTCAACCAGCCACTATTCGACTTTCTTGGGTTGAGCGTTGCGTTCAACATTCCGGGTATGGCGCCTGAAGATAAAAAAGCGGCTTATCAGGCCGATATTACGTACGGCACCAATAACGAGTTTGGTTTTGATTACCTGCGCGACAATATGGCCTTTGCACCACAGGACAGAGTCCAGCGCGAATTAAACTACGCTTTGGTCGATGAAGTCGACTCAATTCTGATTGATGAAGCCCGTACGCCGCTGATTATTTCCGGTCCGGCTGAAGACAGTTCAGAAATGTACCGTAAAATGAACGAGCTGGTTCCACACTTAGTTCGTCAGGAAAAAGAAGACACTGAAGAAGAACAAGGTGACGGCGATTTTACTATTGATGAAAAAGCCAAGCAGCTGCATCTTACCGAACATGGTCAGGAACACATTGAAGAGCTACTGAAAGAGAAAGGCATGTTGGAAGCGGATGATTCGCTTTACTCTGCCGGCAACATCAGTTTATTGCACCATATCAATGCTGCTTTACGAGCTCACCATCTGTTTCAAAAAGATGTGGATTACATCATCAAAGACGAAAAGGTTGTCATTGTTGATGAACACACCGGACGGACAATGGAAGGCCGTCGTTGGTCTGAAGGTCTGCACCAGGCGGTAGAAGCCAAAGAAGGCGTACCAATTCAGAACGAAAATCAGACTCTGGCCTCTATTACCTTCCAGAATTATTTCCGTCTATACAACAAGCTTGCGGGTATGACCGGTACAGCCGATACTGAAGCTTTTGAGTTCCAGTCTATTTATGGTCTGGAAACCATTGTACTGCCAACCAATAAACCAATGGTTCGTGATGACAGGGCCGACCTGATTTATCTGACGACACTGGAAAAATACGAAGCTATAGCTGAGGACATTGAAGAGTGTCGTAAGCAAAAGCGCCCGGTGTTGGTGGGTACGGTTTCTATTGAAAACTCTGAGCTTTTGTCACAGCTGTTGAAGAAAAAGAAAATTCCTCATGCGGTATTGAACGCTAAATTCCACGAACACGAAGCCGACATTATCGCTCAGGCAGGCCGTCCGGGAACAGTGACCATTGCGACCAACATGGCCGGTCGTGGTACCGATATTGTTCTGGGCGGAAGCTGGATGGCAGAAGTTGAAAAGCTGGAAGAGCCATCTAACGAAAAAATTGAAAAAATAAAGCAAGACTGGCAAAAACTTCACGACGCGGTGATTGAAGCTGGCGGCTTGCACATTATTGGTACCGAACGCCATGAGTCGCGTCGTATCGACAATCAGTTACGCGGTCGTTCTGGTCGTCAGGGTGACCCGGGTTCATCGCGTTTCTATCTCTCGCTGGAAGATCCACTTATGCGGATTTTCGCTTCAGACCGTATTGGAACCATGATGAAGCGTCTGGGGATGAAGGAAGGCGAAGCCATTGAACACCCCTGGGTAACGCGAGCTATTGAAAACGCGCAACGCAAGGTGGAAGGACGTAACTTCGACGTACGTAAACAACTGCTTGAGTACGACGACGTAGCCAACGATCAGCGTAGTGTTGTCTATGACCAGCGTAATGAATTGCTGGATGAAGGTGATATCTCTGAAACCATCGTTGCGATACGTGAAGACGTTATCAATTCTGTGATCAGTGAGTACGTTCCGCCTCAGTCTCTGGCTGAGCTCTGGGACTTGAAAGGTTTAGAAGAGCGTCTGCGTGGTGATTTCCATTTAGAGCTGCCATTGCAGCAATGGCTGGACGAAGAAGAGCATTTCCACGAGGAAGTGTTGCGCGAGCGAGTACTGGAGCAGCTGGTTAAAGCTTACCAGGAGAAAGAAGAGGTGGTAGGACCGGAAGTTCTGCGGCGCTTTGAAAAATCCATTATGTTGCAGAGCCTTGACCAACACTGGAAAGAACATTTAGCGGCAATGGACCATCTGCGTCAGGGGATTCACCTGCGTGGTTATGCTCAGAAGAACCCGAAACAAGAATACAAAAAAGAGGCCTTTGCGCTCTTTACCGAGATGTTGGAAGCCCTGAAGCTCGACGTTGTGACTATTCTGAGCAAGGTTAAAGTACGTGCTCAGGAAGATGTCGATGCAGTGGACGAGCAACGTAAGGCTGCCGATAGCGCGCCACGTGAGTTCCGTCATGAGCAAAGTGGCCCGGCAGCTGAAGAGCCTCAGAAAAGCTCTGATAGTGCTCAGGGACAACCGGTTCGTAAAGGCGCAAAAGTGGGCCGTAACGAACCATGCCCTTGTGGCTCAGGTAAAAAATACAAACATTGTCACGGTAAACTATAGGTTTTTATGGAAACCCAAAAATCGCCTGCTGTCCACGTGGCAGTCGGCGTGATTGAAAATGAGCAGGGCGAAATTTTTATCGCCCAACGTCACCCTGAACAACATCAGGGTGATAAGTGGGAGTTCCCCGGCGGTAAAGTCGAAGCTGGCGAGAATGTCCAACAAGCGTTGCAGCGCGAACTAAAAGAAGAGTGCGGTATTGATGTGACCGATATGGCACCGTTAACCGTCATAGAGCATCAGTACAAAGACAAGCGAGTTTTACTCGATGTCTGGTGGGTGCTTTCTTACGGCGGTGAAGCGCGTCAGTTAGAAGGTCAGGACTGGTGTTGGGTTGATAAAAACCAGCTGGATGCATTCCAGTTTCCGGAAGCTAATCAGCCCATTGTCGAATGCATTATGCAGTCATTAAACGCTTATTAATACAGCAACTCATATTCTAATAGCGATTACCTGAACTAATAGTCCTGCTCGTCACCGTTATAGTCGTCGTTAGCTATGACAACGGGTTCGCCCGGAATGCTTTTTTCTTCGTTTGCCCATTCACCTAAATCAATAAGCTTGCATCGCTCACTGCAAAAAGGTCTGGCAGGGGATTTTTCTGACCATTCCACCTGAGTCTGGCAGGTTGGGCAGTTAACACTAATGCTCATGGACTACACCTTGCGAGTTCAAATTCAATATCGTGCAGGGATGTTTCTTTGTTCTCCCCCGGTAAGGGCATGAATCGTACCGTAAATCGTTGCCGATGCCCACTGATGACAGGATAAATCTTCGCCGAGCGGGGGACTCTAATTCGCAGCATGGCAAGTAACTGCTCTGAACTTTCCTGCAGGAAACCATTTTGCAATTGTATTGGCGCAAAAACGGATTGCTCGCGTAATAAGGTGAGTTTTAAAGTAATAGCCAGTTCGACAAAAGCCAGTGTCTGACTCCAGCTTTCGCATTGTTGCTGCTTCTCTTCAGCAGACTGACTTAACCATAAATGTAACTGCGGTAATTCAAATAAGCCGCTCATGCCAGGTTGGCTGAACCGTTGGCGTATACTTGCCAGCAGCGCATCGTCTTTGAGCTGGCGTAAGTACTTTGGAATATCCTGCAGCGTGCTGAGGCAATGCTCAATTTCATTAATGGTTCTTCGCAATGCGTCGCGGTCAACGTCGGGGTGTTCTTCCCATTTCTGTAAACGCTGTTTGTCGAGCTCTAAATCTTTCGTCAGTTCGGTACGAATGTCACAGCGCTCAAGTAGTTCGGTGACAGCAAACAGGGCATTAAAAAAGGGCTCAGCCTGTTCATCAAAACAGGTTCGGCTTGCTTTTAACTGTTCGAAGCCATGTTCTAAACGCAAATAAGTTCGCATACGCTCCTGAAGCGGATATTCATAGAGAATGTTGTCGTTATCAGTAGATGTCATGCGATTGCCGATTGTTGAACTCTGTTGCTATGATAGCGGATTACTTTTCCTGTGCAATGGTTGCCGCAAGATAGCGCTGATGCAGTTGGTTAACTTGCTGACGTAAGTCATCGATACTGCCCTCGTTATTCAGAATATCGTCCGCCTTACGACGTCGTGTTTCACGGCTCAGTTGAGCTTTCATTATTGCCTCAATTTCCTCTTTTGGACTCTCGTCGCGCTGAACGGTTCTTTGCAGTTGCAATTCTTCCGGAATATCTACCACTAATACCCGCTGGCAGTACTTATCTAAATTATTTTCCAGTAGTAGCGGCGCTGATAAAATTACATAGGGCGAGCTAGCCTGCTCCAGTTGAACCAGAATTTCCTCTCGTATGGCTGGGTGCAATAAGCTGTTCAACCAGTCTTTTTCTGCGGGGGCAGAGAATATTTTTTGGCGTAGAGCTTTGCGGTCAAGCTCCCCTTTATCCGTTAGCAGATCGCGACCAAAGTGCTCTGCAATAGCTTGCAGGCATGGACTGCCCGGCATCACCACCTGACGGGAGACAATATCGGCATCGACCACGGTTACACCCAGCCTTTCAAACTCAGCTGTGGCTGCCGACTTTCCGCTACCAATTCCTCCGGTTACACCCACTACGTAGGTCATTTTTAAACGCCTCCTAACCAATGCCAGTAACTGAACAACAGCTCCATACCATAAAAGTAACTCAGCAGGCCTCCGCCGATTAGAAAAGGCCCAAAGGGGATAGGTTGTGAGCGGCTGTGCCGGCGCAACATAATCAGACCTATTACGGCTCCGCAAACCGAGCTGGCAAGAATAGTGACTGGCAACAGAGTCGCGCCGGTAAATGCGGTAATAGCCGCCAGCAGCTTAAAGTCGCCATAGCCCATACCTTCTTTGCCAGTGATGAGCTTATAGGCCCAGAACACGCTCCAAAGACTAAGATAACCCGCTGCGGCACCAATAATTGCGGAGGCCGGAGTTATGTCACTTAAGTCAGAGATAGACCAGAGCAAAGCGACCCAGAGTAAAGGATAAGTGAGCTGATCGGGCAGTAACTGATGACGCCAGTCGATAACGAACAGGCAAATCAATAACGAACAGACCGTAGCATACACCAGCGCCGGTAGAGTGAACCCGAAATGCCAGCCTATCAGACCGAAAGCCGCGCAACTGATAATTTCAACCAGCCAGTAGGTAACCGGAATGGGGGTTTGGCAATGGCGGCAGCGAGCGTGCAAAACCAGATAGCTCAACAGCGGAATATTATCGTACCAGGCAATAGAGGTCTTGCACTCAGGGCAATGTGACCCCGGAAACGCGATGGAAAAGCGGTCCTGCTCGGTAACCGGCGTACCGTTCATTTCGGCACATTCATGTTGCCACTGGCGTTCCAGTTGTATTGGCAGTCGGGTGATCACTACGTTCAGGAAGCTACCGATAACGGCGCCCAGCGCCAGCGCGACCACCAGCGTTGGTAATGACTCGGCAGCAAGCAAGTATTCCATACTTCTATTCCTTAGTTATTGAAACTGCTGCCCCATAGAAAACAGCGGTAAATACATAGCGATCAAAAGAGTACCTATAATGCCGCCTAAAACGACCATCAGCAAGGGCTCTGCCAGCGCAACCAGGCGCTCACAGTTTTCCTCAAAACGTTGTCGCTTGAAATTGGCAAGTGCGGCGAAGGCGTTATCGATTTTACCATTTTGCTCGCCAACTTTAAGAAAACTGAGAGTGCGGGGTTCGTTCAGCGTACTGGAGCGGAAGCTGTCGACCCAACCATTACCGGACTCTAGCTGTTTATGAATGTGACGCAAAGCTGCCTTATGGGGTAACCAGCTCAAAGATGACTCGGTGCTGAGAATAGCTTGCCGGGTTTCAATACCAGCCCGCAAAGCTACCGCGAGCCGGTGAAACAGTTGTTGCAGTCTAATATCCTGAAGTAATTGCCCAATAACGGGTAATTGCGCTAGTGTTCGTTGAAAGAACAGGGGAGCTTTGCTTTTAACGGCAAAAAGAGTAACTGCCGCAACGAATATCGCACTGAAAATGACAACTGCCTGCTCTTTCAAAAGTGCTGATGAATTCAATAAAACAGCGGTTAGCCATGGGAGTTCGCCTTCACCAAAGAGTTCAGCAAAGGCTGGCAAAACCCAGCCCATCATCATGAAGCAAACACCAGCAGCCACTATTAATACAATGACGGGATAACGCAGTGCTTTGGTTAATTGCTTTCTCAGTTGATGCTGGCGTTTTTCCAGTTCTTGTAACTGCTGTAACGCATCGGCAAGCTGTCCGTTTTGTTCGGCCCAGGCTATGGCGTCAATGTCAGCTTTGGGAAGCCAGTTTTCGTAATAGTCCAAATTGCGACTGAACGAGAAGCCGTGCTCAATATTGCGAATACAATCTTCAATTAACCAGCGCAGGCTTCTGGACTTAGTTTCGCAAATACTGTGCCTCAGAGCTTCTGAAAGTGGCAGTCCGCTCTCCAGTAAACTGGCGGTTTGTTGCAGCAAGGTGTACCAGAGCGATAATTTAGGTTTATTCAGTTTTCTCTGGCGCTTAGATAAGCGTTTTATTTTTGTACAACGGATATGATGTTGCGATAGCAACTGTTTAGCCTGCAAAAGTGAGTCTGCATGAACCAGCCCGGACGCCTTATCAGCCTGCCACTGCCAGCAGTAATTAAGCGTTTTCATAACTGAGTCGCTCCTTTTCTGCAGGGCTGATTAAGCCGCTATCGATATAATGCTGTAGCGCTTGCGAAAAGTCGGGAAGGTTGAACTGGCTAAGATAATGACGCAAATCGTCAATGGAGGCTCGTGAGCTGGTTAATGTCTCAATTAGCCTTTCTGCTGTATCTAACCAGGGCACAATCTCAAACACTGCCTGCCGCTTTTTCTCGGTTCTGTTGTAGCTTTCGGCTACCGGCAGTAAGCGTTGGCTGACGATAAGCTTTAATGAGCTGCGAATATCCAGCGGGTTAACGCCCAGGGAGTGCAAACGCTTTAACGTATCCAGGCAGCTGTTGGTGTGCAGTGAACTCAGAACTAAATGCCCCGTTTGCGCTGCCTGAACTGCAATTTTAGCTGTCTCTGCATCGCGGATTTCACCAATAAGGATGACATCGGGGTCTTGCCGGAGGAGGGCGCGGAGAATTGATGCGAAGGTCAGCCCCTGGCGCGCATTGACCATCACCTGACTGCAGCCCGGTAGCGGGACCTCTACCGGATCTTCAACACTGCAAACGTTGCTGCGCTCAGTATCCAGCTGACTCATTGCGCTGTACAACGTGGAGGTTTTGCCACTACCGGTTGGGCCGGTCACCAGAATTAAGCCTTGCTTCTGTTCTAAACAGCGGGCAAACCAACGATACTGTTGTTCCAGCAGCCCAGTTTGCTGTAAGGGGGGAATGTTGCGTGTGGGCTGTAAGCACCGCAGCACCAGTTTTTCTCCACCGATAACCGGACAGCAGTTTAATCTGAATTCCAGTTGCATATTATCACCGGATTGCACCGACAAGCGTCCGTCCTGAGGCTGACGTTGCTCGGTTAAGTCAAGGTTGGCCTGCACTTTAATGCGCGAATAAATCTGCTGTGCGAACTCTCGCGGAATAAAATCTAAACGGCGCAGCTGTCCGGCTTCGCGGCCTCTGACAACAACACCTTGATTCAGAGGTTGCAGATGCAGGTCAGATAACCCTCTCTCTGAGCAATAGAGCAGCAGTTGATTAACGTACTCGATAGCCGAGTCCTTTGGCAGTTGAATACCGGGTCGCTTGCCTTTGCCACGAATCAGCAATACTTTTTTATCACTGTAAAAGCTGAGCAATACCTCGTCGACCGGTGCAAATCCGGGTTGTTGTAATAAAATGAGCCATGTTTTCCCCTGAGCAAACAGCAGCAAACCATGTTGCTGCAGAAAAGGGTCGTGCTCATTCTCCGACGAACTCATCTGCCCGGGCAGGTGGGTGAGTGAACAACAGGCGAAATCAGTCATTAGTAGCTTACCTGCTGTTCACAGTTTTGCACCACTGAGCGCATTTCGCTGTAATCGGAACAGGAAACGCTCCAGTCTAAATGCGTATTCGTGGCGTTGGGTGTCAGTTCAATTTGCAGTGGCTGATTGTTAATACTCACCGAGTTAAGAGTTAAGCGCACCGCGGCTGATTCGGTCAGACTGAGATCACTGAGCTCATCGGGTAGAGGTGACGGTAAGCCGGGAATGCCTTTATTTCCGGCCTGATTGCATTGGTTTAACTGCCCCTCAATTTGCCAGCATAAAGCGATACCCAACTGTAACGGCTGAGCATGGGCTAAGGCTTTACTGACTTTGGCCTGCTGGGTGTAATAGGTGTACGACGGAACGGCAATGGCCGAGAGGATGGCAATGATTGCCACCACGACCATCATCTCAATAAGACTAAAACCCTTACCTGGAAAACGAAGAACGGATAAACGACGAACGGGCAAACGGTGAAAATGTACTTCCTGCATAATTCAGCTCCCTGTTTAAGAACAGCAGAACTGTGGTTCACCCGAGCGAATTAGTAAATTCTATTTTTCTGTAAGTTATTGGCTATCTATGATCATTTTTAGCTATCTTCTGAAATTCTCATTGATAAATCAATTGCCTGGACGTTCTTTGTCAAAGCGCCGGAGGAGATAAAATCAACGCCGGTGGCAGCCAGTTCCGGCAAACGCTCATCGGTGATATTACCCGAGACTTCCAGTTGCGCGTTGTGCCCGGCATTATCATGGTTTTGCTGTACCACCTGCTGAATGTCTTCAATACTGAAGTTATCCAGCATAATGACGTCGGCTCCGGCCTTCAGGGCCTGTGCGAATTCATCCAAACTCTCAACTTCAACTTCCACCGTTTTACCCGGGTTCAGGCGTCTTGCTGTAGCTACAGCCTGAGCAATGCCACCACAGGCAAAAATGTGATTTTCTTTAATTAGGTAAGCATCAAATAAACCAATGCGGTGGTTCACACCGCCACCGCAGCGCACCGCGTATTTCTGTGCTAAACGCATACCAGGCAGGGTTTTTCGGGTGTCCAGTAGTTTCGTTTTATAACCGTCGAGCAATTTGCTGTAGTGATAAGTGGTGGTCGCGGTAGCAGATAGCGTCTGTAAAAAGTTAAGTGCCGTGCGTTCACCGGTCAGCAAAATACGGCTGGGGCCCTTTAAGCGGCACAGCTCCGTATTGGCTTTTACCTTATCGCCGTCTTTGACCAGCCATTCAATTTCCACCTGATTTCCCATTTGGCGAAACACCTGTTCAACCCAGGCACAACCACAAATGACAGCGTCTTCACGGGTAATAATGCTGGCACGGGACTGGCTTTGTTCCGGGATCAGTTGCGCAGTAATATCTAAACGGGCATCTTCGCCGAATAAATCTTCTTTCAATGCGGCGCGCACACCGTCCTGAATAGCAAGTTGCAGCTCGGGCTGGCTCATAGATGGCTTTACCTTTTAACAGACAATACGGATACTAGGGGGCAAACTTTACCGTTTTGTTGAGCCTGTGAAAAGCGACCCGATAAAAAATCATAAAATAACGACTGCGGCGCAGCATCCGTCCCCGCATTACGATGAGCGCCCACAAAGCGCTGAAGTCAGTCTGCTGGTCATTCACTGTATTAGCCTGCCGGAAGGGCAATATGGTACACCTTATATTCGCCAGTTGTTTATGGGCGACCTGGAACCCGATGCGCACCCGGACTTTGCTATCCTGAAAGGGCTGAGGGTGTCGGCCCATTGTGTGATCCGCCGGGACGGTACGCTGGAGCAATACGTGCCTTTTGATAAACGTGCCTGGCACGCCGGTATGTCCCGTTATTGCGGGCGCAGACGATGCAACGATTTCAGTATAGGTATTGAACTCGAAGGAACCGACCACAGTGCTTATACTCAAGAGCAATACGAACAATTAATTGCAGTCACTAAGGCGTTAATCGGTACTTATCCCAATCTAAACCGCCGGCGTATTGTCGGCCATCAGGATATCGCCCCGGGTCGTAAAACGGACCCGGGCAGTGAATTTGACTGGCAAACCTATTTAAATGCCTTATAAGGAGTCATGAATGGTTCTCATTGCGTTGCTGATTGCTTTAAGCGTTGAGCGTTTGTATCACAGCCCGGCCTTTTTGCACTGGTCGTTTTTTCTGGAACGCTGGCAACACTGGAGTGCGGCACGGCTGACAAACGAAAAGTGGGAAAGTGAGCCACTGCAACTGGTTCGCCTGCTGGTTCCTGCTTTGGCTGTCGGCTTTTTGGTGGTGTTGCTGGACAACCTTATGGTCACCTTTATTGTCAGTATTTTGTCTTTACTGCTGGCAATGAATTGCCAGCCCGCCCGCAAAAGCTATAAAGCGTATTTAAAAGCGGCAAACCGGGGCGATGAACAACAGGTAAATGAACATCAACAGGCATTAACTGAATTTGCCGGGCATCATCAGCCAAAACAGTTAAGTGACACGTTAATCTGGATCAATTATCGGCAATATATTGCGGTGATGTTTTATTTTGTGCTGTTTGGCAGTTTTGGCGCTCTGGTATACGCCAGTCTGCGTTATGCCGAGAAGCAATTAATAAATGAACAGAAATCGGCTAAACCCTGGCAGCAATTTATGTGGTTCGCAGACTGGGTTCCGGCTCGCTTAGCCGGGTTTGGCTTATTAATTGTGGGGCATTTTTCACGGGCGTTTCCGGTTTGGGCCAAGCACTGTCTGAACCCGCAGACCGATCCGGACAAACTTCTGTTTAATGTCGCCAGCAAAGCAGAAGACAGCCCTCAGCATCCCGACGACAGAACCGAGCACATTGCTTGTCAGTTGCGCTTAATGCGTCGCCAGCAGGTTTTCTGGGTGTGTGTTATTGCCGCCTTAACCTTAACGGGTTGGGTAAACTAGAGGTTGTACCAGCTGAGAAAAATTTGGGCTCAGTGGGTAAATGATTTAGAATAACCGCATCATTTGGTCTGACCAATTTACCGTTATGCCGGATTTACCCATAAAACAAACGAAATTATCTGACACTATTGTCGCTCATCTTGAGCAGATGATCGTGGATGGGCGACTTGGTGCCGGGCAAAAACTTCCGTCAGAACGTCAGTTGGCTCAGCAGTTCAATGTGTCACGCCCATCGTTGCGTGAGGCCATTCAAAAACTGGAAGCAAAAGGTGTTTTAGAGCGTCGGCAGGGCGGAGGCACTTATGTTATTAACAGCATGAATGAGCAACTGACCGAACCTTTATTTGAATTACTGGCCAAACACCCAGAGTCGCAATTTGATTTGCTTGAGTTCCGTCATGCATTGGAGGGCATCTCATCTTTTTATGCGGCGTTAAGAGGCACCGACGCCGATCTGGATCGGATTTCCGAGAGTATAAAAGACTTAGAGAATAGCCGGGCTAACAGTATCGACGATCAGGTCAACGCAATAGTGGAGTTTTACCACCGCATTGCCGAGGCTTCGCACAACGTTATTTTGTTGCATGTCATTCATGGCATGCAGGAATTACTGGCCGAAAATATTAGGCAGAACCTGGAAATACTGGCGGGTCGTGACGACTTGCTGGGAAAACTGAATCAACACCGTCAGCAGCTGGTTAGTGCCATTGTTGCCGGTAAACCGGAGCAAGCGCGGGATGCGTGTCATCAACATTTAGCCTATATTGAACAGACATTGTTAAACTTAGGCAAAGAACAGTCACGCATTCAACGTTCGCTACGACGTTCCTGAATTGATAAAAAGGTAAGGAATAGCTATGAGTGAAGAATTAAACAAAGATGTCGACCAGCAGGAAACTCAAGAGTGGTTAGACGCTCTTGAGGGGGTGCTTGAGGCTGAAGGCCCGGAAAGAGCGCACTATCTGTTAGAACAACTGGTCGACAAAGCTCGTCGCAATGGCGCTTATTTACCGTATAAGCCAACCACGGCATATCTGAATACCATTCCGGCCAGTCAGGAACCCACTATGCCGGGTAACCAGACGCTGGAATCGCGCATTCGTTCAGCCATTCGCTGGAATGCCGCCATGATGGTGTTGCGTGCATCGCAAAAAGGCGAAGAGTTAGGTGGCCACCTTGCCAGTTTTGCTTCTTCGGCGATGTTATACGATGTTGGCTTTAACCATTTCTTCCGTGCGCCAAATGAAGACGATGGTGGTGACTTCCTGTTTATCCAGGGGCATGTGTCACCTGGTATCTACGGCCGGGCCTTCATTGAAGGACGTTTGACCGAAGAGCAATTGAATAACTTTCGTCAGGAAGTCGACGGTAAAGGCTTACCTTCTTATCCGCACCCGAACTTAATGCCGGACTTTTGGCAGTTCCCGACAGTCTCTATGGGCTTAGGTCCAATTCAGGCTATCTATTTAGCCCGTTTCCTTAAGTATCTTACTGACCGCGGCATTAAAGACTGCTCGAAGCAACGTGTTTACTGCTTCTTAGGTGACGGTGAAACCGATGAGCCAGAAAGCTTAGGTGCTATTGGCCTGGCCGCTCGCGAAGAGCTGGACAACCTGACCTTTGTTATTAACTGTAACTTGCAGCGCTTAGACGGCCCGGTACGTGGTAACGGTAAAATCATTCAGGAACTGGAGGGTAACTTCCATGGCGCCGGCTGGGAAGTGATTAAAGTTATCTGGGGGCGCTACTGGGATCCGCTGTTGTACCGCGACACCGAAGGTAAATTGCAGCAGTTAATGGAAGAAACCGTTGACGGTGATTACCAGAACTTTAAAGCCAAAGGTGGCAAGTTCACCCGTGAAAACTTTTTTGGTAAGTACCCTGAAACCGAAGAAATGGTCGCCAACTTGTCTGACGAAGACATCTGGCGCTTAAACCGTGGCGGGCATGACCCGGTAAAAGTCTACTCGGCGTACCATAAAGCCGCTAATACCAAAGGTCGGCCACAGGTTATTTTAGCGAAAACCGTAAAAGGTTATGGCATGGGTGCTGCGGGCGAAGGTAAAAACATTGCCCACCAGGTTAAGAAAATGGATTTAGACGCAGTTAAGCACATGCGTGACCGTTTCAATATCCCGTTTGAAGACAAAGAGCTGGAAGACCTGCCTTACTACAAGTTTGACGACGACAGCGATGAAATGAAGTATTTGAACGAGCGTCGCGAGAAGCTCGGTGGTTATATGCCAGTGCGTCGTCCGGAAAGCGATGTTGAGCTTGAGTTGCCCGCACTGAAAGCTTTTGATGCGGTTCTGAAAGGTTCAGGGGATCGTGAAATTTCCTCAACTATGGCCTTTGTTCGTGTACTGACAGCGCTGCTGAAAGACAAGAAAATTGGTAAACGTATTGTGCCAATTATTCCGGATGAAGCTCGTACCTTTGGCATGGAAGGCTTGTTCCGTCAGGTGGGTATTTATTCGCACCATGGCCAGAAATATACGCCGCAGGATAAAGACCAGGTTGCCTATTATCGTGAAGATAAAAAAGGCCAGGTGATTCAGGAAGGCATCAACGAACTCGGTGCTATGGCGTCCTGGATTGCAGCGGGTACCAGTTACTCGTTAAATAACGAGCCGATGATTCCGTTCTACATTTACTACTCAATGTTCGGCTTCCAGCGAGTCGGTGACTTAGTCTGGGCCGCAGGTGACAGTCAGACCCGCGGCTTCCTGGTCGGAGGTACTGCCGGTCGCACAACGCTTAACGGTGAAGGTCTGCAGCACCAGGACGGACACAGCATGGTTCACTTTGGCACGGTGCCAAACTGCATTAGCTATGATCCGACATACGGTTATGAAATTGCAGTTATCGTGCACGATGGCCTGAAACGCATGTTTGGCGACCAGGAGAATGTATTCTATTACCTCACTGTAATGAATGAAAACTACCATCAACCTGAAATGCCGGAAGGTGTCGAAGAAGGCATCATCAAAGGTATTTACGAACTGGATAAAGTGAAGGCCAAGAATAAGGCCAAAGGCGACGTTCAGTTGTTAGGCAGTGGCACCATTTTGCAGCAAGTACGTGAAGCCGCGACAATCTTGTCTGAAGAGTATGACGTGAACTCAACGGTTTACAGCGTAACTTCATTCAATGAGCTGGCACGTGACGGTCTGGATACTGACCGCTGGAACATGCTGAATCCTGAGAAGAAAGAAAAAGAAGCCTACATTACGCAAGTCATGAAAAAGGCAAAAGGACCGGCAGTAGCAGCAACTGACTACGTTAAGTTGTACGCTGATCAGGTTCGTGCCTGGGTACCAACCTCTTACCGGGTATTAGGTACTGACGGCTTTGGACGCTCAGACAGCCGCGCTAACTTGCGTAAGCACTTTGAAGTGAATCCGCATTATATTGTGGTTGCAGCACTTAAAGAGCTGGCAGACCAAGGTGATATCGATAAGAAAGTGGTAGCTAAAGCTATCAAAGACTACGATATCGACACTGACAAGCTGAACCCGCGTTTAGCATAAGGAGGTACTGAGATGGCCGATCAAATCGAACTCAAAGTCCCCGACGTGGGCGGCGAAGAAGTAGAAGTTATTGAAATTTTGGTCAGTGAAGGCGATACCGTTGAGCAGGAAGACGGTATCGTCACTGTCGAAAGTGACAAAGCTTCCATGGATATTCCGGCATCTTCAGGCGGTAAAATTACCGAGCTGAAAGTAAAAGTTGGCGATACCATCAGTGAAGGCGACGTGCTGGCTATGATCGAAGCTTCCGGTGACTCGGAAGAGTCGGATGACTCTGACAATGAAGACTCTGAAGAAGCCAGCGATAAAGCCGACGAGGAAGAAAGCGACGATAAAGAAGCCGATGACGAGGCTGAAGAATCGGAAGAGAAAGAGGAAGAGGAGAAAGACAAAGACTCTGAATCTGAGAAAAAATCTTCTGGTGGTAGCAGCAAAGTCATAGACGTGGAAGTGCCGGATATTGGTGATGAAGAAGATGTTGAAATCATCGAAATTCTGGTGTCCAAAGGCGATTCAGTGTCTGCTGAAGACGGTTTAATTACACTAGAAACCGATAAGGCCACCATGGATGTGCCTTGCCCGGAAGACGGTGAAATTGAAGAAATGCTGGTTGAAGTCGGCGACAAGGTGTCGCAGGGCTCGGTTATTGCCAAGCTGAAAGTTTCTGGTGGCGCTGATGACTCTGAAGCTGAAGAGGAAGACTCAGCGAAAGAAGAGAAATCAGAATCTGGTGAAGACTCCGGTAAAGAATCAGATAAGTCGGATAAAAAGTCTGACGACAAAGACCAGAAAAAAGACAAAGAGAAAGACAGTGGCAGCAGCGTTAAGCCAAGCAGTGAACGCCAGCCTCCGGTGCCTGATCACCCAAGCCAGCGTAGCGACCGTAAAGAAGGTGTTCTTCATGCGTCGCCTGCTGTGCGCCGTGTCGCGCGTGAGTTTGGTGTCGACTTATCGCAAGTTAAAGGTTCAGGTCCTAAAGACCGTATACTGAAAGAAGACGTACAAGATTTCGTTAAATACGAGCTCTCTCGTCCGAAAGCCGTTGCGGGCGCAACTGGCCAGGGCGGCGGTGGATTGCAGGTAATTGATCCGCCGAAGGTCGACTTCAGCAAGTTCGGTGAAGTAGAAGAAGTTCAGTTGTCGCGCATTCAGCGTAAATCTGGACCTAACTTACACCGTAACTGGGTGACTATCCCTCACGTAACGCAGTTCGATGAGGCCGACATAACTGAGCTGGAAAACTTCCGTAAGTCAGAAAACGAAGTAGCTAAGAAGAAAGATTTGGGTTTCAAGATAACGCCGTTAGTGTTTATTTTGAAAGCGTGTGCCAAAGGCCTGCGAGAGTTCCCGACCTTTAATTCGTCTTTGTCAGAATCCGGTGAGTCACTGTACATGAAAAAGTACGTGAACATTGGCGTGGCGGTTGATACGCCAAATGGTCTGGTGGTTCCGGTTATTCGTGATGTCGACAAAAAAGGCATTTACGAACTCTCGGAAGAGCTGGTTGAAATTAGCTCGAAAGCGCGTGACGGTAAGTTGAAAGCAACCGATATGCAAGGCGGGTGCTTCTCAATTTCCAGCTTGGGTGGTATTGGCGGTACAGCCTTTACACCTATCGTGAATGCTCCCGACGTTGCCATTCTTGGGGTCTCTCGTAACGAGATGAAACCGAAGTGGAACGGCAAAGAGTTTGAACCACGCCTGACTCTGCCATTGTCGCTGTCCTATGATCACCGTGTCATTGATGGTGCTGAGGCCGCGCGTTTCACCGCCTATTTAAGTGGTGTACTGGGAGATATCCGCAAATTGGTGCTTTAAGCACCAATTGGGGTAGGAAATACGAAAAAATTCGCGCTACAATAGCGTCACATTTAGCGTTGACTGAGCGCAGCCGGTGGCTCAACTGGCTGTGACAAAAAAGGGGTTAACATGAGCGACAAAATTACAACACAGGTAGTGGTGTTAGGTTCGGGCCCGGGCGGATATTCAGCAGCTTTCCGTGCGGCTGACTTGGGTCTGGACGTTGTTTTGATTGAGCGTTACAGCACCTTAGGCGGTGTTTGCCTGAACGTTGGCTGTATTCCGTCAAAAGCATTGCTGCATATGACCAAGCACATTGAAGAAGCTCAGCACTTGGCGGAAGAAGGTATTGAGTTTGGCGAGCCAAAAATTGACCTGGATAAACTGCGCAAACACAAAGAAAAAGTGGTTGGCCAGTTAACCGGTGGCCTTGGCCAGATGTCAAAAATGCGCAAGGTAAAAGTGGTTAACGGTTACGGCAAATTTACCGGCAGCAACACCATTAAAGTTGAAGGCGACGACGGCGAAACCGAAGTTAAATTTGATAACGCTATTATCGCTGCAGGTTCTCAAGCCATTAAATTGCCGTTCATTCCACATGACGACGACCGCGTATGGGATTCCACCGACGCACTGGAACTGAAAGAAATTCCTGAGAAAATGTTGTTATTAGGTGGTGGTATCATCGCTCTGGAGATGGGCCAGGTATACGCCTCTCTGGGATCTAAAGTTGATGTCGTTGAGATGACCGATCAGTTAGTACCGCCAGCTGACGCTGACATCATTAAAAACTTCAACAAACAGATCAAAGGCCGCTTTGAAAACGTGATGTTAAGCACTAAAGCAACCAACGTTGAAGCGAAAAAAGACGGTGTTTACGTCACCTTTGAAGGTGATAAAGCGCCAAAAGATCCGGTCAAATACGACGCGGTTCTGGTAGCTGTAGGCCGTGCACCAAATGGTAATAAGATTGACGCTGACAAAGCCGGCGTGAACGTTGACGACCGTGGCTTTATCAAAGTGGACAGCCAGATGCGCACTAACGTAGACCACATTTTCGCTATTGGCGATGTCGTCGGTCAGCCTATGCTGGCGCACAAAGCGGTACATGAATCGCATGTGGCGGCAGAAGTCATCTCTGGTAAGAAGCACTTCTTCGAACCGAAAGTGATTCCTTCTATCATGTACACCAACCCAGAAGTTGCATGGGCCGGTGTTACTGAGAAAGAAGCGAAAGAACAGGGCATCGAATACGATGCAGTGACTTTCCCCTGGTCAGCTTCGGGCCGCGCTATTGCGTCAAACGCACAGCAAGGCATGACCAAGCTTATCTTTGATAAGAGCAATCGCATTATCGGTGGTGCCATGTGTGGTACTAACGCCGGTGAATTGCTGGGTGAAGTTTGCCTTGCCATTGAAATGGGCTGTGATGCAGAAGACATCGCGCTGACGGTCCACGCACACCCAACCTTGCATGAATCTGTTGGCTTAGCCGCAGAACTTCATGAAGGTTCAATTACCGATATGCCGAATCCTAAGGCGAAAAAGAAGAAGTAACATTTTGTTACGATAAATCATCGGTAAAACGGCTGCATTCATCGCGAATGCAGCCGTTTTTTTTGCGCTGAATTTCACAATGCGCTAGTTTAGTGGGGTTAAAATAACGAACACTAAAGAAAGGGTAATAACCGATGAAAAAATTAACCGCTGTAGCGCTTGGCGTATCTATGGCATTAACTCTGGGCGCCTGTTCTCCGCAACAGGAAGAGTCAAAAAAACAAACCCAGCAAGCCGAAGAAGCAAAACAAGAACTGAGCTCGGGCGTTGTACTTGAGAACTTTGATCACAGCGTTAAACCGCAGAACGACTTATTCCGTTATGTAAACGGTACCTGGATTGATAAAACAGAAATTCCTTCTGACCGTTCATCGGTAGGTTCGTTTTTCGATTTGCGTGAACAAAATCAGAAGCGCTTACGCGACATCATTGAATCAGCTGCCTCTTCCAACCCTGAACCAGGCACAAACGAGCGTAAAATTGGCGACTTCTTCAACGCTTATATGGATGTTGAAACGCTTAACGAGCTGGGCGCAAAGCCAATTGCGAGCGACTTAGACGCTATTCAGGCACTGGAAGACTATGACTCAGTTGCCGAACATATGGCACGCATGTTCCGTGGTGGCGTTTCAATTCCATTTGGCTTTTATGTCTACCCGGATGCAAAAGACCCACAAATTAACGCGATGTATGTTTCACAGTCAGGCCTTGGTCTGCCGGACCGCGATTATTACCTGAAAGACGACGAAAAATTTGAAGAGTTTCGTGACGCTTACCAGGAATACGCCGAGGACATTCTGACAATGGTCGGCGTTGAAAATGCCGATGACGCCGCGGAGCGTATTCTTAAATTAGAGACTCAGTTGGCTGATATTCAGTGGAGCCGCGTAGAAAGCCGCGATGCGAATAAAACCTATAATAAAAAATCAGCCGATGAAGTTGCTGACATGTTGGCAGACTTTGATTTCAAACGTTTCATTGATACGTCCGACTTATCTGACGTTGAAGAAATGGTAATTCGTCAGCCATCTTACTTTGAAGAGTTTGGTGAATTATTTAACGACGTTGATTTACAGGCCTGGAAAGACTATTTAAGTTTCCGTCTGGTGAACGAGTACGCTTCTGCGCTGAGCGAAGACATCAGCCAGCGTCGTTTTGAATTTTATGGAAAAACCTTACGTGGTACGCCAGAGCAGGAACCTCGCTGGAAACGTGCAGTAGACGCAACCAATAGCGTATTAGGTGAAGTGCTGGGTCAGGTTTACGTTAAAGAGTACTTTCCGCCAGAAGCGAAAGAGAAAATGGAAGGTTTGATTGAAAACCTGCGTGATGCTTACGGTCAATCTATTCGCAACCTGGAATGGATGACGGACGAAACCAAAGAAAAAGCCTTAGAGAAGCTGGAAAAGTTTGATCCGAAAGTAGGCTATCCAAGCAAGTGGCGTGACTACAGCGAACTGGAAATTTCGTCAACTGACTTAGTTGCTAACTACAAAGCTTACGCTGAGTTCAATTATCAGGAAGAAATTGCCAAAATTGGCGGTCCTGTTGATGAAGAAGACTGGGGAATGACGCCGCAAACCGTCAACGCTTACTACAGCCCAGTACGTAACGAAATCGTATTCCCGGCCGGCATTCTGCAGCCTCCATTCTTTGATATGGACGCCGAAATGGCGGTTAACTATGGTGGTATCGGTGCGGTAATCGGTCACGAAATGGGACACGGTTTTGACGACCAGGGTGCTAAATACGATGGCGACGGCAACCTGCAAAGCTGGTGGACCGATGCGGATAAAAAAGCGTTCGAGGAACGGACTCAGCAATTGTCTGCACAGTACAGCGAGTACGAACCTATCGAAGGCCTTAACGTTAACGGCGACCTGACTCTGGGCGAAAATATTGGCGATTTAGCCGGCCTGACAATTGCGTACGAAGCGTACAAAATGTCATTAGACGGCGAAGAAGCGCCAGTTCTTGATGGCTTTACCGGTGAACAGCGCGTATTTATTGGCTGGGCTCAGGTATGGCGTGGCAAGTATCGCGAAGACGCGATTCGCGAGCAGGTTATGAGTGACCCGCATTCACCAGCGGTGTATCGAGTCAACGGTACCGTTGTGAACGTTCCGGCGTTTTACGAAGCCTTTGATGTTGAAGAAGGTGACGAATTGTACGTTGCACCTGAAAACCGCGTTACTATCTGGTAGTATAGCGGGCTATGAAAACACTAACGGTCATCTGGATATTGGTTACAGCATTGCTGGTGGGGAGTTACTCTTCACCAGCAGTTCATGCTATGCCGACGTCAGACACCGTTAGTGCTTCACTACCTCATGATATGCCACAGCATGACTGCTGTGATGAGTCCGATAGGTCGATGGAGCAGTCGAACTGCGACAGCGAAAGCTTCTTTTGCCAGCAGTGCGAACAACATTGTGCCGGTCAACTTGCGTTGATAAATCCGTTTAAACAACTTTCGCCGGCGGAATCCACGCACGCTGCCGACCCCCTTTATTCAAATCTTCCGGTTATTACTGAAACGCTGATACGTCCGCCGAAACACGCAGTTTAAGCCCAGTTTTTACGTCTTAAACCGTTTTCGAGGAAATACCATGCGTTATTGGATAGCTATATTAATCCTGATCCCATTGCTAACTTTGGCTCAGGAACACAATCATAATCATTCAGAAAATCAAAATCCGTTCGAGCAGAGCACCGAATACGTCTGCCCTATGCACAGCCAGGTGGTTCGTGACGAGCCGGGAACCTGCCCAATTTGCGGTATGGATCTGGTTAAGAAAGAGCCTAAACAGGACCACGCCGGGCATGATGAAAAGGGCGAGGCTAATGAGAGTGAGGCCAAAAGTGAAAAAAGCTTCACCGTGTCAGAGTCGAGTCAGCAGGCCATTCGGGTAACCACCGCAAAAGCAGTTCGCAAAGACTTACAGCCGCAACTCATGGCGCAGGCTCAGGTGCGCTGGCAGGAATCTGCGCAGCGGCATATCCATAGTCGTGCAGAAGGCTGGGTAGAAGAACTGCACGCCGACGTTGAAGGTCAGTGGGTGGAGAAGGGCGACAAACTCTACAGTCTGTACGCACCGGACTTGGTTGTGGCACAGGATGACTATCTGCAGTTACTTGATTCACTCTCAGATATCCGCAACGGTGACCGTCAGCAAAGCTTTAAACGCCGCGGGCAGCAGCGTCTGAGATTGCTAGGCATGACTGAAGCACAGATTAAAGCGCTGGAGCAAGGTGGCGAAACCGAATATGTGGTGGACTATTACGCACCTGAGTCCGGTTATATTACCAGCCTGGATATTCAGGAAGGCATGTACGTTTCACCCGGTCTAAAATTACTGACCCTGACTCAGGACAATCAGCTGTGGTTCTTTGCCGATGTCCCGGCGCGTTACAGCAAACAGTTAAAAACCGGGCAAATGGCACATATTTCTTCTGAGCACTTTCCCGGCGGCCACTGGATGAACACCATTGACTACATTTATCCACAAGTTGACCCGGTAACCCAGACCATCAAAGTACGCATTCCGGTTAACGACTCCATTGACCGGCTACGCGAAGGTTTATGGGCAACGGCGCATATTGAACTAAAGCCAGTAAAAGACACTGTGGTTGTGCCGGTTGCCAGCTTAATTGTTACAGGCATGAATAATCGTGTGGTGGTTAAATTCGGTGAGCGCGAATTTGAAGTGCGTGAAGTAACTACCGGTCTCAGGGTTGGTAACGAAATTGCCATTGAAGAAGGTCTGCAGGAAGGTGAGTCAGTGGTGACTTCGGGTCAGTTCCTTTTGGATTCCGAGGCCAGCTTGCAAGGGCTTGGACTGAATAGCCGCGACGACGCTCCTGCGCCACAACATAACCACTAGGAGGTTTTATGTTAGCTCGTATCATCGAAACCTCCATACGCAACTCGTGGATGGTGTTACTGCTGTTCTTGGGTCTGGCTTTCTGGGCCTGGCAGTCGCTGCAGCAGACCAAACTGGACGCAATACCGGACTTGTCGGAAGTTCAGGTTATCGTCAAAACCAATTACCCGGGACAAGCGCCGGCGGTAGTGGAAGAGCAGGTGACGTATCCGCTTTCCAGTGTGATGCTGTCCGTACCTAAAGCCACCTCCGTACGCGGTTTCTCGTTCTTCGGCGACTCCTACGTTTACGTTATTTTTGAAGACGGTACCGACCCTTACTGGGCCAGAAGCCGGGTGAACGAATACCTGGATCAAGCACAAAGCCAGCTTCCGGACCAAGTTCGGCCGGAGTTAGGCCCCGATGCATCCGGTATTGGCTGGGTGTATCAATACGCATTGGTCGACGAAACCAACCAGCTCAACCTGGGCGAGCTAACCCGCCTGCAAAACTGGTTTTTAAAACAGGAACTGCAAAGTGTGCAGGGGGTAGCAGAAATTGCCACCGTCGGCGGTATGGTTGAAACCTACCAAGTGGTGCTGCAGCCGGAAGCCTTGCATCGTTATAACCTTACCCTGAATCAGGTAAAGCAAAGCATTCAGCAGGCCAATAACGAAGTGGGCGGCTCTGTGGTTGAAATGGGCGAAGCTGAATACATGGTGCGCGGCCTGGGGTATTTGAAAAGTGTCGAAGACATTCGCAAAATTCCCTTGCCGCTCACCTCAGAGCAGCAGGGTACTGTGCTGTTGGAGGAAGTGGCGGATATTCGTATTGGACCCCAGGTACGTCGTGGTATTACCGAGCTCAATGGCGACGGCGAAGTCGTGGGTGGTATTGTGGTCATGCGTCATGGCGAAAATGCCCTACAAACCATTGCCGCAGTTAAAGACAAACTGGAAGAGTTGAAGCAAGGCCTGCCCGAGGGCGTTAAGGTAGTTCCGACCTATGACCGTTCAAGCCTGATTCAGGCATCGACAGACAACCTCACAACCAAGCTGATAGAAGAAATGTTTTTTGTTGCTGTGGTGTGCATTTTGTTTCTCTGGCATGCACGCTCAGCGGTGGTGGCCATTATCAGTTTGCCACTGTCAGTACTGTTCGCAGTGTGGATCATGAACATGCTGGGTATCAGCGCCAACATTATGAGCCTGGGGGGAATCGCCATTGCCATTGGCGCGCTGGTGGATGCCGCCATTGTCATGATCGAAAACACCCATAAGCATCTGCAGAACTATCAGGAACGGCATCAGATAGTCGCTAAAGGCTCTGCGCGGCTGAAAATCGTTAATGAGGCCTGTCGTGAAGTGGGCCCATCCCTATTCTTCTCGTTGTTGGTCATTACTGTCAGTTTTGTTCCGGTGTTTGTGCTGCAAGGCCAGCAAGGGCGTCTGTTCGAACCCTTAGCCTATACCAAAACTCTGGCAATGGCCGCCGCCGCGATTATTGCGGTAACGCTGATACCGGTACTTATTGCGTTGTTGGTGCGAGGCAAAATACCCGCCGAAGAAAAGAACTGGTTGTCGCGCGGCTTAATTGCCCTTTACCGTCCACTGCTGGCTTTTACACTTAAGTTCCCTAAAACCATTATTGTGCTGGCCCTTCTAATCACAGCTTCTGCCTGGCACCCGTATAAAGAGCTCAATTACGAGCTGATGCCGCCGCTACATGAGGGTGACCTCATGTACATGCCCACCACTCTGCCGGGTATCAGTGTTGAAAGCGCCGGTGAGTTGTTACAGCAAACCGATAAACTCATTGCAGAGCAGCCCGAGGTTGAGCGTGTGTTTGGTAAAGTCGGTCGTGCTGACACTGCTACCGATCCGGCACCAATGACGATGATAGAAACCAGCATTACCCTCAAACCCGAAAGCGAATGGCGTGAAGGAATAACGGTGGACGACATCATTGCTGAGCTGGATGACCGGGTGCAAATACCCGGTGTGACCAACGCCTGGGTGCAACCCATTCGTACCCGCATTGAAATGCTGGCAACCGGTGTTAAAACCCCGTTAGCGATTAAAGTCAGCGGTAGTGACTTTCGTGAAATAGAAACGCTGGCTACCCGTATTGAAGAGACGCTTTCTGAACAAGAAGCGACAGGCTCGGTCATCGCAGAACGCTCTGGTGGTGGACGTTATATCGAAGTAGAGCCGAAACTGCGTGAAGCGGCCCGTTACGGCATTAGCCAAAGCGACATTCACGATCATATTCAGTACGCCATTGGTGGAGCCAATATTGCGACATCGGTGCAGGGCAATGAGCGTTTTCCTATTAATCTGCGTTATCCCCGGGAGCAACGCGACCATATCGAGAAGCTAAAAACTCTGCCGGTAAAATCGGCCTCCGGACAATGGCTTACTCTGTCCGATGTTGCTGACATTCGGGTGACTCAGGGCCCGGCCATGCTGAAAAGCGAAGACGCCCGCTTAAGCAGCTGGATCTTTATTGAACCAGCGAAAGGCATCACGGTCGGCGACTACATTAATCAAGTCAGCGGTGCTATGGCTAAAATGGAAATACCGGTAGGTTATAACTGGAGCTGGACCGGGCAATACAAAGCCATGCAGCAGGTGGAAAGTGACTTAAAAGAGATCATTCCGCTGACGCTGTTGGTTATTTTGTTGTTGCTGTACATGACTTTCCGCTCGCTACCGCAGGCATTACTGGTGATTGGTACCTTACCCTTGGCATTAACCGGTAGCTTATGGCTGATTTATCTGCTGGATTACAACCTGTCATTGGCGGTTATTGTCGGCATGATAGCTCTTGCCGGTGTTGCCGCGGAATTCGGCGTGGTCATGTTGTTGTATTTAAACAATGCCTGGAAAGCTGTGGCATACGACAAAGGTCAGTTGAAAGCGGCAGTAGAAGAAGGCGCGTTGTTGCGGGTACGACCCAAAGCCATGACCGTGCTGACCATTATTGTCGGCCTACTACCGATAATGCTGGGCGGCGGTGTTGGTAACGAAGTCATGCAGCGCATCGCCGCTCCCATGGTGGGCGGTATGGTATTAGCTCCGCTAATTTCCATGCTGGTGATCCCAGCCGTGTTCTATATCGCCCGGAAATAATGGTGCGTAGGCTGACTTTCACGTCAGGTGAGGTGGAATATAGCGAGCGCTGGAGGTTGCAGGAACCATTGAGGAGGGCGCCCGTAAATAAATCCCTGTAGGGTTTGGGCAGCGCCATCCATGGCGCTGCCCACCTCCTCAATGGCTCGCCGCAACCGTCGGGCGCGCCCACTATCTGCCACCGCACCTGACGCAATTTTGCATTTCGCTTCCCGCCAAGCACCCCACCTGATGTGAACATCAGGCTACGACCTGACATAAGTGTCAGGCTACGTGCTGTGATCGTCACGCGCGCAATTCCCCCAAATGAAATGTCAGGCGAAACTTTCCCAGATGGCATTAGCCGCCGGGCCCAGCGTTCTGTTTGCGGAGCGCACCAAATGAATTTCCAGGCGCACTTTCTGGACGAATCCGGGAATGCTGAGCTCAACCAACTTGCCCTGCTCAAGAGCTTCCAGAGCAATGTGTCTGGGAACAATGCCCCAGCCAAAACCGGCGACAAGCAATTCAAATTGCGTATTCACTTCATTTACCCTTATGCGCTGCTGACTTGGCAAACGCAGCACGGCGTCCAGGTTAATGCCTATCTCTAGATCCTGCGGTACCAGCATAGGTAGCTCTAATAAATCTTGGCGGCTTTGTGGCTCACGGCCAAACTCTTTCATCAGCGTGGATGACATCACCACCGTTAATTCAAACGGTGCCACCGGTAGAGTTTCAAAGTCACCGTACTGGCGAAATAGGGGTAGCCAGGGGCACAAAGCTAAGTCGGCGCTGCCGTTATCGATACGTTTTAGTGCCCGCATTTGCGACTCGCCGTCTACGTGCAGTTCGGTCGCTGGGTATTGTTGTTGAATGTGCTGAATACTGGGTATCCAGAGTTTGCTGTCACAGGTATGGTCATAACATAGCGTCAGCAGGGGCTCGGCACCGTGCTTCAGTTTTTCCGCCAGCGACTGCAGACGTTGCTGCTGGCGCACAACTTCTTCTGCCTGGCGTAAAAAATGTCGTCCCTGCTCGGTAAGCTCTAAGCGGTAACCGGCACGGTTAAACAAAGCAAACCCTGCGTTTTCTTCCAGTTTTTTCAACGCCATGCTCACCGCAGACTGTGTGCGGTTGAGCTGCTCGGCTGTTTTTTGCAGACTGCCGAGATGAGCTACGGTGATCATCATTTTTAGGTGAGATAAATTCATTAAGTTTTTATGATTGTCTTTTTAATTTTAATTCAATATAACTGTAACTGTACTTACGGTAAACTTATTCCAATTAAATTTCCCTGAAAATATCGGACCAAAATTCATGCGCTGGCTGAAACCTTTTTCTATCGCTCTGGTCGCTGTTGTTATGGCGGCGTGCAGTGAACAAGCACAAGTTAATGATACTCAACAAGCGCGCCCGGCGCGGCTTATGCAAGTGACTGAAGCTGACGGTCCGCGGTTACGTGAATTTCCGGCGGTGGTCGAGGCGGCCAAAGTGGCCCAGCTGACTTTTCGGGTAGCAGGCGAGATCATTGAACTACCGGGGCGGCCAGGCACGGAGGTAAAAAAGGGGGATTTAATTGCTCGTCTCGATCCGACCGATTACCAACTGGCGGTAAACCAGGCAAAAGCTCAATATGAACTGGCATTATCGCAGTACGAACGCAATAAGGTTTTGGTGAATCAAGGGGTTATGTCAGAGGGACAGTTCGATCAAATTGAATCGCAGCTAGCCGTTGCAAAATCAAATTACGAAACCGCCAAAGCAAATTTGCGCTACACCAAGTTAACGGCACCTTTTGATGGTGTTATCGCTAAATTGGCCGTTGAGAATTATGAAAATATTCAGCCAAAGCAACCCATCGTTGTCTTACAGATAAGCAATGCTCTGGATATCAGTATTAATGTGCCCGAAAACATCTTTGCCAAAGTAAAAAGGCAAGCCGACTATCAACCAGAAGTTCGCTTTGATGCGGCTCCTGACAGCACTTATCCAGCTCATTTAAAGGAGTGGAACTCGCAATCAGATAGGGCGACAAATGCCTATGAAGTGATCTTTACCTTACCAAAGCCTGAGGATATCAATTTATTGCCCGGTATGACGGCAACAGTCATTGTGGATATAAATGAAGTCTTACGCTCATCAAACATTGGTATGGTAGTTCCTTCAAAAGCGGTGTTCACGGACACTGATGATGTGGCTTATGTTTGGGTGGTTGACGACAACATGCGCGTACAAAAGCGCAAGGTGGTTATTGGACCAATGACAAACGAAGGCCTGACACTCCTGAATGGACTGAAGCCCGGCGAAAAAATTGTAACAGCCGGTGTTCATCAGCTGGAAGAAAACCAGCAAGTTCGTGAATGGCAACGCGAACGGGGTCTGTGATGAATATAGCTCAATACAGTATGGAGCGAAAAACCACTAGCTGGATGTTGTTTCTCATCTTGCTGATAGGTGGGTTAATTGCCCTGACTCAGCTTGGTCGCCTTGAAGACCCCAAATTCACCATAAAACAGGCAATGGTCATTACGCCTTATTCCGGAGCTTCAGCGCAGCAAGTAGAGGAAGAAGTCACCTATCGGCTGGAGGACGCGATACAAGAATTGAGTTACGTCGACAACGTGCGCTCTATTTCCAAGCCCGGATTGTCGCAAATAACGGTTGAGATGAAGAGTATTTATCGTACAGAACAGCTCGATCAGATATGGGATGAACTGCGTCGTAAAATTAACGATGTAAAAAACCAGTTACCACCAGGTACAGGTGAACCCATTGTCCGAGACGACTTTGGCGATGTCTATGGCGTAATGATGGCGATAACGGGCCCCGATTACTCTTATAAAGACATTGAGCGTTACGCTGATTTTTTAAGACGAGAGCTGGTACTGGTCGATGGTGTAGGCAAAGTGAAGCTGGCCGGCGAACAACAGGAGCAGGTTGTAGTAGAAGTGTCGCGCACGCGTCTGGCTAATTTGGGTATTTCTCCTAAACGTATTGCGGGTCTGTTGCAGACACAGAATGCAGTAGCCGACGCTGGACGGGTAACAATAAACGAAGAAGCTTTGCGTATTGCCACTAGTGGCGAGTTTGCGAACGTTGAGGACATGTCGAAGCTAGTTATCAGTAACCCCGGCGCTGAGGAACGTATTTATTTGCGCGACGTTGCGACAATTTACCGCGAGGCTAAAGAAATTCCCTCACACGTAGTGCGTTACAATGGTCAGGCAGCACTTTGGGTTGCGGTTTCTTTTTCCGATAACGTGAATGTGGTTGAAGTGGGTCAGCGCATTCAGAAACGGCTGGACGAGCTGTCGTATGCACAACCAATAGGTATGTCGGTTGATCGCATCTACGATCAGCCACATGAGGTCGAGAATTCAGTTGACGACTTTTTGCTGAACTTAGTCGAAGCTGTCGCCATCGTTATTATCGCGCTGTTGCTGACCATGGGATTCCGCAGTGGGCTTTTAATTGGCACAGTTTTGTTGCTAACCGTGCTGGGTACTTTTATTTTCATGTACTTAGCCAACATAAATTTGCAGCGGGTTTCCTTAGGTGCACTTATCATTTCCCTTGGTATGCTGGTCGATAATGCCATTGTTATAGCTGATGGTATTATGGTGGCAATGCGTAAGGGCAAAAGCAAAGTCGATGCTGCCGTCAGTGTTGTAAGACAAAACCAGTGGCCCTTGCTGGGTGCGACGGTCATTGGCATTATTGCTTTTGCACCTATTGGGTTGTCATCCGATGCGACCGGCGAGTTTGCGGGGAGCTTGTTCTGGGTTTTATTAATATCACTGCTACTCAGTTGGTTCACTGCGCTTACTCTCATTCCATTTTTGGCAGACCGACTATATTCGGCTAAAGACATTGGTGACGAGAAAAATGATGCCTTTTCTCACCCGGTGTACAAAGGGTACAAAGCCGTTTTATCGACCTGCCTACGCCATCGAATAATCAGCATGGTTGTTATGCTGGCTTTATTAGTTGCGGCAGTGCTTGGGTTCGGACAAGCCAAGCAGTCATTTTTTCCACCTTCGACAACGCCGTTATTTTATGTCGACTTGTGGTATCCACAGGGAACAGATATTCGCCATACCGAGACAGACTCTAAGCGTTTAGAGGACTACCTTCTGGAAAAGCCGGTAGTCACTTCAGTTGCAACAACGGTAGGGCGCGGCGCTCCGCGTTTCACCTTAACCTACCTGGTAGAGAAAAGTTATGAGAGTTACGCACAACTTCTCGTTCGGGTCGAAGATAAAGAAGCGATGGAACCGTTGATGCGTGACATCAGGGAAAGAATTCGAAGTGAACACCCCGATGTCGAAGATAAATTGATTCGTGTTGAAATTGGTCCGGCAACGCCTGCCAAAATAGAAGCTCGCTTCTCAGGTCCAGACATTGAGGTGTTACGTCAACTCAGCAAAAAAGCACAAGCTTTATTAGATCGGGATGAAGGTGCAGTAAACATCCGTTCAGACTGGCGAAATCAAACTAAATTGTTACGGCCGGAGTATGATGAAGCCGCCGGGCGCCGAGCCGGTATAACCAAAGAAGATGTGAATAACCTTTTGCGTGCCAATTTTGTGGGCCGTCGGATAGGTGTATACCGAGACGGGACCGATCTATTGCCTATTATTCAACGAGCTCCAGAGTCAGAGAGAGTCGATCTTAATAATTGGCAAGAGCTGCAAATTTACAGTCCGGTGTTTGATCGCTTTGTGCCGTTAGCTCAGGTCGTACGCTCCATTGGAGTTAAGTGGGAGGACCCATTGATACTGAGGCGAGACAGAAAGCGTACTCTTACTGTAATGGCTGACCATGACTTATTGCGTGATGAAACCGCCGCTCAAGTCTTTGAACGGGTGAAACCGCAAATTGAAGCTATTGAACTGCCCCTGGGCTATGAGCTCAATTGGGGAGGTGAGCACGAAGTTTCAGGCGATGCTGAAAAGGCCTTATTCAACGCCTTACCATTTGGTTTTTTGGTGATGTTTATTATTACCGTGCTGTTGTTTAACAGCATTCGCCAGGCCGCTGTGCTGTGGACGACTGTGCCGCTTTCCATAATTGGTGTGACTGTGGGACTCTTGCTGCTGGACAAACCGTTTGGCTTCATGGCGTTACTTGGCTTTCTCAGCCTTTCCGGCATGCTGATTAAAAACGGTGTGGTGTTGCTGGAGCAGGTTAATGCTGAGTTGGACGCAGGTAAAGAAGCAACCCAGGCGTTGAGTGATGCCGCGGTTAGTCGTGTTCGTCCGGTAGGAATGGCGGCAGCCACCACCATTTTGGGTATGATACCGCTGCTGTTTGACGACTTCTTTGCCAGCATGGCAACGGTCATTATGTTCGGCCTGGGCTTTGCTACCGTACTGACCTTGTTTGTCGTACCTGTTATGTACGCCATAGTGCAAAGAGTACCGCGCCCGTAACCCCGGGCGCATTCACCCTGTTTATACCCTGAATTATCTGTTTTATAGCCCCGTGTCATGGGAATTTAACAGTAATATCCGTATAATGCGCCGCACTAATGAACCGCCTAGAATTCATGCAAGCAAATGAGAGGTAATATCAGTGCTTAAAGAATATCGTCAGCACGTAGAAGAGCGCGCCGCAGAAGGCATCCCTCCGAAGCCATTAAACGCAGAGCAAGTAGCCGATTTAGTGGAGTTACTGAAAAATCCCCCAGCAGGCGAGGAAGACTTTCTGGTTGAGCTGCTGGCCGAGCGTGTACCACCGGGTGTGGATGAAGCTGCCTATGTTAAAGCAGGCTTCTTAAGCGCCGTAGTTAAGGGCGAAATTGAAAGTCCGGTTGTAAGCAAAGAATACGCAGTAAAACTGTTGGGCAACATGCACGGTGGTTACAACATCGTCACGTTGGTGGAGTTGCTGGATGACTCTCAGCTGGCTGAACTGGCGGCAAAAGAGCTGAAAGAAACCATCTTAATGTTCGATGCTTTCCACGACGTGGAAGAGAAAATGAAAGCCGGTAATGCGCTGGCGAAAGAAGTGGTTGAATCCTGGGCCAATGCTGAATGGTTCACCAACAGCGACGAGCTGCCTAAATCAATTAAAGCTACCGTCTTTAAAGTGACTGGCGAAACCAATACCGATGACCTTTCTCCGGCGCCGGATGCCTGGTCTCGTCCGGACATTCCGCTGCACGCCAAAGCGATGTACAAAATGCCACGCGAAGGCATTACTGACGCAGGCAAGCAAATTGAAGAATTAAAAGAGAAAGGTCACCCGGTTGCCTTCGTTGGCGACGTAGTGGGTACCGGTTCTTCACGTAAATCTGCGACCAACTCAGTACTGTGGAATATTGGCGAAGACATGCCGGGTACACCAAATAAACGTGCCGGCGGTATCTGTATTGGCTCTAAAGTTGCTCCAATTTTCTTCAATACCATGAAAGACGCAGGTGCGTTGGTATTTGAAGCCGACGTCGAAAAAATGAACATGGGCGATATCATCACTATTTACCCATACGAAGGCAAAATCGAGAACGAAGCCGGCGACGTTATCGCTGAGTACGATTATGCATCCCGTGTCATTTTAGATGAAGTACGCGCCGGTGGACGTATTAACCTGATCATCGGCCGTGGCCTGACAGAAAAAGCACGTGAGTCTCTGGGCATGGGTCCATCAGACTTATTCCGTAAGCCAGAGCAACCCGCAGACAGCGGTAAAGGTTTCTCGCTGGCGCAGAAGCTGGTCGGCAAAGCTTGTGGCATGGAAGGTGTTCGCCCGGGGGCTTACTGTGAACCTAAAATGACGACTGTAGGCTCTCAGGATACCACTGGCCCTATGACTCGTGACGAGCTAAAAGACCTGGCATGCCTTGGCTTTAACTCAGACCTGGTTATGCAGTCGTTCTGTCACACCGCCGCTTATCCTAAGCCGGTTGACGTTGAAACTCAGCACACCTTACCTGACTTCATTATGAACCGTGGCGGCGTAAGTTTGCGTCCTGGCGACGGTATCATCCACAGCTGGTTAAACCGTATGTTGTTGCCAGATACTGTTGGTACTGGTGGTGACTCACACACGCGTTTCCCTCTGGGTATTTCATTCCCGGCAGGCTCTGGTCTGGTTGCCTTTGCTGCAGCTACCGGTGTTATGCCGCTGGACATGCCTGAATCTGTATTGGTCCGTTTCAAAGGCGAAATGCAGCCGGGTATTACTTTACGTGACCTGGTTCATGCCATTCCTGCGTTTGCTATCAAAGAAGGTCACCTGACCGTTGATAAGCGTGGCAAGAAAAACATTTTCTCAGGTCGTATCTTAGAAATTGAAGGTCTTGATCACTTAACTGTAGAGCAGGCCTTTGAATTGTCTGACGCTTCTGCAGAACGTTCAGCGGCTGGTTGTACTATCGACTTGTCTGAAGAGTCTGTTGCGGAGTACCTGCGTTCTAATATCACCATGCTGCGCTGGATGATAAACGAAGGCTACGGCGATGCGCGTACGCTGGAACGTCGTGCCCGTAAGATGGAAGAGTGGTTAGAAAACCCACAGCTGACCCGTGCAGATAAAGACGCTGACTACTCAACGGTTATCGAAATTGACCTGAACGAGATTAAAGAGCCTATCGTCTGTTGCCCGAATGACCCGGACGACGCGAAGTTCCTCAGCGAAGTTGCCGGCGACAACGTCGATGAAGTTTTCATTGGTTCGTGCATGACCAACATTGGTCACTTCCGTGCAGCAGGCAAATTGTTAGAGAAAAACTCTGACCCATTAAACACGCGTTTGTGGATTGCACCACCAACGAAAATGGATAAAACCCAGCTGGAAGCCGAAGGCTATTATGACATTTATGAGCGTAACGGCGTTCGTACGGAAATGCCGGGCTGTTCACTGTGTATGGGTAACCAGGCACGGGTAGAACCAGGCGCAACGGTATTGTCTACCTCAACGCGTAACTTCCCGAACCGCCTGGGTGATGGCGCAAACGTTTACCTGACTTCTGCAGAGCTTGCAGCTGTCGGTGCTATCGTTGGTCGCCTGCCAACTCCGGAAGAATACATGGAGTACGCACAGGACATCAATTCGATGGCTGGCGAAGTCTACAAATATCTGAACTTCGACCAGATGGATGCCTTCCGCGACGCAGAAAAAGCGGCCAAGGAAAACATCATCCCAACCATCAACGTGGCTTAATGATGGGGAATGGAAACATAATGACCGGTAACAGGAAGACGCCTGCAAGTACGTCCCTGTAAGGCTTGGCTGGCGCCATCCATGGCGCCAGACACTTCCTGTTACCGGCCACAATGTGTTTTCATTCCCATATAAGTTTACCTAAAACCGCTTCGGCGGTTTTTTTGTGCCTAATTTTCGGGTCGTTTCTTAATGGACTATACTTTAGTTTGTCTGGCAGGAGTTAATTATGCAGATAAAAACTATCCATCATATTAAGCAAAACACAGCATCACTAAATGCCGAAGAAGCTATTGCCACACTTAAGCTAATGAATCTAGCTGAGCGGGATATCCGAAACCAGAACTTGCTGTCTCTTAGTGAAGCAAAAGAAAGATTAGGGTGTGAGGTTGGAACAAAGAAGTTTGAGCCTTAAAAATAGGCTGATTTAGGCAGTGAATAATGAGTGCGCCGATGGTTATAAGGGCTTTTCAGGAGGTGTGCAGCGCCAAGGATGGCGCTGCTCAAACCCTACAGGGAAGTACTTGCGGGCGTCCTCCGGAAAAGCCCTTGTAACCTCAGCACTCATGGTTCAATGCCGTTATTTCTGCTCAGCAATCCAGTTGTTGATGTGCTGCTCGAGTACTTTCAGTGGTACGCTGCCGTTTTCCAGTACCGCATCGTGGAATTCACGAATATCGAACTTATTACCCAGCTGTTGCTCGGCTTCTGCACGCAAACGCTTAATGGTCAGTTCGCCCAGCTTGTACGAAAGGGCTTGTGCAGGCCAGGTAATGTAACGGTCAATTTCGGTTTTCACATTATGAAGTGACAACGCAGTATTATTGGCCATAAACTCCATTGCTCGCTCACGGCTCCAGCCTTTGGCATGCATACCGGTATCCACCACTAAGCGCGCCGCACGCCACATTTCGTAGCTTAAACGACCAAAGTTGCTGTAAGGGTCTTCATAGAAACCGGCTTCCAGACCCAGGTACTCAGAGTACAAACCCCAGCCTTCACCAAAAGCGGAAATATAAGTTTGCTGGCGGTATTCCGGTAAGTCTTTCAGTTCGTTCGCTATAGCGCTTTGTAAATGGTGTCCCGGTACTGCTTCGTGCAGAGTTAAGGCTTCCATCTGGTAAAGCGGACGGCGGTCCAGCGCGTAGGTATTTACCCAGTAGAATCCCGCGCGGTCATCCCGGCTTGAACCTGAATAACGGCCGGTTGTGTATTTGGGGGCGATCTCAGCAGGTACCGGTGCTATACCGTAAGGCTGGCGGGGTAAGGTTTTAAACAGTTTTGGAAGTTCACCGTCCATTTTCTTCGCTATCCAGGCGGCATACTCCAATAACTCTTCTGCAGTTTCCGGGTAAAACTGGTCATCTGTACGTAAAAAGTCGACAAACTCGTCAAAGTTACCGTCAAAACCGGTTTCCTCAATAACTTCCAGCATCTCGCCGCGAATACGAGCAACTTCCTGCAATCCAATTTCATGGATTTCGTCAGCGCTCATATCAAGCGTGGTGTAATGTTTAATTCTGTTCTGGTAGAAAGCATCGCCGTTTGGTAGCTCGCTGGCACCAACACTCTCACGAGAGTTCGGCAGATACTCTGTGACCATAAAGTTAAAGTAGTCGTCATACGCCGGCATAACTTGCTGATCAATAGCGGTTAACGCATCTTCTTTTAGCTGCTTCCACTGCTGGTCATTAATAAAACCCGGTTGATCAGAAAATGGCGAGAAATACACGCTTTGGTCGGCATCTTGTACAATGTAGGCCAGTATGCTTTCTTCAAAGCCAGCCATAGCAGCGGCTGGTTGCGTATAACCTTCCTCTATCGCTTTACGTAACCAATGCGTTTGTTGTTCCATATAACGTGGAATTGAACGCAGTTTC
The DNA here is from genome assembly GCF_034422975.1 of Idiomarina sp. PL1-037. NCBI lineage: Bacteria > Pseudomonadati > Pseudomonadota > Gammaproteobacteria > Alteromonadales > Idiomarinaceae > Idiomarina > Idiomarina sp. PL1-037. The sequence continues at coordinate 521,622 of NZ_CP139873.1, forward strand.
GCAATGTAATTTTGATAGTCCTCAGCTGAAGAGAACGAAGTGTACGATGGCATAAAAGCTAAAGAACTGTGGAAGCTTCCTTCTGCCGTTAATGGCATGTAGTGTGCTTTAAAACGATACTCATCCACTTTGTTTTTTAACGTATAATGGATCATCGCATGATTGATTTGGTCATCCCGGCTAAGCGCGTTAAGGTTAACGGCGTTAAGCTGTTCGAGCCACTTTGAGCGTTGTTGGTAGCGTTTTTCTAACGCTTCCGGTGACATATCGGTCAGCTCAGTATCGCTGGACTTATTCAGTTCTTCCCAGATAGTGTCAGCCAGTTGATGAAACTCAGCAGCAGCACTTTGTTGTTGTGTGCTGCTACGCTGGGTTTGGTTATCAGCTGTGGTGGTGCAGGCTGTAACGCCCAGCAAACCAAAAATAAGTATCAGATTACGCATGATTTTTCCTTGCGGTGTCATAACGAATACAGGCATTCTATAATGCCTCTTGCGCTAATTAATGTAAAAGCGAATAGAACGAACCCACAAAAATAACAGTTAAACGGGAGAATAGGGTGGATAAAGCTCAGTCAGGAGTCTACGCGGAACCTAATCTGCATGGTCTGACGTTGTTTTGTCACGTCATGAGCGACGACGTAGAAAGTTTACGTCGCAAGTTAGCTCGTTTTCCAGCTATTTTACGCGATCTTGACGCCCGTTTCTCTGAAGGCATGTTAACAGGCTTTGTTGGGATAGGGGCAGACTACTGGGATATTCTCTATCCCCATAAGCGACCGCTACACTTGCAGGCTTTTCCTGAGCTTAGCGATGGAGACCGTGAAGCACCTAGACACCCCTATGATCTTGTCATACAAATTCGCTGTGACCGTTTCGATGCTAACTATCTGGCCGGGCGCACGCTGATGGAATGGTTCGGCTACGACATTGAAGTGGCTGAACAAATCCGTTCCTTCCGTTATCTGGACGGCCGCGACTTAACCGGCTTTATAGATGCACCGGATAACCCGCGGGGGATGCGTAAGCGTAAAGTCGCGTTAGTTGACGTACAGGACGACGCCGACTTTGTCGACGGCAGCTACTTATTCGTGCAGAAGTTTCGGCATGACTTGCGTCGTTGGGACTATTTAGGCCCGGAAACGCAGGAGCAGTTAATGGGGCGTGAGAAAGTATCCGGTGAACGTCTATCAGAAGCCAAAATAGAAGGTGTCACTCACGCCGCGAAAAGTCGTTTAATTGACAGTAGCGAACAGCCCATCCCACTATTACGGCAGAATATGCCGTGGGGCGACTTGCGCGAACAGGGGCTTCTGGCCATGTATTTTAGCCATTCGCCTAAAAGGGTTGTCCAGTGGCTAAAGAACCGTTATTACGCCGACGAACAAGGGGCTTACGACCCCTTACTTGATTACTCACAAGCCGTATCCAGCTCCGGTTTTTTTGTTCCTTCAATGCGCTTTATGGAAGCGAACAAAGAAGTTGCCGAAGACATAGTGGACTATGAAGAGGGCAGCACCGCCTGATTTGCGAACAGCTCACGTACTTTTCGCAGAGTGAATTCAATATCAGCCACTTTAAGCGGTGCAATAAAAATCGTGTCGTCGCCGGCAATAGTGCCTAGCACGCCTTCTTTTTTACCGACGGAATCCAGCAACCGGGCAATTAACTGGGCAGCCCCCGGACTTGTGCGAATAATGACCATTACATCATTATGCTGAATATCCAGTACAAGCTGGCTTAATGGCGCCCGGGTGGAAGGCACGGCTAAATCAGGTGGTAAACAGTAAACCATTTCCTGCTTTGCATTGCGGGTACGAACCGCTCCTTGCTTACTCAACATGCGCGACACTTTAGACTGACTAATGTTATCAAAGCCCTCGGCTTTCAAGGCATTAACAATTTCTCCCTGCGAGCCGTACCGCTCTTCGCGGAGCAAGGTTTTAAAAGCTTCGAGTAACGTGTCCTGCACCATTTGAGTGTCAAATTCCTATGCTGTTTCCATGCTATAATTATGGACAGTGTACTGCATAAAGATGCGCTATTCGAGTGCTGAATATGTATCGGGCAAAGTTGTATTTTTACTGATATAAGAGTACAGTTTTGCCCCAAATCCTGCATTTTTAAGCAGTTTAAATTGACCAACAAAAACGGAGTCTGAGATGAAAGTAGCCGTATTAGGTGCGGCCGGTGGTATCGGCCAGGCATTGTCATTGCTTCTGAAAACCCAATTACCAGCAGGTTCAGAATTGTCGTTGTATGACGTTGCGCCAGTAGTTCCAGGTGTGGCGGTTGACTTAAGTCATATCCCTACCGACGTGAAAGTAACAGGCTTCGGTAAAGACGACTTAGCATCAGCATTAGTGGGCAGCGACATTGTATTAATTCCTGCCGGCGTACCACGTAAGCCAGGTATGGATCGCTCTGACCTGTTCAACATGAACGCAGGCATCGTTAAAAACTTAGTACAGGGCGTAGCAGACAACTGCCCTGACGCCTGCGTTGGTATCATTACGAACCCAGTAAACACCACCGTTCCAATCGCTGCTGAAGTACTGAAGCAAGCGGGTTGCTACGACAAGCGTAAGCTGTTCGGTGTTACCACACTTGACGTTATTCGTTCAGAAGCCTTTGTAGGCGAACTGCGTGGTCTGAACCCAGAAAACGTAGAAGTTCCGGTAATTGGCGGTCACAGTGGTACAACTATTCTGCCATTGCTGTCTCAGGTGGAAGGCGTTGAGTTCACTGAACAAGAAATCAAAGACTTAACTCACCGTATCCAGAATGCCGGTACTGAAGTTGTCGAAGCTAAAGCTGGCGGCGGTTCAGCAACCCTGTCTATGGGTCAGGCAGCAGCACGCTTTGCCCTGTCACTGCTGAAAGGCCTACAAGGTCAGGACACTATTGAATGCACCTACGTAGAAGGCCCTGGCGACAACGCTAAGTTCTTCGCACAGCCAGTACGCTTAGGCAAAAATGGCGCCGAAGAAATTCTGTCTTACGGCAAGCTAAGTGAATTCGAACAAAAATGCATGGACGACATGCTAGATGGACTGAAAGGCGACATCCAAACTGGCATCGACTTCGCCAGCTAAGCTGAAAAAACTTTCAGTAATCCGCTTTTGAAAATATTGGGGCGGCTATTACAGGAGACGCTACAAGCTCATCCATGAGCGCTCGACGAAGGCCGTCCCTGGCCTTCGACGCTCCTGTAATAGCCGCCCCAACATTTCCACGCTATTTGCTGAAAGTTATCTCAGCACTTTCTCCAGATAATCCTGCAACGGCTTTTCGCCAATATTGACCTTCCCCAATATTTTTCCAGCTAGACGTACGCTCAAATATTCCAATTGATACACAGCGTTAGTTTTTTAATTATCAGGCTAGAAGATGCTTAAAAGGGGCAGGCTGTTGGATTGCGAGCGTTACGAGTGTTGAAGATTTCTCTGGCGGAGTGTAGAAGGCCATGGATGGCGATGCTAAATGGAAATGCCTAAAGCGGGAAGGGTTCTGTTTCGGAGGTGTGTAGCGCCATGGATGGCGCTACACAAGCCCTACAGGGATGTATTCACGGGCGTCCTCCGAAACAGAACCCGATCCCCCCAAGGCATTTCCTTCCTCTAAGCTACCCGGTCGACTGCCAGGTGGGTTAGAGTGAGCAGGGCTTGTTTGTAGTCGGAGTCCGGCAGTTCGCTTAGGGACTCGCGCGCTTGTTCGGCGGCTTCTAAAGCTTTGTCGCGAGTGTATTGCAATGCACCGGTGCGCTCCATTGCAGTTAGCACGGTTTGTAAGTGCTCACGTCCGTCACCTTGTTCAATGGCTTCGCGAATCAGCTTTTGTTCTACTTCGTTGCCGTGCCACATGGCGTACAATAACGGCAGTGTCGGCTTACCTTCTGCTAGGTCATCACCGGCGTTTTTGCCCATCGATTCGCTGTCCGCGGTGTAATCCAGTAGGTCGTCCACCAACTGAAATGCGGTACCCAAATAACGACCGTAATCGGCCAGTTGCTGCGTTACTTTTTCGTTTTGTGCGGTTAATACGCCGGCCAGCTCTGTTGCAGCTTCAAACAGCTTGGCGGTTTTACCGTAAATGACATTAAAGTAACTGGCTTCTGAGGTATCGGGGTCGTTACAGTTCATTAACTGCAGCACTTCACCTTCAGAAATAACGTTGGTGGCATCCGCTAAAATACGCAGTATCCGCAGGGAGTCTAAGTCGACCATTAACTGAAAAGCGCGGGTATAAAGGAAGTCACCAACCAGAACGCTGGCCTCATTACCAAACACTGCGTTGGCGGTTTTACGTCCGCGGCGCAGTTCCGACTCATCGACGACATCGTCGTGCAGCAGGGTCGCGGTATGAATAAACTCGATAATTGTCGCAAGTTTGCGGTGATCGTTACCTTCATAACCCAGGGCCCGGCAAGCTAATATGGCAAGCAGTGGGCGTAAGCGTTTACCACCACTGTTGACAATGTAAAGGCCTAACTGGTTAATTAGGGCAACATCCGATTGAAGTTGTTCACCTATTAAAGCATTAACGCCAAGCATATCGTCTTTGGCTAATGCGTTAATGGACTGCATATCGATCATAGATATCTGTTTATTTACAAAATTTAACGGAAAACAGATGGTACACTATTTATAGCGGAGCGGAAACTCAATCCGCGTTAAGCGGCGCTGCTTTTAAGTTCAAATTAAGGGTTGCGATCGATGGCGGGATTACGTACAATTCGCGCCCTGATTTGAATTTGGATGCCCAATAGGGTTGTGGAGAATAATATGTACGCAGTATTCCAAAGTGGCGGTAAGCAGCACCGTGTGTCTGAAGGCCAAATCGTCCGCCTGGAAAAACTGGAAGCAGCTACCGGTGATGTAGTTGAATTCGACCAGGTTTTGATGGTTTCAGACGGCAGCGATGTAAACATCGGTGCTCCGTTCGTATCCGGTGGTAAAGTGAAAGCGGAAGTGATTGATCACGGTCGTGGCGATAAAGTTAAAATCGTTAAGTTCCGTCGTCGTAAGCATTCTCGCCGTCAACAAGGCCATCGTCAGTGGTTCACGGAAGTGAAAATCACTGGTATCAACAGCTAATTAAGGGGTAACGACATGGCACATAAAAAGGCTGGTGGTTCTACTAAAAACGGTCGCGACTCAGAGAGTAAACGTCTCGGTGTTAAGCGCTTCGGTGGTGAGTCTGTATTAGCAGGCAACATCCTGGTTCGCCAACGTGGTACTAAGTTCCATGCTGGAAGTAACGTTGGCATTGGTAAAGACCACACATTGTTTGCAACCTCAGAGGGCAAAGTGTCTTTTGAAGTGAAGGGCAGCAAAAACCGTAAATATGTGAGTGTTATTACTGATTAATAACGCGAACATAAACTGAAAAGTTTCGGTTCTGAAAGCCCTGCCTTACGGCGGGGCTTTTTCATATGTGCTAGAATTTTGCACAGTATTCGACAAGTGATAAGTAGCAGATTGCGATGAAATTCGTTGATGAAGTAGAAATCCGCGTAGACGCGGGTGACGGTGGTAATGGTTGTATCAGTTTCCGTCGCGAAAAATATATTCCCAAAGGCGGCCCTGACGGCGGCGATGGTGGCGACGGCGGTGACGTTTATCTGCAGGCAGATGAAAACCTGAATACCCTTATCGACTATCGTTTTGAACGTTTTCATAAAGCTGAGCGCGGTAAAAACGGTATGGGTAAAAACTGTACGGGCAGACGTGGTAACGACATAGTGCTGCCAGTTCCTCCAGGTACCCGGGCTACCGATATCGATACAGGCGAAGTTCTTGGCGATTTGACGAAACACGGTCAGCGTTTGATGGTGGCCAAAGGTGGTTTCCATGGTCTGGGTAATACACGTTTCAAAAGCAGTATAAACCGCGCTCCAAGACAAAAAACCGACGGCACTCCTGGTGAGGTACGCCCGCTAAAGCTGGAACTGATGTTGCTGGCTGATGTGGGGTTGCTGGGTATGCCTAATGCCGGTAAATCGACTTTTATTCGTTCGGTTTCCGCTGCACGACCTAAAGTAGCCGACTATCCATTTACGACTCTGATACCAAACCTGGGTGTTGTGCGTCCCGCGCCGCATCAAAGTTTTGTTATTGCCGATATTCCGGGCCTTATTGAAGGCGCGGCTGAAGGCGCAGGACTTGGCATACAATTCCTGAAACACTTAGAGCGTTGTGGCTTATTGTTGCACCTGGTCGATTTAGCACCGTTTGATGAAACCGACCCTGCTGAGCAGGCGCGCATTATCATCAATGAACTGGAAAAATACAGTCCTAAGCTGGCAGAAAAGCCACGCTGGCTGGTCATCAATAAAGTCGACTTGTTACTGGATGAAGAAGTTCAGGAAAAAGTTGATGAACTGGTTAAAGCATTAGATTGGGACGGTCCGGTATTCCAAATTGCTGCGCTGGAAGGGCGAGGCAGTGATGCGCTTTGTCGTGAAGTTATGTCCTATCTGGAAACCTTGCCTGCGCCTGATACAGAAAAGCAGGAAGAGGCTGATCCCGTCGAGTTTATGTGGGACACCTATCACGAAGAAGTTATGGAAGAAGAACTGGACGATGAAGATGACGACGATGATGATGATCACGACGTCGAAGTCATTTATCAGAAGTAGCCTGACGTAAACGTCAGGCTAAGCATTAAGGGTATCGCCGAATGAAAATATCACTCGTGGTGGCTATGGCCGATAACCGGGTTATCGGAAAAGACAACAAAATGCCATGGCACCTGCCGGACGAGCTGCAATATTTCAAAAAAATTACCTTGGGTAAGCCAATTGTTATGGGACGCAGAACTTTCGAATCAATTGGTCGTCCTTTGCCCGGTCGTAAGAATATCGTTCTAAGCCGTCGAACGGATCGTTCGGAAAATCAGGACAGCCCTGTGGTTTGGGTGTCAGGGGTGCAACAGGCAATCGCCGCTGCAGGACCGGTTGATGAGCTGATGGTGATTGGCGGAGGAAAAATTTATGAAAAATTTTTACCCCTCGCAGACCGACTATATGTTACTAAAATAGAACTAAATGTTGAGGGAGATACCTATTTCCCCGATTATCATGAAGTCGGCGACTGGCAAGAGGTAGAGCGGCAAAACTTTGCCGCTGATGAACGTAACACCCATAACTTTAGTACTCTTATTTTCGACAAGGTAAGTTAATAAGAAGTTATAAATTCAGTAACTTACCTGAATTTTAAGCCATTGCAGCAAGCTCGAGTTCGTAGTATCATCTTGATGAATTTTTGAACAATCTTGTGATGGGGTTTTAGATGAAAGCAATTGTATTAGGCACCATGATGGCTGCCGTTGCGGCAACAGGCGTAACTTTTTCAAAAAGCGCAGAGGCAAATGAATTAGCCTTAAGCTTATGCACATACGTGCAAGGTGATGACACCATGCGTATGCGTAAAAAATTACGTGATGCTCGTGTACGCGTGCGTGATATTTACACTGGCATTCAGTGCAACGGTCAAAGCTTATTGCAATTTGCCATGGCTAACGGTTCACAAGACATTGGTGAGTTCATCGTTGGTCGTTTGTCAGTAGACGAACTGAAAGCTTCTGGCGACTACGAATGGGCGCAATCTAACGGTCACGGCAGCAGTGCAATTGCTGTAGCAATTAAAGATCGCGCTGGCCTGTAATTAGCACCGACAAAGTTATTTTCTAAAAGCCTGCAATTTTTTGCGGGCTTTTTTTACATCTTCTAACAAATCAATCAGTGACTTACCTTGTAATTCTCCCCTGTTCTCTACGACAATAGATCCGTTGCATATATAAACGGAATCGCTATGAAACAATGGATGGCATTATCGCTACTGCTACTGGGTCTGGTGCCGCTTAGTGGTCAGGCACAGACAACATCAAATGAAGCTTCGAGCTGTTATTTACCTGGTGTGCAAGAGAAACTGCATTGTGGCACAGTTTCAGTTCCAGAAAACTACGAACAGCCTGACGGCAAACATATTGGTATTTATTACGCTATTCTTCCGGCTATTCAGGAGGGAGCGCAAGCCGATCCTATGCTCATTCTGGCCGGTGGGCCGGGTCAGGCTGCTACTGAATTAACTCCAATGATAGCGCGTATGTTTGAAGCCGTGCGTCAGAAACGCGATATTCTTCTAATTGATCAGCGCGGTACGGGCAAAAGTCATCCGCTTGAATGTGACATTGAGCGTCCGGATGAGTTGATACGTGCTGACGATGAGCAGGATCTTAAAGCCTTGAGTCGCGAGTGTCAGGAGCAGTACCCCGATACAGACACCACGCAATATCATACCGTTAACGCCGTAAAAGACTTTGAACGGGTACGTGAACATTTGGGTATAGAGCAACTGAACCTTTATGGCGGGTCTTATGGAACCCGCGTCGGTCTAACCTATTTACGTGAAGCCCCTGCTTCAGTTCGCACGGCTACCCTGGATGCTGTGGCTCCGCCTCAGGTAATCATTGGGCCTTTTGGTCAGCACGGAGCCGATGCGTTTGACGAAATGCTCAAGGATTGTTCCGAACAAAGCCCATGTCACGAAAAGTTCCCTAACCTAGAGCAAGAATATTATGAGGTTATGAATGAGCTGGAAACCGGGGATATACTGCTGGAAACGCGTGACCCCCTCTCATTTGAGCCGCTTGAGATAAAACTGACCCCCGGACGTTTCAGCTCAATTATCCGTGTTGCCTTATATCACCCCAATACTCGTCAACTATTGCCCTACGCCATTCATTCTGCAGCTGAAGGAAGCCACCACGCCATACTGGGTTTGATGGGCGGTACTATGTCGCAGAACAGTATTTACCTCGGACTTATGCTGTCGGTTGTGTGTGGCGAAGATTTACCCCGGGCGACTCCGGAGCTTTTTGCCGAGGACGGTAACAATCAGTTTATTGGTAGCCGTACAGGTGATGCCTTTGTTGATATGTGTGCGGGCTGGCAGTCATCAAGTGTCCCTGCTTACTGGTCCGATCCTGTTGTCAGTGATAAACCTGTTTTACTGTTATCGGGAGAGCTGGATCCGGTGACGCCTCCAGAATGGGGAGAAATAGCTCATAGAACTTTACCCAACAGTAAACACCTGGTTGCACCTAACGCGGGACATACTATTGCCAGTCATACCTGCGCTAATCAGCTTATTGCCGATTTTATCGAGCAAGGTTCTGTCGAAAATATTGACGGCGGCTGCTTAAAAGAACAAAGACTTAAGCCATTTGTACTGAACCAGAATGCAGCGGGGCTATAAATAATGATAAACGTAGATGCACTGACAAAAACATTTAAAAATGTGCAAGCGCTGGATTCTCTATCATTTCAGGCAAAAGATGGCGAAATTACCGGTCTTCTCGGACCCAACGGTGCAGGAAAAACCACGTGTCTTCGTATTATTTACGGGCTATTGCAGGCTGATACCGGCAAGGCAGAAATTGAAGGTGTTGACGCCAACCAGAATCCTATTGGTGCACGCCGTAACCTCGGCATATTTCCTGATAAGTTTGGCTTATACGAACGTTTAACCGTGCGCGAGCAAGTGGCTTATTTCGCCGGACTACACGGGCTAAAAGGCATGGAGCAAAAGCAGGCGGTTGAGAAGGTGATAGATAAACTGGATATTAAAGAGCTTGCAGACCGCCGAACAGCAGGGTTTTCACAAGGCCAGCGGATGAAAGTTGCACTGGCTCAGGCTTTAGTACACAGCCCGAAGCACTTGATTCTGGATGAGCCCAGTCGAGGTCTGGACGTTATGAGTACCCGAATTTTACGAGATGTGTTGCGCGAACAACGCGCTCAAGGCACCTGTATCTTGTTTTCCAGCCACGTTATGCAGGAAGTTGCTGCGCTATGCGACCGAGTGGTGGTTATGGCAAAAGGCAAAGTTGCAGCTGAAGGAACACCACAGGAACTTTGTGACATGACCGGCGAGCAACAGTTGGAAGATGCCTTCGTTAAAATTATCGGTACCGACGAGGGGATAGCAGCCTGATGAGTGCATTAACTTCTGTATGGAAAAAAGAATTCCGGGACGCTATCCGTGATAAACGCTCTGTTTTAGCGGCAATGTCTTATGCGTTTTTCGGACCTTTATTAATGGCGGTAGCCTTTTTTTTCTTAATAACGCAGCTGACCGATCCGGCGGACGTTGAAATTACTATTGAAGGTGAAGAAAACGCACCTCAGCTGGTTGATTTTCTTAACGAACGAGGAGTCGTCCAGAAACAGGGTGAATGGGCAAAAACCGAAACGCCTATAGTCCTTACTTTGCCTGAAAACTGGCAGGAAAGCGTTAGTAAAGCCGAACCGGTAGAGGTCACCTTGCGCGCTGACTGGTCGGCACAAAAGCAGCAAACCGAAATTAAGCGTGTAGAGCAGGCAGTGCAGGCGTACTCGAGTCAAATAGCGGCTTACCGATTGACATTACGGGGAGTTGATCCGCGTGTTGTGCAACCAATACAACTGCAAAAGCAAGACTTAGCAACCCGGGGCTCAAAAGCGGCCTTGATTATGGGCAGTGTACTGGTGTTTATTATTCTGTCCGTGTTCTGGTCTGGTATGAATGTCGCTATCGATATCAGTGCAGGTGAGCGTGAACGTAATTCGCTTGAGTTTTTGCTGAGTCAACCGTTAAGCACCTGGGACATCGTTACCGGTAAAGCTCTGACCGCAACAACCTTCTCACTATTTGGGGCGATACTGTCGCTGGTGCTTATCCCCATTATATTTGCCTACGTTCCACTGCACGAAATTGGCATGAACGTGAACTTTAGCGTGGGTATGATGGTACTGATGTTCGCTCTGCTGGTGCCGCTGGCTCTGCTTGCGACCGCGCTGCAATTGTTCGTGTCCTTCCGCGCTAAAAACTTCAAAGAAGCACAGACTTATATTAGCTTCTTACTGGTCATTCCAATGGCGGCTTCTTTTGGTGTGGAATTTGCGCGACTTAAAAACCCGATCCTCTACTACCTGCCACTAACCGGTCAGCATCAGGCATTTTTGTCACTGATACGCGGCGAGAACGTGAATGTAATGGGAACAGTAATCAGCGCAATAGCCACTCTGGCAGCCGCATTGCTGCTAATGAAATACATAGCCCGAATGCTCAAAAGCGAAAAAATCGTCTTCGGCTTGTAGCTGAGCTGAATAGCGAGCGCTGAGGTTACAAGGACTATTGTGGAGGACGCCCGTGAATACATCCGTGTAGGGCTTGGGCAGCGCCATCCATGGCGCTGCACACCTCCACAATAGCCCTATGTAACCGTCGGCGCGCTCGCTATCCTCCACCTCAGATAAAAAGCCAATCTGAGCCGTTATGAGAAAGGTTAAAAGGGCAGGCTGTTCACTTGTGAGCGTTACGGGTGTTGAAGGCCTCGGTGGCGGAGTGTCGAAGGCCATGGATGGCCTTCGTCAAGCCCTCATGGATGAGCTCGTTGCGTCTCCGTCACCGAGGCCTTCAACGCTCCAGCGAAACAAGTGAGCAGCATGCCCCGTCCCTGCTCAGTCGCGTAGGCGGCCGTAGTGGTAGTAGAGCCATTGGGCCAGACGGCGGAAGCGGGGGAGTGGGAACGGCTTTAGTTGAGACTGGTAGTAAGGTAGTTCTGGCAGGGGTTGTTCCATGGCGGCTTCTGCCAGTCGTTGGCCGGCCAGGGCGGTAAAGCTGACACCGGCACCGCAGTAGCCCATGCTGGCGTAGATATTAGCCTTTACTTTGCCTACTCGCGGGTAATCGTCGAGTGACACACTGACCCAGCCGCTCCAGAAATGCTCCCACTTGTTCACTCCCCGCAGTTGCGGAAAGGTTTGGTGCAAGGCCTGCAATAAGCGTTTAGCATAAACCGGGTTGGCGGCATTTTTCCCCTGAATGGCACCACGACCACCAAACAACAATCGGTTATCCGGCAGTAAACGGAAGTAGTACTTCAGAATACGAGTATCCATTATGGCATACCGGGGTGACAGCTTAATGCTCTCAACCTGCTCTTCACTCAGAGGTGGGGTAGTAATAATGCTTGAGAGCACCGGTAACGAGCGGCTGGCAAGCTCCGGCAGTAACTGCCCTGAGGTATAGCCATTAGAACAAACCAACAGCTTACGAGCGCGTATAGCGCCTTTCGCGGTTTGCAGGTACACGCCTTTGCCGCCAAGCGACACGGCTTTAGTCACCGGACTGTGTTCAACTAACTGTGCGCCCGCAGCGGTGGCCCGTCTAGCCGTCGCTGCCGCCAGTAACATGGGGTTCAAAGCAAAACAGTCAGTGAAGCGTAAGGCAGCGTGCGCCTGCGGGCTTGAAATAATGTTGCTTAATTGCTGTTGAGTTAGCCATTCCACCGGCTGGTTAAATTGCCTGAGCTGCTCATATTGTTGCTTTAACGGACCAATGGCGCCAGGTTTGTGCGCTATTTTCAGATAACCACCGTTTTGGCGCTGGCACTGCTCCGGGCAATAACGCAAAGTTTCTTCAATGAGTTGAAGTGCCTTTTGATGTTCGCCTGCAATGCCTCGCGCAATATCAGTACCCAGGCGTTCAGCCCAGGCCGACAAGCCCAGTCGGCCGGTGCTTTTCATCACAAAACCAGCATTACGCGACGAACAACCCCAGGCCAGTTGGTTGGCTTCAAAAACGGCAACAGAATGTCCGTTTTCAGCCAGAACCCGGGCAGCGTTTAAACCCGTGTACCCAGCTCCAATAACAGCAAACTCCACTTTCTCCGGCGCATCAACACACTCCGGGAAGTCTGCTTGCGTATGCTGCTGCCAGTAACTCGGCTCAGGAGCATCATGAGGCCCCGGAGGCGCATCAACCAAAGGATCATACATAATCACCCACCTATAAAAACGGAGAAGGAAGACAGCGAGCGCTGAGGTTACAAGGACTATTGTGGAGGACGCCCGTGAATACATCCCTGTAGGGCTTGGGCAGCGCCATCCATGGCGCTGCACACCTCCACAATAGCCCTATGCAACCGTTCGCGCGCTCACTATCTCCCGCCTCAGGTAAAAAGCCAACTTAAGCTGTTATGAGGGAGGAAAAAGGGGCAGATTGTTCACTTGTGAGCGTTAAGAGTGTTGAAGGCCTCTGTGGTGGAGTGTCGAAGGCCATGGATGGCCTTCGTCAAGCCCTCATGGATGAGCTCGTCGCGTCTCCGCCACAGAGGCCTTCAATGCTCAAGCGAAACAAGTGAGCAGTCTGCCCCCAAGCCCATGCAACCTCAGCGCTCTTTCACCGCCGCCTTACGTATCGAATTTCAGCAGCATTTCGCCGGCGTCGCAGTAGCAGGTGCCGTCGCACACAGGGCAGTAGTAGCCGTCTTCTACTGAGGCTTTGTACCAGCGCTTTTCATGTTGTTTAATCATTTCTCCGCCACAGCGAGTGAAATACTCATAGGCGCTGTTATTGGGGCTCTGCATCCAAATGTGCGCTAAACCACCACGGCAGCCCAGCTCTTTGGCGGCATCGATACTACGGAATAACAGTTCCTTGCCTATACCCAGGCCGCGCGCTTTTTCCGACACGGCGGCGGACTTAAAGTAGCACAGCTTCTCGGCAGGAATGGGCCAGGCGTCTGGGGTGCAAAAATCATCAATTGGCCATTGTCCGGGCGCCAGAGTAATCCGTATACCTAAAGGGGTATCGGCGCGCAGAGCTATCCAGTTTAACTGAACGTTACCGGCGGTTCCGCCGGCTAAATACTTCTGAAAGCTGTCTTCATTCAGGTAATTTTCACCATGAACTTCGTTGGCCAGATCAATAACGGCCGCCATATCGGCAGCCGTTATTTTACGATAAATGATATCGCTCATTAGTAGCGGTACTCGTCTGTCTTGAACGGACCTTCTGCATCAACATGAATGTAGTTAGCCTGATCTGCTGTCAACTGAGTGATAACTCCGCCGAAGCCCTGCACCATATAACGCGCAACTTCTTCGTCCAGTTGCTTAGGCAGAACTTCTACACGCAGATACTCTTCCTGCTTCTTAATTTCCATGTCGGCAAATTTTTGCTCGAACAAGTGAATTTGAGCAAGTACCTGGTTAGCAAATGAACCATCCATAATACGGCTTGGGTGACCGGTTGCGTTACCTAAGTTGACCAAACGGCCTTCGGCTAACAGAATCAGGTAATCGTTGTCGTCGTCTGAACGGTAAATTTTATGAACTTGTGGCTTAATTTCTTCCCAACGCCAGTTTTTACGCATAAAGGCCGTATCAATTTCGTTATCAAAATGGCCAATGTTGCAAACCAGAGCGGTAGACTTAAGTGCCGCCAGCATGTGACGGTCACAAACGTCCATATTACCGGTCGTGGTCACAATTAGGTCGGTATTGCCCAGTAAGTCTTTGTTAATGTTCTCGCCGTTACCGGTATTTTTACCTTCAAGGTAAGGAGAAACCACTTCAAAGCCGTCCATGCAGGCTTGCATGGCGCAAATTGGGTCAATTTCGCTGATTTTAACAATCATGCCTTCCTGACGTAAACTCGCGGCAGAACCTTTACCTACGTCGCCATAACCAACAACCAGAGCTTTCTTGCCTGACAATAAGTGGTCAGTAGAGCGTTTAATCGCGTCGTTTAATGAGTGACGGCAGCCGTACTTGTTGTCATTTTTTGACTTAGTGACGGCATCATTCACGTTAATGGCGGGTACTTTCAAAGTGCCCTTTTCCAGCATGTCCAGCAAACGGTGAACACCCGTGGTGGTTTCTTCAGTAATGCCGTGAACTTTTTCCAGCATCTGCGGGAATTCATCGTGGATCATCAGGGTTAAATCACCGCCATCGTCCAGAATCATGTTGGCATCCCACAACTCGCCGTCTTTATGGCAAGTCTGCTTCAAGCACCATTCGTATTCTTCTTCGGTTTCACCTTTCCAGGCAAATACCGGTACACCGGCAGCAGCCATAGCCGCAGCAGCATGGTCCTGAGTGGAGAAAATGTTGCATGAAGACCAGCGCACTTCGGCACCCAGTTCAAGCAATGTTTCAATCAACACGGCTGTTTGAATGGTCATATGGATACAACCAATAATACGGGCGCCGGCCAGCGGCTTGCTGTCAGCGTATTTGCGGCGGATAGTCATCAACGCCGGCATTTCAGATTCAGCAATCGCAATTTCCTTGCGGCCCCATTCGGCTAAGCTAATATCTGCTACTTTATAATCTTGCCAATCTTCTGCACTCATAGCGACTCTCTTTTTCAGTGATTTCTGTCAGTGAATTTTTCAGTAAATTCAAGCCGTTTGAGCGTTCATAACACGCTCAATTAATTGCTGTTGTCGGTCTTTACTCAGTCGGGCGCCAAACTTTGTGACCAGTTCAGCAGACGCATGACTGGCTAAACGACCCGCGTCTTCCAGCGACATATTACGCGTTAAGCCATAAAGCATAGCACCTGCAAACATATCACCAGCGCCATTGGTATCAATGGCTTCAACCGGTACGCCCGGAATATGCACCTGGCGTTCGCGGTTGGCAATTACAGCACCGTCTTTACCTAAGGTAATAGCAACCGTGTCGGCCTGCTCTAATAATACGGATAAAGCGGCCTGAGGATCGTCCTTACCTGTTAATAATTCTGCTTCTTCACGGTTACAGAACATTAAATCGACACCACCGTCCAGAATTTCATCAATTCCGCTGCGGAAAAACTTCACCATGGCAGGATCAGAGCAGGTCATAACCAGTTTTGTATTGTTTTCCCGGGCTACCTTTTTCGCATGTTGAATCGCGCCGCGCGCAATTTCTGAGGTAATTAAATAACCCTCTATATAAAGGTAGTCTGCCGCTGCAATGGCATGGTCGTCAATTTCAACGGTAGATAAATCGGCCGTTATGCCCAAATGAGTCCGCATGGTGCGTTCGGCATCAGGAGTCACCATTACCAGACAGCGACCAGTCGTGCCTTGGTTCTTCTGCTGGTGAAGGCTGGTTTCTATGCCTATTCTTTCCAAATCCTGACGGTAAAACATGCCGGCTTCGTCGTCAGCAACTTTACAGCAGTAGTAGGCTTTGCCGCCAAATTGAGCGAAAGCCACTAACGAGTTAGCGGCTGAGCCACCGCCGCTTTGCTTTTTCAACTCGCCCAGCTGGCTTAGTTCTGCAATCAGAGTGTTTTGAGCGTCTTCATCAATCAGCTCCATCATGCCTTTTTTTAAATCGTGCTTCTGCAGGAAGTCCTCAGAGACCTCAAACTCCTGATCCACCAGCGCATTGCCAATGCCGATTACATCAATGGTTTTCATAGTATTAAATGGTTGCCTTATCAGGCGGGTAGTATACCCGATGAGTTACTCAGGGTCGATAAATCAACAGGGCAAAAAATGTAATAACCAGACAAGTAACAAGAAAGCCCTGCCATTGCCTTTGCCAGCGGGAAGCTCTGGGTATTAAAAGCTCCGCGGGCCGTCCGGCAAAACGCTGTCTTGAAATACGAATTCCCTGCACTTGTATAGGCCCTCCTAAACTTACCCGATGGCAATAGCTGAAGCTTTGTATCCAGCTGAGCAAAACTGTAGAGAACAAAGGGTTACGCTTTAACGGTTGCAGCTTGAACTTATTGCGCTGAAATAGCGCTATAAACCGTGCTGCAAGGGCCAGTAAAAAGGATGGTAAGAAATGCGTTATGGTGTGAAGCCAGTGCGTTGCAAGACCAAACTGTCGGTATTTTACCTGTGCAACCGGCCACACCTGAGTCAGTTCAGAAAGGGTTCGTACTCCGAGTGCCGCCAGTGGCCCGCCAACAAACCAAAACAGTAACGGAGTAAAACGATGTTCCAGAATACTGGTCGCGCGCAGTTCGATGCTGGTTTTTGCAATGCCGTGTTCACTCAGTAAATCGCAGTCGCGCCAGGTTATGCGGCTTAGCCAGGCGCGGGCGGCATTTTTACGCCCACGTTGTAAGTGGCTGTCTGCTAAGCGTACGGCATGAATAACGGGTTGCTGACGCAAACTGACCAATAAAATAAGCCAGCCAATGGCAAGTTCCACTTCAGCACCGGCAAAGACAATAGCCGCTGGCAGCAGCACCAGCAGCGACATAGTTAACCAGGCTAAAAAACCGGCAAGACGCTGCTGACCGACAGGGCGCTTGGGCTTGTTAACCTTGCCGCTCATGTAGGCGGCCATTAGCCGCAAAACGGCAAAGGGATGCCACTGCTCTGGCCAGGGAAACCAGCGCTCTGCCAGCAAAGCCAGCAGAGCCAGAGCAACAGGTGATAATAAAATGTCGGTTAAAAGTTCCGTGTTCATGCAGCTATACTGCCACGGAGAAAGTTAAGCGGCAATCGGCTGGTTATTCTTATCTTTATTCGTTGGTACTGCAGCGCGCACATGTTCAGACTGGCGAATTTTACCGTGAATGTAGTCGTGCAGTTCGGCAACGCGATAACCGGGCTTCGCTTTAAAGCGCAGGAAAGGTAGTCCGGCAGCGGCCAAGGTGTTTTTCAAAAACAAGTTACGCTTTTGCTGGTTAAGTGATGACTGACCTGGTTCCAGCTCTATAGCAGCTTTAACCTGCATGGTGTGAATGTCACACAATACGTAGTCAAGAATGCGTTGGCTGGCTTTGGTGTGGGCATCTTTGCGTGCGGTAGAAGATAAACCTGAGCGCACGGTAACAATGTCGCTTAAACGAACTTTGGTGAATATGCGGAAGCTGTCGCCGACGGACTTTTCCAATAGTGTCAAAAACTGATCTTCCTGAGCAGTGCACAAAGCTACATCTTTTAGCTTATAGGGGTAGGGCACATAGTTTTCAGACATTCGGCTGGCAATAATAGCCACCGCAATTAACACCACAACAAACAACAACAGAATAATTTCCATTTTTCACACCTCATCAGAAAATTGACGCTCTGTGAGGTGTGAAGCAAAAGCTGTGCCAGCTATGGCTGCTTATGGAATTTATTTAACCCGATTAGGCTGAGTAACCGCCGGGAACACCTTTGGTCGTGACACTCACCGCGTCGTGCGCATGCAGCGACTCATAGTGATTTACCCGCAACCAGAAATCACGGAAGTTTGGCATTTGGTTTAACTGGTGTTGTAAACGGCGCGATGCGTCCTCACAGAACATCAGGTTTTGTCCATTTAGTCGTGCGAACTCTTGTTCGTCCTCACGTTTAACGGCGGCTTGTACTGGTGTTTTAAGAGCCGCTTCAATGGCATCAATGAGTTCTACAATCGGAAAGTCATTAACACTGTCACTTAGGGCGACTTTTACTTCAGCAATTGAGCGCTGGCTGTGTGGTGTGGCAACAATACCTTCGGTAGAGCCTAACCACTCGTGCATGACACTGGCGTCCACCTGCTCCTGACCGGCAAATTTCTCACTAAAGGCATCCTGAATTAACTGACGCGCTAAAGCCGCAGAGCAAGGGCAAGTTGATGAGTAAGGCACATCAACAGACAATTCCAGCTTTAACTGACCGGCATCGTAGCGACCGGTTAAACTCACTGGGTAAGCTTTCCAGCCCTGTTTTTTGCTAATCAACGATTTGCGGCGCAGGTGATAGTCAAAATCAAACTTGATAAAGGCTTGGTCACTGATGTCTTTATGACTTTCAATAAAGTCATTCAGCAGTTGCTTTAAAGTATCGTGACTGAGCTCACCTTCGGTCGACAGCTTGTCCAGCAATAGATACAAGCGAGACATGTGGATACCCTTGGTTTTCGGGTTTTTCAGATTGACGAAAGCTTCGACTTTAGCCGCTACCGGGCGTTCTGGTACGCCGGCTGCCGATACCATCAATGGAACTTCAATGTTGCTCATGCCAACCCAATCGAGAGCTCCCTCTGTCTGGGCCTGCGTTTGGTTGGCTACGTCGGGCATAACTGTTGGCATTCGTTGTGAACTCCAAGTGTCGTGAATATTGTCCGGCCTGCTTGATCTTGATCAATGAGGCTCAGTCTAAAGGTGGGCATTATATCGCAGAATTTCACCAGGTGACACCGATTGCCCTAATCGGTTCTGTCTGCACAGTGGTTGACTCAAAACAAGAATACGCCGACGATAGAGTTTTGGATTGGTGGAGCATTAAAAGATGGCAGAAAAATCGGCGATAGATACTGAGCTATTACAACAATACGTCGATACCTTAGGTATTGAAGGCGTGAATTCAACGCTGGCGACTTTTGACGGTATTATTCAAAGCTATGCGCAATTATTGCATCAGGCTGCGAAAAATCGGAACGAAGACGAGCTGCGCAAACAGGCACATAAGGTGAAAGGGGCTTGCGGTTCAGTCGGTTTAACTGAGTTATCTAAGTTAATGGAAAAGATTGAGAAAGAAGACTGGGAATGGCCGGTAGCCGAACGTTTATTAATTGAATGGGCCGATGCGGTCATCCCGCATCGACGCCAAATTGATGCCTGGTTAGCTGATCATCACTGAGCTTGCTGATCAACCTCGCCGATAAAGCGATAGCCTTCACCATGAATGGTGGTTATTAAGTTCGGCGTTTCGGGGTGAGACTCGAAATGCCGACGAATACGACGAATAGCAACGTCTACAGTACGGTCATTCGGGCGAAGCTCGCGATCCAGCATACGTTTAACCAGTGTTTCACGGTCAAGGATACGGCCCGGGTTAGACAGAAATAACTCCAGCGCACGATACTCACTTTTCGGTAAACGGAACATTTGATTTTCCGGTGAGTACAGACAGCGACTGTCACTGTTCAAACGCCAGCCATGGAACTGGAATTCAACACTGTTGTTTTCAACCGGACTGCCTGAACGCGAGGCTTCAATGCGACGGCACAGGTTGCGCACGCGAATGGTCAGCTCTTTTGGGTTATAAGGTTTGATAAGATAGTCGTCAGCCCCTAACTCCAATGCTAAAAGGCGGTCATCTTCGCTATCACGACCCGTTAAGAAAATTAACCCTATGTTGTCCCTTTCGCGTAATGACTCAGCAAGTTCCAGACCATTTTTACCTGGCAAATTGACGTCCATAATGACGACATCAACACGCTCCTGACGCATGATGTTCTCCATTTGCAGGCCATCAGCAGCATCAAAAACTTCGTAGCCTTCTTGTTGGAATAGACGTGTGAGGGTCTGGCGCGTAACAACTTCGTCTTCAACAATCAGTATTCTGGCATTCATAAGCGTTGATTTTCCCGGAAAGTTCGTCGCTGTTCGTGCGGTGTTGAACTTATATTTATAAAAGTTATGACGTTATATTATGACTTTTGTTTGAGATTTTTCAAGCATTGCCGACCAAAGTGACAGGAAAACGGACAATAAACTCCACACCGTTCTTTTCTTCACTAAAGAAGTGAATATTACCACCCAGTACCTGAGTCACTAAATTATAGACCAAATGGAGACCCAGCCCACTGCCACCGGAACCTCGTTTAGTGGTCACAAAAGGATCAAATATTTTGCGGTTAATGTCACTGGGAACACCTTTACCATTGTCGGTATAAATCATTTCCAGCTTGTCATCACCCAGCATAGTGAAACTAATATTAACCTGGCCGTTGCTGTACCCGTCAAAAGCATGAAGCATCGAATTGACAATAAGGTTAATCAATACCTGATTTAACGGCCCGGCTTTAGCGCGCACAGTCAGCCCTTCAGGGCATGAAATACGAATAGGAAATTTCTCAGGGTCCAGGCGTCTGGGCTTAACTGAAATAAGAACATCGTTCATGAAGGACGGAATATGAATATCCCGATCAATTTCTGATGACTGATCGACTGCCACTTGCTTGAAGCTGGTCACCAGATCCGCCGCCCGACCCAAATTACGGTAAATAATTTGCAGGTTTTCGTCGCAGTCACTTAAAAAGCGTTCAAACTCTGAGGTTGAAATTCGTTTCTCGTCAAATTTCTCCTGCATTATCGTTAATTTGTCCTGCAGCAAAGTGGAAGCGGTAACTGACAGGCCTATTGGTGTATTAACTTCGTGGGCAATCCCGGCAACCATGTCCCCCAGCGACGCCATTTTTTCCGACTCAACCAGTTGTCCCTGATACTGGTGTAATTGTTCCAGAGTTTTAAGTAGCTCACCGTTGGATTCTTTTAGTGCCTGAGTGCGCTGGGTAACTTGACGTTCCAGTTCGGTATTTAACTGACTGGCTTCTTCTTCAGCCCGGCGCTGGCGACTTATGTGTTGCTGCACGCGGTCGAGCATAGTGTTGAAAGCGTGTGCCATCATATCAAACTCAACCAACTTTGATGGTGCCAGACGCAGTGAATAATTCTTGTCACGGGCAACCTGAGATATAACGTCTACCACTCCATCGAGTGGTGTCACAATGGTTTTTCGCAAACGCAAAGTAATGAGCCAGCAAAGTAACAAAGTCAGTACAAAAACCACACTGGCAATACCAATTGAGCGCCACATAAATAAGCGGGCCTGTTCCAGTGAACCGCGCAAATACACGTAACCTATGACTTCGTCGTCCAGCACCACAGGCTGAGAAACTTCAATGTAATCATCGTTAGTTTGCGGTGTTGTCAGCTTATCCAGTTTAGCGAACCGCGCCGGAATAGGGGGCAGGCCTTTTTTATTGTAACTTGAGAAAAAAGTCAGTTCGTTACTGGTTTCATCCATTTTGTAGACATGAACATGCTGAATAAAAGAGGTGTTTTCTAATGAACTCAGCCGTTGTTTTTCGTTCGCATTGTCATTAAAAACCAAGCTGCTGGCAGCGTTGCCGGCCACAATGCGGGAATAAGACAAGGCCTGCTCATGCAATGATTCCTGATATTGTGCAACCTGACTTACAATATTAACCGTAAAACCAACGAGAAGCGCGAAGCTGGTGACCAACAACACGATATAAATCAATATGCGCTTCAGTGAAATGGTATGCATTCAGTCTACGGCTCAGTTTCTGAAAAAATTATATGCTTACTAATGTTAGCAAATCGTTAATAAAAAGGGCATTGATTAAACAAAAAAACGGCTTATTTATCGACAAGTTGCATGGTAAACACGATAACGACCATCATCGGCTATAATACTGCAGTTGCCAAACACCGATTCAATGACCTCTGGCCAGGGCAGAAAGCGGTTCGCGACGACTCTAAAAACACCTTTTTTATTAAGATGTTGACGAGCATTGCCAATGAATTCACGGGCAATTTCATAGTCGGTTCTCTGACCCGTATGAAACGGAGGGTTACTGACAATGAAATCAAACTGTCCGGCATTGTCCGGTATGCCGTCGGCTAAACGCAACTCGGTTTTTACTGGTTCATCGGCGAGTGTTATCTCACTGGCGGCAATGGCAATGGGGCTCACATCACAGGCCATAAGTTCAGTGGCCACCGACGCTAGCTGCTTAGCAATAACTCCCGCGCCGCAGGCAAAGTCCATGCCCCGACCTTGAGGCAGATCGTTAATATGTTGCAGTAACAGTAAGGTTGCCGGATCAATATGCTCACGGCTGAATACGCCCGGCAAGGTAACAAAGGATTCTTGTTGCTGACCTAACTCAAAACGAATGGTTTTGGCGTAGTCTTTAATCGAGGCGCTTTCATGAGCCTGCTCATTGCGTTCACTGGCAAACAGCAGGCAATGGTTTGCCGATGCCAGTTTCTGTGCTGGCTGTAACCAGTCAGGCAAGTGCTTCATTAAAGGTTGAATGCCGGAGCGTTTTTCACCGGCAAACCATACTGGAGTTCCGGCTGGCAATGACGCTAACTGTTCCAGTAAATACTGGTTCAGCTCTTTTTCCTTCGCTACCAGAAATAAAATACCGTCGTAATGACTAAAGTCCGGTGGCTGAATTTGACAAAAAACCGGACGCCCGGCCGCTTCCCAGCAGGCCGCGTGACCTGCGTGAAAGCTCCAGGCTGAGGCATTCGGTAAAGCAGCCAACTCGCCACCACCCGGATGAATAACCAGTAATGAGCCATGAGCCCAGGGTTGCCCGGACTGACGTCCAAGCATGGATAAAATTGCAGCTGACATAGTGATATTTAACGGCTTAGAGTAAGCTGTCTACTCGTAATTGTTTGTCCTGAAGTAAGAACATTGTACCATTTCGACGTTCTTTTATGCGCAGACTTTTCTCTTTAAAGATAAACAAAATACCAGGGAAGACTTCTTTGCTGACCATAGCGCGCAAAACCGGGTGGTGTTCGAAAGCTTCCAGTACTGAGTCTATACTGGTTCGGGTGTTAATAATGCGCACCTTAAGTTTGCGTAACTCAATTTTGAGCTTTTTCTGGTACTCCAGTTTTTTCACACCATCTTCCAGTTTGTCGCAACGGTTTAGCCCTTGCTGCACCACTTTTACCCGAGCCAGGGTTTTTGCCAGCAGCGTCCGCATACTGTTTAAGTGCTCAAGCGACTGAGGGTCAGCAGGCGGTAGTGACCAGTAAATACGGGTTTTAGTGCCAGCCGGAGCGCCAAGCTGTCCACAATAGATGTGATCACAGGTTTCAATCGTACCACCAATAAGTTTGCCGCGGGCATTACGGCCTTCACCACCAATGGCCAAGGGGCCCTTCGTTATAACATGGCAATGGGTTAGCTGTTTGTCGGTATTGACTCCGGTTTGCGCTTCAAAATAGGAATATTGGGCATAGGCACACCAGATGGAGCCTCCGGCAATAAGCTTGGTGGAAACATCGGGTATCCATTCATCGTCATCTTCGTCCTGCCCGGCGTTGTCACCTGACTGAATCAGGTGACCAATACAGCCTTTACGCACAGTGATATTGCCGTCGGCGCGCAGCTCGGCAGAGTCAACATAGCCTCCAACCGTAATGTCGCCTGTGCAGGTGATTTTCATGCCCTCACTGACATTGCCGGTGACAATCACGCTGCCCTTAAACTTAACGTGACCAGTTGATACATCGACGTTGCTTAGCTGCATAACATCATCAACCTGCACGCTATTTTCGTTAAAGCTGGGCATGCCGGTCCGGTCTGCAACAATTAAATTGGCATCGGTATCACTGATATGTGTCCCGTCACCGGGTTTAAAGTCCCTGTCTTCGCCGTCTCTGGCTTCCAGCTCTTGTCCAAAAACAGTAAAGCCAGCACGACCTTTGCTCGGAGGTATCTTCTGCAGTAGGGGGTGGTCAGGATCAACCGTGACTTCAGCACCTAAATCGCGCATGTCTGCCGTACCGTCTTCGCGCAACTGAGGGCGCAGCACGCGCTTTCGGGCATCGTCTGTCAGGGGTTTAAATTTGGCATTGCTGCCATTAATAGGGTGTTTACCTTTTGCTACAGTAA
Source organism: Idiomarina sp. PL1-037 (assembly GCF_034422975.1). Classification (NCBI taxonomy): domain Bacteria; kingdom Pseudomonadati; phylum Pseudomonadota; class Gammaproteobacteria; order Alteromonadales; family Idiomarinaceae; genus Idiomarina; species Idiomarina sp. PL1-037. The sequence continues at coordinate 545,831 of NZ_CP139873.1, forward strand.
CCGACAGCTCAGCACCCGGAGGAGCTTCATTTGTGTGCTGAACCAGGGCATCTATAGCCTTACGCTGAATGCCGGAGGTGATTTTCTTTTCCTTCAGCTTGGCAATGATAGATTCCTGCGTCAGTGCGTCACCGCCATAACCGACAATGCCGCTTGCAGTGACTGTCATATCATCGTCGCTTATCTGTAAAGTTAAATCAGCGTCAAAAATCTCCGCAATAGCGACTTGAAAGGGAATGCTGCTGGTCGAGTCTTTACTGTAATGCTGAGCGTACTTTGTTGCAGTTTGCAGCAGCATTTGTGGATCAAGTAATTTTGCAGTCGAAAACTTAGAGGCCTGCCACGCTCTCTGAAGTTTATCTACTTTGACCTCTGAAGGAGGGGTGCCAGCGTCAATGCTGATGTAAACCTCTCTTTCAGAAACCCGGAAAGTGACCGGACTGGACATAGGACGCCTGTACTCTAACGGTTATTATAATTTTTATCGGGCTATTTTAACGAATGTTTACCCTTTTTTGTATCAACTTTAATCGTCCGGGATAACTTCATTACAGTAGCTTGCTATTTTTTTGTTCACTTCAGCTAATTCAAGGTTAACTTGTGTAACGGCTTCAGTCCGCTGCTTTTGCGTCTTATGCTGCCAGTCTTTGAAAAGTTGTGCAGCCAAAAGGCTCAAGTCAGCCGCGCCAATAGTAGCACTTAAACTTTTTAACGTATGTAACTGTAAGTGCGCAGTCTCCACATTTCTTAACAAGTCCTCTGTATTCAGCAAAGGAGCAAACTGTTCCAGATAACAGTTCAGCACTTCCCGATACAGGCCGTGCTGGTTATCACAATGGCGCAGACCGCGACTAAAATCAATCGGTGCTGAATGACTGCTCATAAGGCTTGTTCTCGTAAACCTCCGTAAATGAATCGACACTTTCGGTAGCGTCCGACATGGCGTCTTTGTCAAACTGAGCAACATTGAATAACGCTTCGCCTTCGTTAGCCACCGGTATATTGCTACAGCCTATAATAATGCCTCGCACCGGAGATTCAATCGCATCACCGTCACCACCGTGTGGGTTAACGCTCAAGGCTAATACTTGTTGCTTCTGAATGGTTTGCCCCAGCTCAACTTTGCGAATAATAAGGCCATCCCGTTCTGCCCGAACCCAAGTAGAGCGGCGGGCAAGGACGGGGGTGATACGACGGCCACGGCGTCGGCCTTTCATCATTTTTAAGTGTTTCATGACATTCTGTACGCCAATAACGCCGGCACTTATCGATGCTTCGTCAAAACGCAGTGCTTCACCGGCCTCGTACAAAATTAAGGGAATACCCAGTTCGTTGGCTAATGCTCTTAGCGAGCCGTCGCGCTCTTTCGAATGCAGAATAACGGGTGTGCTGAAGGCCTTCGCCATTGCCAGAGCGTCTTCGTTTTCAACGTCCACCCGAATTTGCGGCAGGTTACTGCGGTGAATTGCCCCTGTATGTAAGTCGACAATATGGGTCGACTTCTTGACCAGCTCCTCACTGAACAAGTACGCCATGCGACTGCCCAGAGCACCACGTTCAGAGCCGGGAAAACAGCGGTTTAAGTCACGCCGGTCAGGCAAGTAGCGAGACTGCTGAATAAAACCAAACAAGTTCACTATAGGAACCACAACTAACGTGCCGCTCAGCGTGCGGGCGTCGGTGGTATTAATTAAACGACGGCAAACTTCAATGCCGTTTAGCTCATCACCATGAATGGCGGCGCAAACCAGCAACACGGGGCCGGGCTTGGTGCCATGAAACACATCGATGCGTAAGTCCAGCGGTGCGTCGTTATACAGCCGCAACGCAGGCAGAGTAATATGCTGATGCGACCCGGGTTCTACCCATTGTCCTGCCAGTTCAAAACCGTTCATTTTATCCCTGCCCTTTGGTGCGGGTTTTATGCGCTTTGGCGTTTTTCTCAAGAAAGGTAATAATTTGCGAGGCAACGTCTTTATCGGTTGCTTGCTCAATTCCTTCCAGCCCGGGCGATGAGTTAACTTCCATAACCAAAGGACCATGGTTAGACCGTAAAATGTCTACACCGGCCACGTTCAAGCCCATGGTTTTAGCTGCTTTCACTGCCGTCGCGCGCTCTGCCGGGGTGAGCTTAACTAACGACGCGCTGCCACCACGATGAAGGTTGGAGCGAAACTCACCAGCTTTTGCCTGACGTTTCATGGCAGCAATGACTTTGTCGCCAATCACCAGGCAGCGAATGTCCGCGCCACCGGCTTCCTTAATGTATTCCTGCACCATAAAGTTGGAGTGCAGACCCATAAAGGCTTCAATAACACTTTCAGCGGCCTGACGGGTTTCGGCTAATACCACACCAATACCCTGAGTACCTTCCAGCAACTTAATGACCAGCGGTGCGCCGCCAACCATATCAATTAGGTCAGGAATGTCCTGCGGCTGACTGGCGAAACCGGTTGTCGGCAGACCGATGCCTTTTCGCGAAAGCAGTTGCAATGAACGCAACTTGTCACGGCTACGGGAAATAGCAACCGACTCATTTAACGGGTAGCTGCCTACCATTTCAAACTGGCGCAAAACAGCGGTGCCATAAAAGGTCACTGAGGCACCAATTCGTGGAATAACGCAGTCGTAGTGAGGCAGTTCCTTGCCATGCTTATGGATGGATGACTCACGCGCATTGATGTTCATATAACATCTAAGTGGGTTCAGTACATCAACCTCATGGCCAAGCTTTTCAGCCGCTTCTACTAAACGACGGGTTGAATAAAGCGAGGCGTTACGCGATAAAATCGCAATTCTCATTGCTCTTCTCCTAATAAGTGAGAGGCTTGTGGGTCCACGGTAAAGTGTCCGCGCATGGCTTGTCGGCCTAATAGCATACGGAACTTCATCGTGTCTCTGTTAGTTAATGTCAGTTCAACCGTCTGGTCAACCGTACCCAGTTGTAACCGGGTTCGGATCACGTAACGGATTTCGGTATGACCGCCTGAATCGGTCACTTCACGTTTATCAAATACCGGCGCTTCGCAAACGTGCTCGTGTAAAGAGTTTTGCTCTGGGTGAACAAAAATACGCAGCCATTCTTGTCCTTCGCGTTCAAAAGGTTCAAGTTTGAACGCGTGCAAACACGAGGTTTTCGCGCCAGTATCGACTTTCATATGAATTTGGTTAATATTGAGTTCAGGGAGCGCTCCCCACTCTTGCCAGCCAATTGTTGTCATTGCACTACCTTGTTATAAATTTCAGATGTTTAATACAGTGTTTTTGGTAAAACGCAATTTTTATTGATCGACACTTCTAATTTTTACGTTTTTTTTGAAAACTGCTAGGTTTAGTAAGATACTTAGCAATAAGACTCAACTTAAGGATAGCCTATGTCTGTTTGCTCATCTTGCGATTGTCGAAAACCTTTGGGATTTTGGCATAAAAATGGCCTTTCAGCCCATCGTCGATATTTCCAGGAAAAGTGTATTTGCACACGAGGCTCTGGTTCGCGGAGAAAACGGCGAGGGCGCCGGACGAATATTGGGACAGGTAACTGAGGACAACAAGTACACGTTTGATCAAACTTGCCGGGTTAAAGCTATAGAGACAGCCTCTCGTATTCAGTTACCGGGTAATTTAAGTATCAACTTTATGCCTAATGCTATTTACGATCCCGAAACTTGCTTGGAAATGACCTTAGCGACCGCCCGCAAAACGGGTTTCGACCGCAATAAAATTATTTTTGAAGTGACTGAGCAGGAACAGGTTGTAAGCCAGGAGTTTCTGGTAGATGTGTTCGAAGCTTATCGTAAAGAAGGCTTCAGAACCGCTATTGACGACTTTGGCTCCGGTTACGCCGGGCTCAATCTATTGGCTGACTTTCAGCCGGATATTTTGAAAATTGACATGAAGCTCGTTCGTGATGTTAACCAGAATAAGGTGAAGCAAACTCTGGTTCGATCCATTCAGCAAATTGGTGAAGAGCTGGGTATTCAGCTTATAGCCGAAGGTATTGAAACCGAGGAAGAATACAAGTACCTGCGCGATACCGGCATCACCCTAATGCAAGGCTACTTTTTCCAAAAGCCCATGGTGGAAGCCTTCCAGGACATTAACTTCCCGTAACCTGACATTTATGTCAGGTGAGGTATCGCTCCAGACGTAAACGTCTGGCTACGCACGCGATGTCTGCAACTTCTGTAAATGGGCTTTAAAGTCGTAAATATCGCGGTCCAGCGCGTTGGCACTTACGTACAGATCATAACCAAGCAGCTCCCGCATTTGTTCCATGCGCTTACCAAACACGCCAATTAGCCCCTTGTAAACCGTGCCGTTGGGGCTGATGTAACTGTCCGGAATATCAAAGTACGGCGTATAGTCTTCACGCTCCGGCGCCTGGTGCCTTAACGCCATCGTCAGCAGTTGGCGTTGTTCGAACAAAAGAGCAGAAGCCAGCCGGGGAGAAATATCATCCAGTACTTCTTCAACTCGGTACAACCGAAACCCCAGAAAGGGGGCGTCTTCAAGTTCCAGCACCCGGTTCACGCGGGGAACGTCGTAACGAATAATATTCTCCCAGTGAATCTGCCATTGTCCACGGCGGTGCAAATAACGAATACCTTCTTCGGTGATCACCAGTGACACCGGAGGCTCGATCACTTTACCAACGCCTAACAACAAAAATATGCCGGAGGTTGCGCCGAGCAACACAGAAAGCCCAACTGGAATATCATCCCGCACCAGATGAAGAAAAACCAGTAGCGCAAACAACAATACCGCCAACCCGCAAAAGGTTAACGCGTTGCGTTTAGCTTGAGGGCTGACATTAAATTGCATAGTTCCTCCTAGACGTTGTCTGACATTTATGTCAGGTGAGACACAGCTCCTGACGTAAACGTCAGACTACAAACATTACGCAAACATCCGTTGCAATATCTGCCGGGTGAAATCTTTCTTAAGATAAAAGCCTCGTGGGCGTACTTCAATAATAGTACCCTCCGGACCAATTGCTTCTGTTAGTGCCGAGCCGTCTGCGGCTTTGGGCCGAATTTGCATGGCTTCGCCCTGGCGAGCGGTGATGCTTTCTACCTGACCCAGCGCAATACGATCCATGTGCTCTTCCCAGTCGGTGCGCAGCAAGGCTTCTTCCCGCTCGCTGGGTATCCATAAAAAGGCACTGCCAACCACGCGATCCGCCAACGCCACTTCGCGGCGACCATCAATAGGCAACCACAATACCTGTTGTAATTTATTTCGTACGTTAGAAGTGTCCCATTGGACTCCCCGAATATTCACTAAAGGCGCGGTACAGACAAACGTGGTTTCCAGCGGCTCACCTTCGGGCGTTACCGGCAGAGTTTTGAGTTCAACACCCAGTTCAGGGAAGTCCTGCGTGGGTTTAGAACCTGCGGTGGCGCCCAGTTGCAGCTCCAGCAGCTGGCCCACCCAGCCTTTGTCACGGCGCAGGTCTTTAGGTACTGGCAACCCGCTTTCGGCGGCCAAGTCTGCAAAAGAGCGGCCGGCTAAAGCCGCTGCGCGCTGAAACAATTCATCTATGGACTGAGGGCGTTGTGGCTTGTCGGTCATGACTTAAATCTTCGTAAATAGTGAATCAGCATTTGCCCGCAACCGGGCTTTATGGAAGAATCCACTGTAACAGAGAATAATTGAGGATGCTCGCGTGATAGATGCAGAAGGGTTCCGGGCAAACGTAGGAATCGTCATCTGTAACGGGCATGGGCAGGTATTTTGGGCTCGTCGAATTAACCAGCAAAGCTGGCAGTTTCCGCAAGGAGGAATTCACGAAGGCGAGACCCCTGAACAGGCAATGTACCGCGAACTCTACGAAGAGGTCGGGTTAAAGCCAGAGCAGGTTGAAATTCTGTACACCAGCCGTCAATGGTTGCGTTATCGCTTGCCAAAGCGCTTAATTCGACGTGAACAACGGCCCATGTGTGTTGGACAAAAGCAAAAGTGGTTTTTGTTACGGCTAAAATGCCGTGAAGAAGACGTAGATGTTTTACATTCAGGCCACCCTGAATTTGATGGCTGGCGCTGGGTCAGTTATTGGTACCCGGTACGGCAGGTCGTATCCTTCAAGCGCGATGTTTACCGTCGGGTGATGAAAGAGTTTGCCACTCAGGCGATGCCATTTCGAGCTTCGGGAGGGCGTCAGCACAGGCGCAAACGTTAAAAATGATGTTGGTTACACTGCAAAGGATAGTCCAGGGCGTCAATAAAGCGCCTGATTTCAACATGGCATTAACTACCATGGTGAGTCAGGTGCGCGAAGCCTTAGAAACCGACAGTTGCAGTGTATTTTTGGCCGACAACGACCAGCGTCAGTTTGTTATGGCGGCCAGCGACGGCCTCCGCGCCGAGGACGGCAACCCCGTTCGGGTCGACTTTGGCGAAGGCATTATCAGTCTAGCGGCACAACGAGAAGAGCCGTTAAACATTGCCGATGCCAGTATGCATCCCGCCAACAAAAAGCTCAGCGACACCAACGAGAATATTTATAAGGGCTTATTAGCCGCACCTATTATTCACCGCCGTAAAGTGCTGGGCATTGTGGTGGTGCATCAAAGTGTGGCGCGCAGTTTTAGTCGTGAAGAAGAAGCTTTTATTGTCACCCTGGCAGCGCAGCTGGCGGCAGTTATAGCGCATGCCGATGCTAAAGGCTTACTGGTCAGTGAGCACTCACCCTGGATACACAGCTTAAGAGGTCTGCCTGGCTCGCCGGGTGTGGCCGTGGGAGAGGCTTATGTGTCTCGACCAGAGGCGCGTATAGATGAGGTGACTCCGCGGCGCTCTGACAAACCCATTCACGAAATTCGCAAGTTCCGTCAGGCAGTTGCACGTACCCGTGCCGACTTAAAAGAACTGTCCAGACGTATGGCAGGTCAGGTTCCTGACGACACGTTGGCCATATTTGAGGTGTATCAGGGCATGCTGGACGCGGCCAGCATGGGGGATGCTGTAGAAAATACGATACGAGAGGGGTGGGCTGTCCAGACCGCGTTGAAATATGTGGTCGAGCAGTTTGTTGCTCAGTTCGAGGCTCTGGAAGACTCTTATTTGCAGGAACGCGCCACCGATGTGCGTGACATAGGCCAACGGGTGCTCTTGCACTTACAAAACCGTCAGCGCAAACGCAAGCCGTTGCCAGACAATTTTATTCTTATCGCCGACGAAGTCACTGCTTCAATGTTGGCTGAGCTGCCACACGAACAAATTGCCGGTATTATTTCTTTAAACGGCTCCAGTAACTCGCATGCCGCCATAATGGCGCGCAGCATGAACATTCCGGCGGTACTGGGTGTCGACGACATTGAACTGCATTTCTTCTCGGACCGGTTGCTGGCTGTGGATGGTTACACTGGTGAGATTTATGTTGATCCGCCACCGCAGGTATTAACTCAGTTTCATCAGTTAGCTGAAGAAGAACAAGAGCTGCGCGACATTGTTACTGAGCACAGTCATTTGCCGGCAGAAACGCAAGACGGTCAGCGCGTCAGTCTGCATCTGAATCTCGGGCTGGACGTTACGCACGACTATCTGAAAACGCTGAACATAGATGGCGTGGGCCTGTACCGCTCTGAAATTCCATTTATGATGCGCGACCAGCTGCCCACCGAAGACGAACAAACCGAAATGTATCAGGAGGTGCTGGAGCAATTCCCTGATCAGCCAGTCGTTATGCGGACCCTGGACGTGGGTGGTGATAAACCACTGCCGTACTTTCCTCTAAAAGAAGATAACCCATTCTTAGGCTGGCGCGGCATACGGTTAACACTGGACCATCCCGAGATTTTTCTCGTTCAAATTCGTGCAATGCTGCGGGCCAGTATTGGCAAGAGCAATTTACGTATTTTACTACCGATGATAACCAGTACCAGCGAGGTAGACGAAGCGTCGCGGCTTATTAAACAAGCGTATTTTGAGGTGGCCGAAGAGCAAGGCTGCGAAGTGGGTGTTAACCTGTTTCAGCCGCAACTGGGGGTTATGATTGAAGTGCCTGCCGCCATTTATCAGTTGTCGGCTATGGCGAATAAAGTCGACTTTTTCTCGGTTGGCAGTAACGATCTCACGCAGTATTTACTGGCGGTGGACAGAAATAACCGCCGGGTTGCGAGCCTTTACGACGCCTATCACCCTGCAGTATTAGCCAGTCTGGATGAAATTGCCCGGCGCTGTGAAGAAATTGGCAAACCCGTTAGTGTCTGTGGTGAGTTGGCTGGTGACCCGGGCGGTGCTCTATTATTGGTTGCCATGGGGTATCGGCAGCTCAGCATGAACAGCTACAACGTCGACCGGGTGCGCTGGATACTGCGTAATGTTCGCTCCAGCACGCTGAACGTGATGCTGGCTAAGGCATTGCAGGCACGTAACCCCGGTCAAATTCGCAAAATGATTGCCGAGAAGCTGGAAAGCATCGGACTCGGTGGTTTTGTCAGAGCAGGGAAATAAGCATGTTACTCACCACCTGGATTTGGTGTATTGGGGGCGGAGCCGTAGCGGGTTTATTAGCCGGCCTGCTGGGTATTGGCGGCGGTCTGGTTATTGTGCCGCTGCTCATTTATTTACTGCCTATTATTGGCGTGCCGCCGGAGTTGGTTGTGCCCAGCGCTATCGCCACCAGCTTGGCCACTATTTGTATGACAACCGCCAGTGCCTCGCGCGCGCACGCGAAGCATGGTTTGATGGAAAAGTTCTGGCTCATTCGAGTGTTGCCGGGCTTGTCTGTTGGTGCAATGACGGGCGCTTTTTTGGTGACTGTCGTTGACCCTGACTGGTTAAAAATCATTTTCTCCGTGGTGCTAATAGCACTCGCGTTTCGTATGGCGTTGCCGCAGAAAACCGGTGAGCCATTAACGTCGGTGTCCAAACGGTTAGTGGCGCTGGGCAGTTACATTATTGGTACTATTTCTGGGCTGGTTGGTATTGGCGGCGGTGCGCTGACTGTGCCGTTTTTAAGTCGCATGCGGTTGCCGGTACGCCAGGCTATTGCTATTTCCTCGCTCGGCAGCTTTGTTATCGGTTGCAGCTCGGTCGTGATGTTTATTTTAAATGGCTGGTTGTCGGGTAGGGAAACCGGCGCTCTAGGTTTAATTCACGTGCCCGCCTGGGTGGGGATTTCCGTTGCGTCGGTGTTATTCGCCCCACTGGGTGCTAAACTGGCGCACAAATTACCAGTGAAACAGTTACAGCGCGTTTTTGCGGCGTTTTTAATTCTGGTCGCTATACAACTTATTTTTAATTAACCATAAAGCAGGGAGTACAAGCAGTGCCGTCTAATGACTATTGGCAATTTCCCGCCATTGATCCTGTTCTTTTTCATATTTGGGGACCTTTGGACATTCGCTGGTATGGCCTTGCCTATATAGCGGCTTTTGCCTTCGCTTATTTTTGGGGTATGCGTCAGACCAAAACAGACCCCAACTGGAGCAAAGAAGAGTTCAGCGACCTGATGTTCTGGGGCTTTATTGGCGTTATTCTGGGTGGCCGTATTGGTTATACCTTGTTCTATCACTTTGACTACTTTATCGATAACCCGTTGTACCTGTTTTACATTCACGAAGGCGGTATGTCGTTCCACGGTGGCTTGCTGGGTGTTATTGCGGCTATGTACCTGTATGCCCGCAAAAAACAGCGCTCGTTTTTGCAGGTAGGCGACTTTGTTGCGCCGTTGGTGCCTATGGGACTATTTTTTGGACGCATTGGTAACTTTATTAACGGCGAGCTTTGGGGGCGTGCGGCAGAAGTGCCGTGGGCTATATACTTTCCCAGCGGTGGGCCAGTGCCGCGGCATCCATCGCAGCTTTACGAAGCTTTGCTTGAAGGCTTATTGCTGTTTGCCGTTATTTTGTGGTTCCAGCGCAAACCCCGTGGCGTTGGTGCGGTTAGTGGACTGTTCCTGTTAGGTTACGGCGTGGCTCGTTTCATAGTAGAGTTTTTCCGCGAACCCGATGCGCACTTAGGCCTGCTGTCTCTGGGTATGTCCATGGGGCAATGGCTGACCCTGCCAATGATCATTCTGGGTATCATTCTGATGGTGCGCGCCAAGAAACAATCGCCTACGGTCTGATGCAATAGCATCAGGCTACAGCATCAGGTACGATATAAAACATTACGCACGAGATGATTCTGCATAAAAAATGAAACAATATTTACAACTGTGCCAACGCATTGTCGACGAAGGGGTCTGGGTTAACAATGAACGTACAGGCATTAACTGCCTGACGGTCATAAACGCTGATTTAGAATACGACGTTGCCAACAACCAATTCCCGCTAATTACCACTCGGAGAAGCTATTACAAGTCGGCTATTGCTGAGCTTCTAGGGTACTTGCGAGGCTACGACAGCGCCGCCCAATTCCGTGATATTGGCTGCAAAACCTGGGACGCCAATGCCAACGAAAACCAGGCATGGTTGAATAACCCGAATCGCAAAGGCGAAGACGACATGGGACGCGTTTACGGCGTGCAGGGGCGTTCATGGCAAAAGCCGGATGGAAACCACTTAGATCAGTTGAAAAAGGTTATTAATAACCTGTCGAAAGGCATTGATGACCGTGGAGAAATCGTGACCTTCTATAACCCAGGCGAACTTGAACTGGGTTGTTTGCGTCCGTGCATGCATACCCACAACTTTTCGCTGTTAGGTGACACGTTGTATCTGACGTCGTACCAACGCAGCTGTGACGTACCTTTGGGGCTTAATTTTAATCAAATTCAGTGCTTTGTTCTTTTAGCTTTGGTGGCACAAATTACCGGTCACAAGCCAGGCAAGGCCTACCACAAGATAGTGAACGCTCACATTTACGAAAACCAGTTAGAGTTAATGCGTGATGTTCAACTGAAACGCGAACCTTTTCCATCGCCTCAGCTTCACATAAACCCAGACATTAAATCTCTGGAAGACATTGAAACCTGGGTCAGCAAAGACGATTTCACCGTCAGCGGTTACCAGTGCCACGAACCCATTAAATACCCATTCGCCGTGTAGTCTGACGCTAAGGTCAGGCTACTTCACGAAGCAATATAACAACTGGTGCATTCGCGTCAGATTGTGGCCTGCGCTAGAATAAAAGCATTCACCAATGGTCGGGAGCCTTGAACTATGACCTTAAAAGTCACTCTGTGCGATGATTCCAAAATGGCGCGTAAGCAGCTACTGCGTACGCTGCCAGATGACTGGGATGCTGAGGTTCACCAGGCGGAGCATGGCGAGCAGGCGCTGACGTGCGTGCGCGAAGGCCGTGCTGAAGTACTGTTTCTGGACTTAAACATGCCGGTAAAAGACGGTTATGAAACCCTTCAGGCAATAAAAGAAGAGCAATTAGAAACTCTGGTTATTGTCGTGTCCGGCGACATTCAGCCCGAGGCTCAAAAGCGCGTTCAGGCTCTGGGCGCTATGGCTTTTGTGAAAAAACCGATGAAGCCAGAGGACATACAAACTCTGTTGCAGCAGTTTGGTTTGTACCAACCGGCCGCCGGTCAGCTGAAACTGGCCGATGAAACATCACAGGCTCCGGCGAATCCATTGGATGTGTACCGTGAAGTATCGAACGTTGCTATGGGACAAGCCGGTGACCATTTAGCCCGGGTGCTGGATACTTTTATTGAACTGCCTGTGCCTAACGTCAATTTCATTGCTCCGTCTGAACTGCACATGGCAATAGAGTCTATCGACACAAACAAGCAGGTCGCGGCGGTAAGTCAGGGGTTTTCCGGCAGCGGTATACTGGGCGAAGCACTAACCTTGTTCAATGAGGCCTCTATTGACGATATTGGCAAGCTGTTGGGGGCTAAGTTTGGCGAGAGTGGCTCAATTAAGCAACAACGCATCGAATCGTTAATGGATGTCGCGTCCATTTTGTCCTCGGCGTGTTTAAACGGCTTAGGCCAGCAGTTGCATGTGGAATTTGCGGCTTCGCAGCCGGTGCTCCTAGGCGAACATCAGTCAATGCAGGAATTGATTAAGCACGGCGAACATCGCTGGCAGAAAATTCTTGCAATAGAAATTGGTTATCAGTTGCCGGAACACAAACTGGCCTTCGATTTACTGCTGTTATTCCCTGCCGACGCGGTGAAAATTCTTGACCAGCAGTTGGCTCATTGGCTTCAGGGAGACGACGAATGATAGACGATATGGACGAACTGCACAGCAAGCTGAGCATTTTGGGCGCTATTGATGTTGGTATTGTGGTTATTGATAACGACAATAACATTCAGATGTGGAACGAGTTTATGCAGAACCACAGCGGCCTGCGTCCGAGTGAAGTGCGCGATAAAAATTTATTTCATTGCTGTCCGGGTATCGAAAAGGTCTGGTTTCAGCGTAAAATTGACCGGGTGCGAGAGTTAAGTTCGCGGGTATTTATTACCTGGCAGCAGCGCCCTTATGTGTTTCGTTTTCGTCACAGCCGGCCAATTAGCGGCCAAAGTGAATGGATGTATCAAAACGTCACGTTAATTCCGCTTAAGAACCCGCGTGGTGAAGTGCACCAGGTGGGCATTATTATTTACGATGTGAGTGAACAACCCAGCCATGAGTGAAGCAGTACCTGATCAGCGTTTTGGCGGCGTAAGCCGTGTATACGGGCAAGCGTCGTTAACGCATTTTCAGCAGTTACACATTGTGGTCGCCGGGCTTGGCGGCGTTGGTTCCTGGGCGGTGGAAGCACTGGCGCGCACCGGCATTGGCAAGCTCACACTCATTGACTTAGACGATGTCTGCACCACCAATATTAATCGTCAGTTGCCGGCTACCGATGACACTGTTGGGCAACTCAAAACAGAAGTACTGGCACAGCGAGTGAAAAGCATTAACCCCAACTGCGAAGTAAAGGTTATTGATGACTTCTTGTTGCCGGAAAACTTTGAAGAATACTTGACCGGCGCCGATGCCGTGCTCGATGCCATAGACAGCGTTAACACCAAAGCGGCGCTGGTGGCCTGGTGTAAACGCCGCAAGCTACGCTTAGTAGTGTGTGGCGGCGCCGGTGGGCAGATAGACCCTGGCATGATCCGTGTCGGTGATTTAGCCAAAGCCAAACAAGACCCGTTACTGGCCAAAGTACGCTCACAACTGCGCCGCGACTACGGCTTCTCCAAGAACCCCAAACGTAAATGGGGCGTCGACTGTGTCTATTCCGAAGAGCAACTGCGCTATCCAATAATTTCCGGTGAGCAAGAAGGTGAAGTCACACTGCAAAAACCCGGCTCCGGCACCATGCGCATGGACTGCAGCTCCGGCTTCGGTGCCGCCATGGTGGTCACCTGCAGCTTCGCCATGCAAGCTACTGCTACGTTATTGAAGCGGTTGACATCCAAAAAATAACCTTTTGCGTGGTATAGGTTGCAAAAATAGATTTATTTGTCTATTTTGAGTGTAATATCACTCAACTTCAGGTGCTTCATGAATAGTCTGACGATACAGGCTTATTTGCAAAGCCAATGGCAGGACATAGCCATGTTAACTTTTACTGAACGAGCCGGGCGGGGAAGCGCCAAAACTGTTGCTGCGATGCAATAATAATGACGAAGTTTGGATAGATACGTTTCAAGACGGAACCAATACTCAGGACGCATTTTATCTGGTGAAATTTCCCCGGGGTCAACGAAAGCAAATTGACTGCGATATCCTGCGCGCGGAATATCACTTTTATTGCGAGCTCGAGGAAATAGGAGTTAGCACCATAGCAACCGAACAGATGAGGCTTGAAGAAGGAGATAACTTTCCGTCACTTTGGCTTCCTCGTTTCGACGTTGAAGCTGTTAATGGCGTCGTTACTCGTAAGGCTATGGAGTCTGTCTATTCAATATTAAAGCGAGCGCCCGGTGTACGTCTTCGTCATGCCGATGTAATACGTGAGTTAGTCAGCAAAATTGAAAACTCATACATGGTGAAAGAGCAGGGAGCTTATTTTAATGTAGAGGCGTTCGTAACCGAATGGGTACGGCGGGATCTATTGAATATCGCTTTTGGTAACTCGGATAATCACGGTCGCAACACGGCATTTTTCAGAGATGAAAGCGGCATAAAGCTCACTCCAATTTATGATTTTGCTCCAATGCGAGCAGACCCCGAAGGTGTACCAAGATCGACCGTTTGGGGAGAGCCAATGGAAAGCGGCGGCGAATATAACTTTAGCGCCATCTGCGAGGAGCTTTCTGACTTAATAAAACCTGAACAATTGCTCAGTGACCTGAATACGACGGCTGAGCAACTTATTGGCTTGGAAAGCAGATTAAGAAAGCGGGGCGTTCCAGACAGTATTATGACCATGCCCAAAGTCGGACTGGCAAATATTCCAGAAAAACTGAAACGCTGGGGGCTGCTATGAGCAAAAATAACCGGCTTAGCGGCGAAGAGCGAGAAGCTCTTATTGAGCGCATTGCGCTACAGCTATTACAGGGTGAAATAAGCCAGGGACAAGCGTTGCAGGAGTTTAGAAAAAAAATTACTGCAATGAATCAAAGCGACTATGCCAAGCTCACAAGAACTTCCCGAAAGACCGTTTCGGAAGTGGAAAATGACTTGGGTAATTATTCTAGTGATGTCATTAATAGACTGTTTAAGCCTTTTGGACTAAAAGTTGGCCTGGTTCCGGGATCCGCTCGGTTAAAGCGCCGTACATTGAAGGTATCGTGAGCGCGCCCGACGGTTATGGGAGCTACTGCGGAGGTGTGCAGCGCCAAGGATGGCGCTGCCCAAGCCCTACAGGGATGTATTCACGGGCGTCCTCCGCAGTAGTTACTATAACCTCAGCGCTCTCTCACGCCTCAATAACCCGCAACTTCAAGGTTTTGGCTACCTGGTACAGGCCGTTGCTGCGCGAAGGGCTTAGGGCGTTGTCGAGGCCTTCGGCGCGGTAAAAGGCGTCAATATCAAAGGCCGCTATTTCCGCTACTGAGCAGCCATCCAGCCGCTGCTGTAGCAGCGCCAGTAAGCCGCGCACAATGCGTGACTCAGAATCAAAGCGAATAACGACCGCTTGCGGGTCAGAAGTATCCAGCCACAGCCATACTTTAGCCTCGCAGCCACCCACCAGATGATCGTCATCACGACATTCCTGCGGATATTCTGGTAGACTTTTGGCTTGTTGAACTAAGTGACGAAAAAGCTGCTCCCAGCTGGCCATGTAAACTCTCCCTTACGGAAATAGAGTTTTATTCTCCCATAACTTGTGAGATCGACGCCAGTCTAGGATAATGGCAACATAATAAAAACCAACATTCAGAACATTCCAGAAAAAGGAAGGCAACATGAAGATACTTGTCGCGGTTAAGCGCGTCATTGACTACAACGTCAAGGTGCGTGTTAAACCAGATCAGTCCGATGTCGATTTGGCAAACGTCAAAATGGCACTTAACCCATTCTGTGAAATTGCGGTAGAAGAAGCCGTGCGCCTGAAAGAAGCGGGCACTGCAGACGAAGTGGTTGTTGTTTCTATTGGCCCTAAAGCGGTGCAGGAGCAGCTTCGCACCGCCTTAGCATTAGGCGCTGACCGTGCCATTCAGGTTGAAACCGACGACATGCCAGACTCTTTATCTGCTGCCAAAATCTTAAAAGGCGTCGTAGAGAAAGAAAGCCCTGACATGGTCATTCTGGGCAAACAGTCTATCGACTCAGACAACAACCAAACTGGCCAAATGCTGGGCGCCTTAACCGGTATGCCACAGGGTACTTTCGCGTCTAAAGTGGAAGTAGGCGACGGTTTTGTTAATGTCACTCGGGAAATCGACGGCGGCTTGCAAACGGTTAAGTTGAATCTTCCGGCGGTTGTCACTACCGACCTGCGCCTGAACGAGCCGCGTTACGCGTCGTTGCCAAACATTATGAAAGCTAAGCGTAAGCCGCTGGAAACCACAAGCCCGGACGAGCTGGGTGTGGAAGTTAAGCGCACTATTAAGCTGCTGAAAGTTGAAACGCCTGCTGAACGTAGTGCCGGTGTGAAAGTAGCTGACGTAGATGAGCTGGTCGACAAACTGAAAAACGAGGCGAAAGTATTATGAGCATCTTAGTGGTAGCAGAACACGACAATAACGCGGTTGATCCATCAACCCTGAAAACGTTAGCCGCTGCACAGAAAATCGGTGGCGACATCGAGGTGCTGGTTGCCGGTAAAGGGTGCTCAACCGTTGCTGAGAACGCAGCAAAAGCCGACGGCGTGAAAAAAGTCATGCTGGCCGACAATGAAGCTTACGAGCATCAATTAGCTGAAAACATCAGCGAACTGGTTGCCGATTTAGGCAAAAACTACAGCCACATTCTGGCGCCGGCCACAACCACCGGCAAAAACTTCATGCCGCGCGTTGCTGCACTACTAGACGTAGCACAGGTTTCTGACATTATCTCGGTAGAAAGCGAAGACACCTTTAAGCGTCCTATCTATGCCGGTAACGCCATTGCCACTGTGCAGTCAGAAGACAACATAAAAGTCATTACTGTTCGTGCAACGGCGTTCGATGCTGTCGCAGAAGAAGGCGGTAGCGGCGACGTTGAAAACATCGACTCGGTCTTTAACAACGACAAATCGGAATTTGTCGGCGAGCAGCTGGCAGAGTCTGAGCGTCCTGACCTGACATCGGCAGAAATCGTTATTTCTGGTGGTCGTGGTATGCAGAACGGCGAAAACTTCCACCTGCTGGAAGACGTAGCCGACAAACTAGGCGCTGCAGTGGGTGCATCACGCGCTGCGGTAGACGCGGGTTTTGTGCCAAACGACATGCAGGTTGGTCAAACCGGTAAAATTGTTGCGCCGCAGCTTTATATTGCGGTTGGCATTAGTGGTGCTATACAGCACTTAGCCGGTATGAAGGACTCTAAAGTCATTGTTGCTATCAACAAAGACGAAGAAGCGCCTATCTTCCAGGTAGCAGACTACGGATTAGTCGCCGACTTGTTCGACGTACTACCGGAATTAAACAGTAAAATTTAACTTCTATTTAGCTGTTAAAAATCGCTGCTGGCGCGCAGTTTTAGCCGTCAGTAGCGACATTTCCCCGCACTTTTTCTGACAACTTGTTATATTTTCGTGTTCATATACTTGCATATTTTTAACTCATCGGACATGATTCAGACATAACCGCCAAACAAGTTAAAAAGATTAGGTGGCTCACAATGAAAAGAAGAACAACTATGCTAAAAAAACTTCCTCTGGCTACGGCCATTGCACTGAGCTTCGCAGTACCAAGCCAGGCAGCTGACTTCGAAGTCGGCGATTATGAAATTAAATTCGATTCTATTCTGTCTTACGGCGCCTCGTGGCGTATGGAAGATCAGGCGAGCAACCTTGTACACCCGGGTAACATGGCCGGAGGCACGGCGGGCTCCAGTGTCGGCGACGACGGCAACCTGAACTTCGATAAAGGTGACTTAGTGTCATCGGTTTTTAAAGGCGTACACGATTTAAGCATTGATGGTGGCGACCACGGTGCCTTTATTCGTTTCAACTATTGGTACGACTATGTGGTTTCGGAAGAAAACATGCCGCATGGCCATGCCGGTAATAATTACTACCCTGACACCAAGTTAAACGACGATATCTTTGACAATTACTCGCAGGGCAAAGGTGTCGAATTACTCGATGCGTTCGTTTATGCCAACTTTGAATTAGGCGGCATGCCAACTAACGTACGTTTGGGGCGTCAGGTATTAAGCTGGGGCGAAAGTACCTTTGTTTTCAACGGCATTAATGACATTAACCCGTTAGACGTGAACGCATCACGCCGCCCGGGCGCTGAAGTTAAAGAAGCTTTGCTGCCGGTTGGTATGTTCAGCACCAGCATTGGTTTAACCAATACGCTGAACTTAGAAGCTTTTTACCAGTACGAGTGGGACAACACCAAGCTGGATGGCTGCGGTACTTACTTCTCAAGCGTTGATATTATCGGTGGCCCCGGTTGTGGTAAAGTGACGCTTAACCCTCAATTGATTCCAGGCGACCCAGTCGAGGGTATTCCGGGAGATCCTGACAGTTACCTAAGCGACTTTGAGTCGGTACAAGCTGGCGCTTATATTGGTAGCAATCCTGTTTTAGAAGCCTCAGACAGTGGTCAGTGGGGTGCAAACCTGCGTTACTACTCAATGGACTTAGACACAGAGTTTGGTGTTTATTACCTGAACCTGCATAACAACACGCCTATTATTTCGGCTTATAACTGGGCAGTGGATCCACGTCCGAGTGAAGAGGGTGTATCACCATTAAACCTTGGTTTTACCTGGTCCTCACCTGATAGCAACGGCTATCCAATTGATGGTCCACGGTTAGTACTTGAATACCCTGAAGACACCAGTGTTTATGGCTTGAGCTTCAGTTCAAACATTGGTTTGTGGACCATCGCGGGTGAATACAGCTACCGCGACGGTGTGCCGGTGCAAATTAATACCACTGAACTGCTCACCACGGGTCTGCGACCTAACGTGCCAAGTACGTTCTCTGACCGCTTTAATAACGTGGCCATAGGCGGTGAAGAAGTTGCACATGGCTATGACCGCTTAGATGTTAGCCAGGCTCAGGTGAGTTTTGTGCGTTTCGTTGACCGTCTGTGGGGTTCTGACCGCATGACTTTCGTGGGCGAACTGGCCATGAACAGCGTACACGACCTGCCGGGGCTTCAGGAACAGCGCTACGGACGCTTGCCGTTATACGGTAAGTGCTTAACTCAAACTGACATGAACCCGTTAATTGGTGCGGCTGAGCAAGCTGGTGAGGGAAAACTTGCTGGTTTTCTGCAAAGCCGGGTGGGCAACTGCGAAGGTTTTGCAACGTCAACGTCCTGGGGCTACCGCACCCGCTTCCAGTTTGAGTACTCAAACGTATGGCAGGGCTGGGGTCTGAACCCGACTATTCAGTTTAATCATGATGTGAATGGTTACTCGACAAACAGTAATTTCATTGAAGGTCGGAAGTCTTTGGGTCTGAATTTGGTTGCAGATTATCTGTCAACGTACAAAGTCAGCTTAGGCTACACCATGTACTCTGACGAAGAACTGGATCCGCTGTCCGACCGCGATTATGCGTCAGTTAGCTTCTCGTACGCGTTCTAGTACATTGATTCAAGGTGTGAATTACGATAAAACCGTCTCTACTGAGGCGGTTTTTTAGTTTTTGTAGTCTGACATTTATGTCAGGAACAATATCTCACCTGACATAAATGTCAGGCTCCATGCGTCAGGTTTATGCAATTTCCGGGGAGAAAAACAATGAAAAAATGGATAATAACAGCGGCTGCGCTGATGCTTTCGGGCACAGCGGCAGCCCAGGAAAAACTCCAGTTAGAAGACATCTTTACGTTGGAATACGCATCATCACCGACCATTCACCCCAGCGGCGAGTGGACGGTCTTTGTTCGTCAGTCTATGGATATAAATAACGACCGCAAAGTCGGGCGCTTATGGGCCAGCCTGCCAGACGGTGATATTCGGCCGTTAACCGGCAGCCAGGGCAGTGAAAGCCAGCCGGTATGGTCACCCAGTGGCGACCGTTTAGCTTACGTCTCAACCGAAACCGGCTCGCCGCAGGTTCATATTTATTGGGTCGACTCCGGTGACAGCGCGGCGGTTACCCAGTTAACGCAAGCACCGTCAGGCTTGAGCTGGTCACCCGATGGCAGTCAAATTGCGTTTTCCATGTTTACGCCGAAATCACAGCCTGCACCGGTCAGCTTGCCGGGCAAACCTGAGAGTGCGGACTGGACTGCTGCGCCTAAATATATCGACAAAGGCAACTATCGCTATGACGGCGGTGGTTACGCCAAAGACGGACACCAGCAAATTTACGTGATACCGGCAACCGGTGGCTCCCCACGTCAGCTAACAGACGAAGAATTTAATCACGGTGGGCAACTCTCTTGGTCGCCGGACAGTAAGCATATTTTCTTCTCGGCAAACCGTCGTGACGACGCTTTTCGCCAGCCGGTTAACAGCGAAATTTATCGTTTAACTCTAAGCAGCAAGAAAATCACGGCAATGACGGAGCGCGATGGGCCCGATGGTTCGCCAAAAGTGTCTCCAAACGGCGAAAAAATTGCTTTTACCGGTTATGACGACACCAAAATGAGCTTTCAGGCCTCTAATTTGTACGTAATGGACTTAGACGGTTCCGACGTCGAACTGCTGACTGAAGACTTAGACCGCGGCGTTACAGGCTTTGAATGGGACAGCGACAGCCAGGGTGTGTACTTTACCTACGACGACAACGGGGTCGGACAGCTGGCGCGCACCGACTTAGACGGAGAGCATAGCCAACTAACCAACAGAGTCGGCGGTCTGTCTTATGCCCGTCCATACGGCGGTGGTGACTTCAGCGTAGCCAAAGGCGACCGTTTAGCGTTCACTATCTCTAACCCAATGCGTCCTGCGGAGCTGGCACTGTGGGACGACGGTGACGTGCAACAGTTAACTCGTTTGAACGAGGACGCACTGGCGCACAAGCAATTAGCCAAAGTAGAAGAAGTTCGCTATAAATCGAGCGTTGACGGCATCGACCTGCAGGGCTGGATAGCCTACCCACCGGGTTTCGATAAAGACAAAGACTACCCGCTAATGCTGGAAATTCACGGCGGTCCGCATACCAACTATGGTCCTCGGTTTGCGGCTGAAATTCAGTTGTTCGCAGCGGCAGGCTACGTGGTGCTTTATACTAATCCGCGCGGCAGCACCAGCTACGGCTCGGACTTTGCTAATGAAATTCACCACAACTACCCCAGCCACGACTACAACGACTTAATGGACGGTGTAGACGCGGTTATCGACAAAGGCTTTATCGACAAAGACGAGCTTTACGTTACCGGTGGTAGTGGCGGCGGCGTGCTAACTGCCTGGATAGTCGGCCATACCGACCGTTTTAAAGCCGCGGTGGTGGCTAAGCCGGTCATTAACTGGTACAGCTTTGTGCTCACTGCCGATATGTATAACTTTTTCTATCAGTACTGGTTCCCGGGTCTGCCGTGGGAGAATATGGAACATTACATGAAGTATTCACCCATCAGCTACGTCGGCAATGTGACTACGCCAACCATGCTGTTAACTGGTGAAAACGACTACCGTACGCCCATGTCCGAAACCGAGCAGTATTATCAGGCACTGAAACTGAAAGGTGTGGACACCGCTATGGTGCGCATTCAGGACTCAGGCCATGGTATTTACGCGCGGCCCAGTAACCTGATGAATAAAGTCGCTTACATTCTGCATTGGTTTGAAAAATACCGGGACGAATAACTCAGGTAGACTAAGTCACCGTAGAACGTGATAAACTACGCGATATTTTTAAGTCGTCAGGTCAATAAAACGAATGAATGTTGCATTGATAACCGCCCGCGGTGGCTCGAAAGGGCTACCCGGGAAAAATATCGCGTTACTTAACGGTAAGCCGCTTATTGTCTGGACTATACTGGCTGCACAAAAAGCCGAGTCGGTTGACGCCGTTTATGTGTCGACAGAAGATGCGGCCATTGCTGAGGTCAGCAAGCAGGCCGGAGCTCAGGTTATTCCGCGGCCGGCAGAGCTGGCACAGGACGACACCAGCAGCGAACCGGTTATTGAACACGCCATTAATTACTTAAAAAAGCAGTCGCTTAAGGTTAACAGCGTAACGTTGCTGCAACCGACATCCCCTTTAAGAGCCGCACAGCATATTGACGAAGCCTACCGTATTTATGCGGACAGCGACGCCAACTGTGTTTTAAGTGTTATTGAACCGGCACATTCTGCTGCGAAAGCTTACAAATTGAATTCAGACGGGTCTTTATCGGGCCTTTTGAGTCTGGACGCGCCTTATATGCGCCGTCAGGACCTTCCTCGTACCGTTCATCCCAACGGTGCCATTTATATATTTAGTACAGCAGCCTTTGAAGCTGGGGGCGGTATTCCGCGCCAAAATGTCTACCCTTACATTATGAGCGAAGAGGCGTCTGTCGACATTGACAGAGCAAGTGACCTGCAACTTGCCGAACAGATTATGGAGAAAGCGCAACATGGCTAACACCCCGGAAAAACACCCAGTAATGAAAATTGGCTCGCGCGAAATTGGTTACGACCACGACCCGGTTGTGGTGGCTGAAATAGGCATTAACCACGAAGGCAGCCTGAAAACCGCTTATGAAATGGTCGACGCAGCTGTCTCTGCGGGCGCTGAAATTATTAAGCACCAGACGCACGTGGTTGAAGACGAAATGAGTGCCGACGCGAAGAAAGTCATTCCGGGTAATGCCGATGTGTCTATCTACGAAATTATAGAGCGTTGCGCGCTGAACGAAGAAGACGAAACCAAGCTGAAAGAATACGTCGAAAGTAAAGGCGCCATATTCATCAGTACGCCGTTTTCACGCGCCGCCGCCGAGCGTTTAGAGCGTATGGGTGTTGAAGGCTACAAAATTGGCTCCGGAGAATGTAACAACTATCCGTTGCTGGAGCTTGTGGCGTCGTACAAAAAGCCGATTATTCTCAGCACCGGCATGAACGACATTCCGTCTATTGCTAAAGCGGTAGATATTTTCCGAAAGCACGGCGTGCAGTATGCCCTGTTGCATTGCACTAACGTGTACCCAACACCGGATAACCTGATCCGTTTAGGTGCCATGAACCAGTTGCAGGACGCTTTTGACGACGCGGTTGTTGGTTTGTCTGACCACAGCATTGATAACCTCGCCTGCCTGGGGGCTGTAGCCGTTGGTGCCTCTATTCTGGAACGCCACTTTACTGACCACAAACAGCGTACCGGGCCGGACATTAACTGCTCTATGGACACCGAAGAGTGTCGTTCGCTCATTCAGGAGTCAAAGCGCATGAAAGCCATGCGTGGCGGCCAGAAAGGCGCGGTAGCTGAAGAGCAGGTGACCATCGACTTTGCTTACGCCAGCGTAGTCACCATTAAGCCCATTAAAAAAGGCGAAACCTTTAGTCAGGACAATTTATGGGTTAAGCGTCCGGGAACTGGCCAGTTTCTGGCCGACGACTACGAAAACTTAATGGGTAAAACCGCCGCTCAAGACATAGAAAACGATGTTCAATTGCGCTCCGAGGATGTTCAGTAATGAAAAAAAGGTGCTTTTCGTAACCGGTACCCGTGCCGACTTTGGCAAACTGAAAAGTTTAATTGAAGTCACCGATAAAGCGGATGACTTTGAAGTTCAGCTGTTTATTACCGGCATGCACATGATGTCCCGCTACGGCATGACTTCCATAGAAGTCGAGCGCCTGAAAATAGCCTCGAGCTATAAGTACATTAATCAGACCAAAAACGACACCATGGACGTGGTTCTGGCGAAAACCATTACCGGTTTGTCGGACTACATTCACGAGAATAACCCGGACGTTATTGTGGTTCACGGCGACCGGGTAGAAGCCATGGCTGGTGCCATTGTGGGTAGCCTGAACAACATTCTGGTTGCCCATATTGAAGGCGGCGAGGTGTCGGGTACCATTGACGAGCTTATCCGTCATTCCATATCCAAAATGGCGCACACGCACTTTGTGTCCAACAGCGAAGCGCAGGAGCGACTGGTGCAGCTGGGCGAGGCTAAGTCGTCCATTTTTACCATCGGCTCGCCCGACCTCGATGTGATGAATTCACCGAATTTGCCGTCGTTGGACACGGTAAAAGAAAAGTACGACATTGCGTTTAAAGACTACTCGGTGTTTATGTACCATCCGGTGACCACCGAGCTTGAGTCGCTGGAGTCGAACATCAAGTCGACTGTTGATGCCATGCTGGAAAGTGATGAAAACTTTGTGGTGGTGTACCCCAATAACGACCACGGCACCGACACCATTCTGGCGGAGCTAAAACGCTGCGAGAACCATCCGCGTTTCCGCATTTACCCCAGTATTCGGTTCGAATACTTTTTGGTGCTGTTGAAAAACGCCAATATGATCATCGGTAATTCAAGCGCGGGTGTTCGCGAAGCGCCGTTTTACGGCATACCCACCATTAACCTGGGCAGCAGACAGCAAAGCCGGGCTACAGCCGGGTCTATCTTAAATGTGGAAGAACAGACGCCGGCCATTTTAGAGGCCATAAAAACCTTTAAAACCAAACGCTTTGAGCCATCGTCAGAATTTGGTGAGGGCAATAGCGCCGAGGGTTTTATCAGTACCTTGCGCTTGGAAGCGTTCTGGGCAATATCCAAACAAAAAGTTTTTGTAGACTGGGACAAACGTGAAAAAAGTTAATTACTATTTTATTTCATCGCCGCTGCACCTGCTGTTCAGTGTCACCACGGCCCTGAGTCATAAAGACGACATTAATGTTGCGGTTATCGATTATTACCTTGAAAGCAATCGTCTGTTATTTACGCAGGCGCTGGAAAACAGCTCTATTTTTGAAACCGTTATTAGCTTCAGCGATGCGCACATAAAAAGTAAGCTCAGTAAGCGTAAAGCACGGCTGAAAAGGCTGGCCGATCTGGTTGAAGAAATGCCTCCGTCACGGGTTTATACCGGCTCCGATCGTAGTGTCGAGTTTCAATACACCATGCATCTGGCGAACCGGGGTAAAAACAGTGCTGAAGGCCATTATCTGGATGAAGGAACCCAAACCTATCTGGGCCACCGGCACATGCACAGCTTCGTGCACAACTACGTCGACCCTTTATTGAAGAAGCTGGCTTACGGCATGTGGTGGAGCAGCCCGCAAATGATAGGTGCGTCTAAGTGGATATCGACCATTCACGCTACCTTCCCGGAGCTGATACACCCAGTTTTGCGGAACAAGAACGTTGAGCCTATTTCAAAAGCGGCGTTTAAACTGCCCGAGTTCGATGAGTTTAATAAGAACTTGCTGGCGTTGGCAGATATCGACATAGAGCCGTTAAAGAATGTCGATTACGTTATTATATTAACGGGTGATTCCTTCTATAAAGACGTGAATGAACACCTCGACAGAATGGTGGATATTTTCAGCCGCAAAACCGAGAAAAGCCGTATTGCGTTAAAAGCTCACCCGCGGTCAAACTATATTGAGCACTTTAAACAAAAGCACCCGGAGCTGGTGCATATTGACAATCGGGTTGGGTTTGAACTGCTGCTACCGCAGTTTCCCGAGTCCTGTACTTATGTCGGCGATGTCAGCTCAACTCTGTTTACCATCCGTTGGTTGAGCAACAAACAGAATGTAATAGCCGTGAAGCTAGAGCAGAAAACCCCCGAACATTTTTCAGCACCACTGGCTAAATTACTAAGCGAAGTCGACGTAAAACAGTTGAGTTATCAGGAATTGTAGCCTGACACAAAACAAAGGAAGAAGATCATGCCCTGGAGCACTCTTTTAGCCGAAGAAAAGCAGAAGCCTTATTTTCAGAAGCTGTGGCAGCGCGTAGAGCAGGCGCGGCAGGACACCCTGGTGTACCCGCCGAAAGAGGATGTTTTTAACGCGATGAAGCTGACCGACCCGGAAAACATCAAAGTGGTTATTCTGGGGCAGGACCCCTACCACGGTCCCGGGCAAGCGCACGGTTTGAGTTTTTCCGTACCTGAGGGCGTAAAGTTTCCGCCGTCGCTGCGCAACATGTTTAAAGCCATCGCCATAGACTACCCGGATGCGGAATTGCCCCAGCATGGCGACTTAACCCATTGGGCCGAGCAGGGCGTGTTGCTGCTGAATACAGTACTTACGGTAGAGCAGGGCAACGCACACAGCCATGCCAGCTGGGGCTGGGAAACCTTTACGGACACCGTTATAAAGAGAGTGTCGGAAGCGACCGATCATGTGGTGTTTTTGCTCTGGGGCGCCCACGCGCAGAAAAAAATACCGCTTATTGACGGCAATAAACACTGCATACTGACCGCACCGCACCCGTCGCCGCTGTCAGCGCATCGCGGGTTCTTCGACGCCAACCATTTCCGCAAAACCAACGACTATTTACAGCAGCACGGACGCCAACCCATACGGTGGGTATAACCGGCCTCAACTGGTATACCCAAGATCACACAAAGCGCTGCAGCAGCTTGGCAACCATGGGGTGTTCGAACGGGCGCTTCAGAGTTATGGCGTAAAAATGTTCGAACACATTGGGCAGGGTTAAATAGCGCTTCAATTGCCCGCTGGTCAACTCGTCCCGAACCACAACGTCCGGAATCACCGCCAGCGCGCCGGTATCCCTGGCTAACAGGCGCAGCATCGCCATATCGTCGGCTTCGGCCAGCACCCGCGGTTGCCAGTTGTATTCCGCACTGAGCATATCGAATGCCGCCCGCAGCGGCATGTTTTCCGGCGGCAACACCCAGTTATTGTCACGCAAAGCCGCGTCGGTTAACTGTTCTATGTCGCGCCCCAGTGGCCCAATAATCGACACCGGCTGCCGCGCCAGTAAGCGGCTTTGCCACAGTTGCTTATCGCTGCCGCGCACACTGGTATTGGCCAGCGCAATATCAATTTGGTGATCCGCCAGCTCGTTAAATAACTGGTCGGGTGTCATCGAATGCAGCCGGTACTGAACATCCTGCTGGTGTATCAACTCATGAATAAAAGCTTCCACAAAGTTACGCGACATGGTCGAGGCATGACCAATGCGCACAACCAAATCACTGCCCTCCATGCCTTGCTTTAGTTGGTTAACCAGGTTTTCACCTTCGTGAAAAATGCGGTCGGCATACTGGCGCGCAATGTACCCGGCCTGAGTCAGTACTAACTTACGGCCTGTGCGCTCAAACAGTGGCGTACCCAGCCACTCTTCCAATTGCTTTATTTGCGCCGACAACGCCGACTGCGACACATGAAGCTTCTGTGCTGTTTGGGTTAAATGCCCGTTTTCTGCCACGTGCCAAAAGTAATAAAGGTGTTTATAATTCATCGGGCTTACCAACCGTTCACTTAAAACGAATGAATTTATAGTTTATATCTATTTTACTTAACATCAAGCCAGCGCCCATAATTGCTCCAAACAAGACACACGAGGCGCATTCATGGCGGAATGGTTGACACTATCGGGCATACGACCGGTTTTACTGGTGCTGGTTGCAGTATTAGCGTGGGTTGTTACGCGCTACGCCTTTAGAAACTTTCGGCTGGACCCGCGCCGCCGCGCATTCGTCACCAAGCTGGTTGGCTGTCTTATAGCGGTCTTCATTCTTATTGTCAGCAATAACCTTATTGTGTTTTTCGCCGCCTGGATGGCAATAAGCCTGCAGCTGCACAGCCTGCTCATGTTTTACCCCGAACGCGACCGCGCCGTACTGGCGGCCCATAAAAAATTCATTCTGGCACGCTGCTCTGAGACCTTCCTTGGCACGGCCTTTATTATTATGTACTTAACAACCGGCAGTCTGCAGCTGGACACGTCTTTGCAGCAGTTCGGCACTGCCCCTGCGCACCTCTCTCAGCACATTGCCGCGCTGTGCCTGGTTATGGCGGCACTGATTAAATGCGCTCAGCTACCCTTGCACGGCTGGCTTATTCAGGTGGTTGAAGCGCCGACCCCGGTTTCTGCTTTACTGCATGCCGGCATTATTAACTTGGGTGGTTTTTTGCTGCTGGCAACGGTACCGCTGTGGAGCAACAGTGCACCGGCGGTGTGGCTGCTGTGTCTGGTATCGGCGGCGTCCTGCTGCTTTGCCGCGCTTATTATGGCTACCCGCATTAGTATAAAAGTGCGCTTAGCCTGGTCTACCAGCGCGCAAATGGGGCTTATGCTGCTGGAAATTGGTCTGGGTTATTACGACTTAGCCCTACTGCATCTGGTGGCGCACTCGGTGTACAAAGCCCATGCGTTTTTGTCGGTAAGCGAGGTGGCAATAATAAAGCAGCCCAAGGCCCGTTCACTGTGGCGTATTGGCATTGTCTTTATCGCGTTTCAGGGCATTATTGCCGCCGCCTGCTGGTGGTTTCTGGGTACCCCAAAATGGCTTCCTTCGGCGTTACTGGCTATGGCACTCACCACCTTATGGATGAACCTGCATCAGAAGCTGCTGCGAATTGCAGTATCGGCGTTAACTGTCGTGGTTTATCTTTTGCTGGGTGCGCTGGCGCATCAGGTTATTGAGCCGCAGCCACCGTTCAGCAGTGTCTGGCTGGAGCCTGCTGTAACCCTTATGTTCAACGCCTTTGCCTTTACTTACTGGCTGGTGCATCACACGCCGTCGCACCGGCTTAGCCAGCGCTGGTTTATTACCTTAAACGCCGGGTTGTATCTCGACGAATGGTTAACGCGGCTGGTGCTGTGGCTCTGGCCCAGTCACCCCATTCACTACTACCAGCGGCAGGATCGCATTCAGCGGGAGAAACACTCATGAGCACAGCGAATCGTTTGGCGACTATTGCCGGGCAGGTGAGTAAAGCTATTGCGCCGCAATGGCCGTTGTCTCAGTGGATAGCGGTTAATCCCTTCTGGCATTACCGCCAGCAGCCGGTAGCCGGAGTTGCCGCACATTGGCGTTACAGCGCCGGGACACGTTTGCTCATGAGCCCGGACTTTTACTGGCAACAATGGCAGCAAAACCGAATAGACGCCGCGCTGGTCACGAAAAAAATGGTAAACGAGCTGGAGCAGCGCGCCCTGCTAAAAGCGCAGTTGCCGCAATGGCGTAACCTCAGTCAGTTGGTGGACAAATACACGCGCCGTCGCCGCAAAATGCGCTGGAACGACGAAGTGGTGCTGCAAATTAGCCAAACCTGTGGCTTATTTATGCAGTTTCCAACCCGTTTTCAGCAGGCTGGCAAAGACAGTTCGTTGTATCAGCATTGGCTGACTATTTCGCGTGCCGATCGCGGCATTGAAACCTTAATGGACGAGGCCGAACTCAACGAGTTATTCGCACAATTGCCGGACGACCCGCACACGCTTATGCAAGTGTGCCATGACAACTTTTTAAGTGACGCGTCAGATTACGCCCTTCGCTGTTACAGCCAGGCGCTTATCAGTGACTTATGGGGCTGGGCCGCGGCATTTTCGTATCAGGACGCCCGTCAGGACAGCCAGTGGGTATTCGAGCTGCTGTGCATTCGGCTGGCCTGGGAATACATTCTGTGGCAACTGGCTGAGCGCACCAATACTAAGGTTTATCAGCAGCTGCAGCAGGCGCTTAGCGCACAAATTGAAAATTGTGAAGGGCAGGTGGCTCATATTGAGCAGCACAATAGCTTATTGTGGCAGTGGCAGGCGGCTTACGAACGCTCGCAGCTAAACAGGTTGCAGTTTAAGCCCGACACGGCAGAAGAGAACAACACGCCACATCTGCAAGCGGTGTTCTGTATCGACGTGCGTTCAGAGCGTTACCGTCGCGCGCTTGAGCGGGCCGGAAAAAGCCTGGGTAGCTACGTACAAAGCAAAGGCTTTGCCGGGTTTTTCGGTGTACCGCTGGCCATTCAGCGAAAAAAACGCGATACGCCTCATGTTCCGGGGCTACTGCAACCGGCGTACTACATTAAAGCACCAGCGCGTCGGCAATCGGTTGGTTCCTTATTAAGCAATATGTTCAATGCGCCGGTCTCCATGTTCAGTGGCGTTGAGGCGCTGGGCTTAAGTAAACTGAAGTCCTTAATCACCGGTGTGCCCGGACAACTGGCTACGGCTAATAATGCGTACATTGCCGACGGCAGCATTTGTGAGCACAACGGCGAGGCGCCAATGGAGTCGCTGGTCAATATATGCCAGCAGGCTCTGGCGGGAATGCAGTTTACTCAATTTGCGAAGCATATTGTGCTGGTCGGGCATGGCTCGCATCATAGTAACAACGCTCAACGCGCCGGTCTTAACTGTGGTGCCTGCGGCGGGCAAACCGGTGCGTTAAGTGCCCGGGTGTTAGTACGGCTGCTTAACAACCAGGATATTCGTGAGCATTTGAGCGAGCGGGGCGTCGCTATTCCCGAATCGACTCAGTTCCATTCGGCCATGCACGAAACCGTCACCGACGAGGTTATCTGGTTATCCAATACCGTGCCGGACAGCGTCAAACAAGTGTTCCGCGCAGCAACGGAACAGCTAACCCAAGCCAGTGGCGAGTCAGAAAAAGATCGCAAAACACGCTCCGGCCACTGGGCTGAACTACGCCCGGAGTGGGGGCTGGCTGACAACAACGTCTTATTTTTCGGACAGTCTGAGCGGTTAACCTCTGCTGAAACTATCGGCAGTAACTTTTTGCACGACTACAACAGTATCAATGACCCTGACGGAGAGCTGCTGGCTCAGCTTATGAGCGCGCCGGGCCTCGTTGCTAACTGGATAAACTGGCAGTACTACTGCTCAGTAACCGAGCCCAAACAACTGGGTAGCGGCAATAAATTGCTGCATAACCGGGTAGCCAACGACATTGGTGTTTTTGAAGGTAACGGTGGTGACTTGCGTCAGGGGCTGGCCTGGCAGTCAGTGCATAACGGTAGCGACTTTGTGCACCGGCCTATGCGGCTGCAGGTTATTGTCGAAGCCGACGAAGCCACCATTCAGCGGGCGCTGGCCAGGGCTGTCGCTTTTAACGAACTCTTTGAACAACAGTGGATCAATCTGCATCGACTGAACGCGCGAGGTGAACTATGTCCAGTGGCAACACCAGTAACAGCAAAATGACAGCGACAACCTGCCGTACCCTGAAAGCTTTTTATGACTGCGTGCGCTCGCGGCCGTTTAACCAGCCCTTCGCCCTGCGCTACAACGACGGCAGCATCGACCACGGGCTAAACTCCGAAGAAGCCGCTAAAGAAAGCCTGCGCGCGCACCACAACCCCTACCTCGAACAACCGGTTGTTGTTGAGTGGTAGTAGCCTGATATGTCGCTCCTATCACTAATGCGACTTATCTATGGAGTATATTAAAACGTAAATTTTAAAATTTGTGTTTTCTTTGTTTTTTTACTATATTTAAATTCAATTGTTCGCTTTGGATAACAGTAATGGCAAGGGTTAGAGTACCACCTTCTATGGAAAAACTATTTTCAGAATTTCCACCTGAGGCGGTTTTTAAAGCAATGAAAACTTATAGTATCACCAACTCGAAAGGTGAGTACTTACCGTGGGACAAATTCAAGTGGCGGGTTAATAAAGGGGATAACGCAGAGCTCGCATGGTTAGCAACTAAACTTGCCAGAACCAATGTGAGTCGCAATTTGTCAGAATTATGCATTATCAATGACGCATCTTGCTTTAAAGCCTGTATCCCCGACTCTTTACAGGCAAAACTCCATTATATTGATAAGCTGACCGGAGGTTCGCAAAGCGTTTCCGATCATCCTTTCTTCGGAAAGCAGGAAAAGAATGCCTATTTAGTCCAAAGTTTATTGATGGAAGAGGCTATTACGTCTTCGCAACTGGAAGGAGCGTCGACAACGCGCAAAGTTGCGAAAGAGATGCTTGAATCGGAGCGTCAGCCACAGAACAAATCCGAACAAATGATCGTCAATAACTACCGTTTAATGAAGCGGGCGGTCAGTCTGAAGAGTGATGAATTAAACATTCCTCTCATTTTGGAGTTACATGAGATAGCGACCCATAATGCTATCGATAATGACGCGGTTCCGGGTGAGTTCAGAACCCGCGACGATATTGATATACGCGACCAATATAACGACGTAGCGCATTTGCCACCAGCGGCGCGTAGCTTACAGGAACGTATGGAAAAGCTGTGTCAGTTTGCCAATGAAGAGCACGGACAACTTAACTCGGATAACTTCATTCATCCTTTAGTCAAAGCTATCATTCTGCACTTTATGGTGGCCTATATTCACCCGTTTGGCGACGGCAACGGGCGCACAGCAAGAGCATTATTTTATTGGTTCATGCTGAAATCGGGCTATTGGCTGTTCGAGTATGTGTCCATTAGTAAACTGATTCAGGAAAAACGTACCGATTATGATCGGGCGTTTTTATACACCGAAACGGACGATAATGACCTAACGTACTTTCTGTATCATCAGGTGGGCATTGTGGTGAAAGCAGTTGATGCTTTGCGGGAATACATAGAACGTAAACAAAAAGAAATATTCGAGTTCATGAATTGGGTTGAAAAAAGCTCTGTTGCCAAAGCTTTAAAAAGGGGGCAACTGGACATATTAAAAGAAGCGGTGAAGAACCCGGGGCGGGTATTCACCGTGAAAACCGTGGCAAACAACCTTGGATGTAATGAGAATACCGCACGGACCTATTTAAACGACCTCTCCAAGCGAGACTTACTATTGTTAGGTAAAGCCAGCAAAGGCAAAGCCATGCGTTACATTGCGCCCGCTGATCTTGCCGAACGGCTGTAGCTCTAAATTCATTCGTTCAGATGAATTAATGCAGAGTCATCCAGGAATCTTCATCAATTCACTATATCTAATGAATTATATTGATCTAATCTAAAAATAGTCCTACATTCACTCTATTGCGTGAATTAGGAGCTGCTATGTTGTTAGAGGCGAAAAACACAAAGGTCATTGGAAAAGTAGCAAAAGTTGTCCGGCAACAGCAAGAGCTGGATCAGACTACAGCGGGCGCTTTTGCAGGCTGTGGCATTAATTTTGTGAGTCAATTCGAAAATGGCAAGCCAACAGTACAACTGGAAAAAGCCCTAAATGTACTGAATGCACTTGGCATAAAAGTCTACTTAGACATTCCCGACAGCGCTTTAAGCGACAAGCTCACTGAATTAAGTGGGCGCCTCAATCATGAGTAGCTCACTTGTCGAAGAGCGCCAACTCGACGTTTACATTAACGACAAGCCTGTTGGGCAGCTAAAAGAGCACAATGGGCTTTGGGTTTTCGAATACGCGAAAAGTTGGCTACAAGAACCCACAAGTTTTGCTTTAACGCCCTCGCTAAGCCTAAACAAAAAAGAGCACATAGATACCGGAACCAAACGTCCCGTCCAATGGTTTTTTGATAACCTGTTGCCGGAAGAGAAAGCTCGTGAGGTTCTGGCAAAAGACTATCAACTGGATAAAGAGGACGCATTTGCGCTTTTAGAGGCTATAGGGTCTGAATCAGCAGGTGCTGTTACTTTGCTAAAACCCGATGAGAAACTGCCATCGGGTGAACTGTTTCCGTTGTCGGACAAAGAACTAAGCCAACGAATTCAAAAGTTGCCGAAAACTCAGCTCAATAATAAAGAACGTAAGCGCATGTCGCTTGCAGGTGCACAGCATAAAATGTTGTTGGTAATAAAAGGAAAAGAGCGTTTTGAGCCAAGCGGACAGGTGCCATCAACGCATATTTTAAAACCGGAACACTCTGAACCGGGCTCATACTGGTTTACTGTGCGCAATGAACACTTTGTAATGACATTGGCCGAAAAGTGCCAGTTAACGGTCCCACGCGTTGCTATCGATTATATCCCGGAACCAGTCTACATTGTTGAACGCTTTGATCGTACTGGGCAACTGCCAAACATTAAGCGGCTTCATGTTCTGGACGGTTGCCAAATTCTGGATATCTCTGCAGCGGCTAAATACCGGGCAAGTCACGTCATTGCGCTTAATCGTCTAATTGCGTTGACGCGAGCTCCCGCGCAAACGGCAATCCGTTTGTTTCGCTGGGCGCTGTTTAATTTCCTTGTTGGTAACGGCGATGCTCACTTAAAAAACCTGACATTTTCCTACAGTTTGAATGACTGTCAGCTTATGCCGCATTATGACCTTTTATCGACAGCTGTTTACGCAGCTGCCGGTGAGCATATTAATGAGGAGTTGTCTCAGCCATTGGGAAATGCCAGGAACTTTGGGCAAGTCACCCGGGAGAACGTGTTAGCTTTCGCGCAAGAGCTTAGGTTAAGTAAGCGCGTTGCAGAGCGTGAAATTGACAAACTTTGCGCTCAAATTCAACAGCAAGCAGATGAACTCATTGCGCAGATAGAAGCGGTGCCTGTTTATGAGGGAAAAGCTGGTGAATTGCAATTGTTGCGCAATATCCGGCACCGGTGCATCGGAGAGTTTGTCGCCCAGATTACCTGACCTCTTCGTAGCCTGATGAGATGGTCCCCTCCCTCCTAAGCGGCATCGCAATGTGCCAATATAGAGTTTCGAAGATTCTATAGAGCGGAGTGGAGAGGACCATCTCGTCAGGCTACTCAAACCCCTAAATTTGACACAAACGGAATCAAAACTAATATACCTATTTCGCCTCAAATAACGAATATTGCCAAATATCGCAAAATGCGATATTATTTCAAGTGTAAGGATACACATTGCGAATTATTACTAAAAAGCGAATAAAAGATGCCATGCTTGCCTATCCGCAATGGCAGGTAGGCTTAGATTTATGGTGTCAGGTTTTTGACCAGAAGCAGCTTAACGCAAATTCTTATCAAGAGATAAAAAAAGCATGGTTAAATGCGTCTGGTTGGAATACAGATCGTATTGCCGGGAAACGGCTTAAGAACGAGCATGGCGATTATGGTTCAGTGTTTGATTTGTATGTTTTCGATGTTCACGGTACTGATTGCCGGATACTTGCAAAACTGGGTCATGACATACTGTTTATCAGAGGCGTTTTTTCGCACGCGAAATACGATAAATGGTGTAAACAAAACGTACACCAAGGCAAATTAAAGAGGTAGCTGTTATGAATGCTCAACAGGATGATATTTTAGCGCTTGGGCAAGTTGCTTCTGCACTAAGTGCAACGGCAATGAAATTTGCAGGTAGTGCAGACGAGCTTTTTCGTTACACTTCTATGCCAATAGAGTCAGAAGACGAAGTCCTCGAACGTGCTGAGGTTATGGACTATTTAACGGATCTCGCCACGCACGATAATGACATTGTTTTAGTCTTTGCTAACTCTATAGCTGATCGTATTGAAGAGTTTGAAAAGCAAATGGATATGCCTAAAGTTTCTGTGGCGGAGCGTTTGCGGTTGCTTATGGACTCAAAGTCCGTTAAGCAGAAAGACCTCAAGAACGTGGCTCCACAAAGCGTTATCAGCGAAATTTTAAACGGAAAACGTAACGTTAATTTAAAGCAAGCCAAAGGCTTATCCACATTTTTTAACCTACCCGTGGACTATTTTGTGGATTGATATGTCCACCCCATAACGCTCGCGGATCTTAGCCGCTAGCGCCAGCCGCGCATCGGCTTCACCGTGAATTAACCGTATGCGCTTAACCGGTTCTTCGGTGGCGTCAATAAAGTCCAGCAGCTCCTGCTGATCGGCGTGAGCGGAATAACCGCCTAAGGTGTAAATACCCGCTTTAATCCAAACCCGCTCGTGGTCAAGCTCTACATAACCGCCGTCGGGGCCATATTGCTGAATATCGCGCCCCGGTGTACCGGCCGCCTGATACCCGACAAACAACACATCGGTGCGCGGGTCGGGCAGCAAGGCTTTTAAGTAGTTCAGCATACGCCCGCCGGTACACATACCGCTGGCAGCAATAACAATGCAAGGGTCACCGCTGCTTTGCAAAAAGTTCACAATACGCTCATGCTCGCTGTGTTCATCTACCGTCATTAAGCGGTCAAAATTCAGCGGGTGGCGGTCTTCACTTAAACGCTCGTGGGCTTCTTCGTCCCATAAATTTTTCATGGCCCGGTATTGTTTCGTGAATTGTGCCGCCAGCGGGGAGTCCAGAATAACTGTCATTTTATGCCACACCGGATCAGCTACTCTGGTTTGAGCTTCCTGCTCACGTGCGTTATGAATAATATCTTCCAGCTCGTACAGTAGCTCCTGCGTGCGGCCAATACTAAAAGCCGGAATTAAAATAACCCCTTTGTTCTCCACGCAACGCTCAACTACGGCTTTTAATCGCTGAGAACGGTCAGCGCGGGACTCATGGTTTTTGTCGCCGTAGGTGCTTTCCAGCAGCAAGAAGTCAGCGCGCTCTAACGGCGCTGGATCGGGCAGTAGTGGTGTGTTTTTACAGCCTAGGTCACCTGAGAACACAACGCGGTAGTGGGTACTTACATTCTCAACCTCAACGTAGGCCGAACCCAGAATATGCCCGGCCTGCCGAAAGCGCAGTTTAAAACTCAAAGAGGCAAAGTCCGCAGGCAGTTCAATCCATTTATCGTAAGCTGTAGGCCGCAGTTGGCGATGTAAGCGGGCAATAACCGCGTCAATAATCTTGCCGTTACGGGTTAAACCAATTTTCAGGGCGTCTTCAATAACCAGCGGCAGCAACAGCGCGGTGGCTTTGGTGCAGAATATGGGGCCGGTGAAGCCCGCAATAAGCAACCAGGGCAAACGACCTACGTGGTCAATGTGGCAGTGGGTGACCACCAGTGCCTGAACTTTGCTTATATCAAAGTCTATTTCCTGGGCGTTCGCGTCAGCACCCGAACCCGAGGTTTCAGCGCCCTGAAACAGGCCGCAATCAATGAGTAGTGAGTGGTTACTGTCTAGTAAAAGCTCGTGGCACGAGCCAGTAACACCCTCATGCGCGCCGTGGTGAATTACGTCCATGTTTTTGGTTCCTTTCCTAGCCTGACGTTTACGTCAGGAACAATATCTCACCTGACATAAATATCAGGCTACACAAACCAGCGAGAAACCGCCATAGGACAAAGGGGTGAAAAGTGTAAAGGAACCAACCGCTCAAAATATCATCGAAAAGGATACGAAAAGCCTTTGTAGGACAAGGACTGCATGCGCTATTATACGCGCTTGATCTAAATTCAGCACCGCACACATCACAAAAAAATAACAGAGTTATCGGTCTATGGGAGCCGCACCCCATGGGCGGTAGCGTACCTGAAGGCTAAAAATGACGAACAACATAAATAATTACGATCCACCTCGGCATTCGGATTACCAGGACGACGAAATAGATCTCCGTGAGCTCTTTGGTATTATCTGGCAGGGTAAATGGTGGATTATTGCTATTACCTTTGTATTTGCTGTGGGCTCTGTCATTTACTCCTTAAGTTTACCCAATATTTATAAGTCAGAAGCGACCCTGGCGCCGACGGAAGAAGCCAGCGGTGGCGGGCTTTCTCAAATGGCAGGGCAGCTAGGCGGACTAGCCAGTTTAGCCGGTGTGAATTTAGGTGGAAACAGTACGGATAAAACCACTATTGCTTTAGAAATCCTTAAGTCTCGTGCCTTCATAAAAGGCTTTGTTGAAAAATACGACATTCTGCCTGAGCTTATGGCTGTGGAAGAATGGAATCGGGGTAGTGGTATTGTCTTTAACAATGAGGTTTATAACCCAGACACAAAAGAGTGGGTAAGAGAAGTAGAGTCACCGCAACAACCAGAACCTTCCAGTTGGGAGTACGTTAAAGTTTTTAGGGACCAAGTGCTGGAAGTTAGTAAAGATGACACAACAGGCTTAGTGACTGTAGCGGTTAACCATCAGTCACCAGAAATAGCTGAGCAGTGGGTAGTATGGTTGATTGAAGAAATTAACAACCACATGCGCGAACGTGACATTCAGGAAGCTCAGCGGAGTCTGGAATATTTAGATAAAGAACTGCAAAACACTTCGTTGAGTGACATGCAGCAGGTGTTTTATCAGCTAATAGAAAAGCAAACCCAAACGATTATGTTGGCGAATGTGCGCCCTGAGTATATTTTTCAAACGTTAGACCCGGCCGTAGTGCCCGAACAAAAAGCTAAACCATCCAGAGCTTTAATATGCATTATTGGCACCTTTTTAGGCGGCTTTTTAAGTGTCGGCTTTGTGTTAATTAGAAATATATTCAGAAAAGAAGACGAAAAATAGAAAAGTGATGGGATACGATTTTGCAATAGGTGGACCTGTTGCTAAATTTGTAAATTTAACCTTGTTAATCAGTAGTTTAGATGAAGTTTAAAGGGAGTTTTTCAGTCTCAAACACAACAAAACTTGTCTTTCTAAGAAAAAATCCTGAGTTTTAATGCCGAAAATTTTCGGCGTTTATTGCCTAGATTTAACTAATAACAGCAATAGGCTAAGAGCGAGTGTTTAAGTTATTAGTCGAATCTAGGTTTTAAATAAATTTTTTAGGGGTCCGTGTTACGGACACCTAGCTATCATAACCATTTGGGTTCATAACTTGCCAGTTCCACGTATCTTTAATCATAGTGGCTAACGAACGTGTAGCTTTCCATTGAAGAATCTTATGAGCGTCAGCGACATTTGCCCAGCACTTTGCTATATCACCTTGTCGGCGAGGCTTAATTGAGTAAGGTATTTTAAGCTTTGAATGCTCTTCAAAAGCGCGAAGTATCTCTAAAACACTGTGACCCCTGCCGGTTCCAAGATTAAACACGTGTGTTCCCGGTGTATTAATAGTTTTATTAAGCGCCGCTAAATGTCCATCGGCTAGATCGACAACGTGAACATAATCGCGTATTCCAGTCCCGTCGGGAGTGTCGTAATCATTACCAAAAATACCTAAGCTGTAACGTTTGCCAAAAGCTACTTGTGCAATGTAAGGAACTAGATTAGATGGCTCCCCATTAGGATCCTCACCCACTAAGCCAGAATCATGTGCCCCGATGGGATTAAAATAACGTAGTAGTGTAATACTCCAATCGGAATTTGCATGCTGAAAATCTTGTAAAAATTGTTCCACCATCGATTTGCTACGGCCGTAGGGGTTAGTAGGCTGGATAGGGAAAGATTCTTTAATTGGTACGGATGCAGGATCCCCGTAAACGGTTGCGGAAGAACTAAAGACTAACGAGGTCACATTTGCAGATTGCATGGCCTCAATTAACCTTAGACTACCAATAAAGTTGTTTTCGTAATATTTGATAGGCAGGGAATTCGACTCACCTACAGATTTAACACCCGCAAAATGAATAACACTTTCAACTTTGTGTTCTTGGAGTACGTTTATTAGAAAGCGCTTGTCACAAACATCACCCAATACAAAACCAGGCCGGCGACCAGTAATCTTTTGAATTCTATCCAATACTAATGGTTTACTATTGGACAAATTATCAACAATTATGGGATCGTGCCCAGCGTTCAAAAGCTGGATGCATGTGTGTGAACCAATATAACCCATTCCACCCGTTACTAATACTCTCATACCTGTCTTGATTCCTATGTTAATTTTGTTGATAATTCTATCAGTTCAAAGGCATTAAAACTATTCAGAAGTATTCAAGCTATAAGTAATAGCTATAGAGTTGATTGTAGTGGCAGACTAAACCCGAACACTCTTTTAAGTGGTAGTTTTACCCTTAACGAAGAGGTGTTCAATGGCAAGAAGACAACGTCGATCATTTAGTTCAGGTATGAGGCCGCTAATTTGGTGGCTGAGCAAGGCTGCAGCTATGCGGAAGCAAGCCGGGCTGTTGATGTACATGAAAATACGATTAGAAATTGGGTTCAACAGCTAGAAAGTGAACAAAGCGGTCAAACGCCTAAGTCCAGGGCGATGACTCGGAGCAGCAACGAATACAGGAGCTTGAAACTCGGGTGAATCGGTTAGAGCGGGAAAAATCTATTCTAAAAATACCCCGAGGGCACGACGAGGCTACCGCTCTCTTAATGTCCGACGACCTGAAATCTACGCGCTGATAGACCGGTTGAGAGAGCATGAAACGACTGAGTTGGTCTGCTCAGCGCTGGGTGTAGGTGTTAGCAGCTCTTATGAGCGTCGAAAGCGACGTCAACAAATAGAAACTAAGCGGCGACTGCTGCGGGCTCGTATAAAACGCTTATTCATAAAGTCTCGAAACTCGGCGGGTACCCGGACTCTCGTCTATATGCTGAAACACGAAGGCGTTGTCATGGGACGCTTTAAAGTTGGCCGTTTGATGAAAGAACAAGGCTTAACGAGTAAGCAGCCAGGCCCTCATGCCTATAAGGTCGCTAATATTGAGAGACCGGATATCCCGAATAAACTCAACCGTGAGTTTGATGTAGAAGCTCCGAATAGAGTCTGGAGTGGTGATATAACCTATATCTAGACTGGCTCGGGCTGGCATTATGCCGCTGTCGTTATTGACCTGTTTACCCGTCGGGTTATTGGCTGGTCGATGTCGCCTCGCCCTGATGCAGAGCTTATTGCACGTGCGCTGGATTTGGCTTATGAAATGCGCGGTAAACCCGAGGGTGTGATGTTCCATAGTGATCAAGGCACTCAATATGGGGCGCGAAAATTCAGGCAAAGGTTATGGCGTTACCAGATAACTCAAAGCATGAGTCGACGCGGAAACTGTTGGGACCATAGTCCAATGGAGCGAGTATTCAGAAGTTTAAAATCTGAGTGGATGCCGGCAACCGGTTACCGTTCAGCAATTCAAGCAAAACGAGATGTCAGTTACTTCCTTATGAATTATTACAACTGGGAGCGACCGCATCAATTTAATGATGGTCTACCACCGCCAAAAGCACAGAAATTATCTAAAAAGGTGCCCGGGTTTTGTTGACCACTACAGATGCTTGCTCTTCTTATGACCACATCACAAGCGCGGTTCACTATATATATAATTATTAAAACACCTGAGCTAAATCATCTTCGAAAAATTAGAAAATAAAAATAAAAATGAAAATTAAAATAACTGACAGTGTTGAGACTAGAAAAGTAATTCGAGTTTTTTTTTCACTGCTAACAATTAAAGGGGTCGATTTGGCGATTCCTTTAATTACACTTCCATACTTGATTTACACAATTGGACTAGAAAATTATGGTTTAGTCAACTTCTCAATCGCGCTTAGTATCTATTTTTTTTCGTTCGTACAGTATGGTTTCCCGGTTAGCGCAGCACGAGACGTAGCCCGAAATAGAAATAGTCCTTTAAAAATAAGCGCAATATTTTCTATAACAATCTACTCGATGTTTATTTTAACTATTTTTGCTTCTATAACCTTTGGCTTATTATTAATTTTTATAGAAAAATTTTTAGAATACAAGTATTTACATATTTTTACTTTTTTATCACTAATTACTAAAGCTTTTGTTCCTATTTGGTTTTTTCAAGGCATCCAACAGATGGGTAACTTTACTTGGATAAATATAATCTCCAGATTAGCTCTGTTACTACTAATACTAACCTTCATAAAAGCAGAGAACGATTTTATCTATTTACCTATTATTAATCTAGCAACATCTTTTTTTGTGATAATGCTATCGTATTATATTATAATCAATAAATACAATATAAAATTTCATCGTTTTAAATTTGGAAAAGTGAAAAGTAAAATATATCTTAATTTTAATACGTTCATTGCGCAGTTTGCGCCTAACCTATATACAAATAGCGCAACATTTTTTCTAGGTATGACTTCAACCCCCTTGGCTCTAGGTATATTTACTTCCGCATCAAAGATAATAGATATAGTAGGTTTGTTTTCACATGCCATGGCCAACGCTACGCTACCATTTATTACTAGGAATAAAACTAAACATATTAAAGTTCTTTCACTTATGATAATTTCTGGTGTTTTCTTAAGTGTTGTTGTAGCTATTATGTCAGGTTTTCTTACTAAAATACTGTTTCCAGAAAACGCTTCAGACGTAAGGCATATATTAATTTTAATGTTGCCTATACTTCCTTTATTATTTTTTAATTTGGCGTTAGGAAATAACTTTCTGCTTATTTTTGGTTACGAAAAGGAAATGAGGAATATAGTATTAAATTGCTCGATTTTTTCTTTAGTATACTCAATTCCATTAATATACATGTTCGGCCTTTATGGCTCAGTTTTTACGCTTGTTTTCACAAGGCTGGTAATTGCAGTCTTTTACTATTTTTCTTATAGATTGAAGGTTCTCACATAATGGCCTATATTCGTGGTTTCATTCTAAAGTATAGAGAAATACGCTTTGTATTTTCATGCTTAGTTCAGGATTTAATTTATATCATAAAAGACTATAAAAGCTTAGCCCACGCAGCTCGCTGTAAAGACGTCGATACTGTTTTTGTTTGTTCTATCAGTTTTTTCGATAAGGAAAAGTGGCAAGTTATTTCACAAGCAAAACTCTGGAAAAAATTCTACAAAAAAAGTAACGTGGTAATATGTGGCTCCAAGATAAGTTACTTTCTATTTTTTAAAAATAAGAAAATTATATGTTCTCTAGAACCATTTTATAACGCTCCCCCTATAAAATTTCGAAAAACGCACAAAAAAGTTATATTATTTGTAAGTGATAGTCATTCAAAGAGTTGGTTAAATAACTATATTTTGAAAAATAATGTCACTGATATTTTAACGCCATATAAGAAGACACTCTTAAGATTAGGATATGCTAATCGCCTGGGAATTGATAATATCCATAGCTTTCCTTGGTGTGTAGAGGAATCGATGCTAAATGTCAGCGGGCCTAAGTCTTATTCACCGAAAGTTTTAGGTTTTGGAAAGACTGGTTTGAAATCCGGTGTATACGACCAAAGAGAATGGGCAATCAAATCAGGTCTTGTCGAGTCATTTGACTATGCAGGATCAGGAAACCAAGCGCTAAAGGGTAATGATTATTTCAAGTGGCTGAGGGAGTACGACGCTTGCGTCGTCGCAATGTCTACCAATGAAATTTACAATTATACGGTCGCGAAGTACTTCGAAATTGCTTCGCAAGGGCTTCTTCTCTTTGCCTTTCCAACCGTAGATTTGGAGGATTTTGGATTTTCAGACGGCAAAAACTGCATATTCGTTAATAGAGAAACCTTTCAGAGAAAAATTTTGGAATATTCTGCGAATCCCAGTGCGTATTTAGATGTAAGAAAAAATGCCGTTACTTTAATTAAAGAAAATCATACCATTTCCCATAGGATAAAGCAGCTTGAGGAAATCGCATCGTGAAAGTAGAACTCAATCCAATAAGAAAGATTAATAAATTTATACATTTTTTAAGGTTTATAAGAAATAACTATTACGTTCCAAATTTTCATGAGCCAAAAACGTTTAATGAAAAAATAGAATATCGTAAAAGAAATTATAAGGATGATAGGTATTCATTATGTTCCGACAAAGTCTTGGTTAAGGATTGGGTAGCCTCTAAAGGATTTGAAGACATTATAATCGACACTTATGGTGTATTTGACAAGGTGAATCCAGCGCTGATTACTAAATATTTACTGGAATTCGAAGAGTTTTTCATTAAGGCAAATCATAACTCTGGACCTGTATACAAAATCAATAGTTCAACCGGAAACGATGAAATAAAAAAAATTTGCGATTGTCTGAATAGTCAAGTAAAAATCGACTTTGGTAAAAAGCAGAATGAGCGGTGGTACAGTCAAATAAAACCTAGAATTCTGCTAGAAAAAAGAATTACTTCGGCTTCAAATGAAGAGCTCAGAGATTACAAGTTTCATATTTTTAAGAGTAGTTGCGAAGGAAGTGAAGCTAAAAAGGTGATTGTTCAAGTGGATTATGATTGAAGCACTAATCATAACAGAAGCTTATTTGATGAAGATCTTAACTGGCTCCCCTTCGGTATAGAATATCCAAGTATAAAAACAAAAATTGATAAGCCTAAAAATTATGATTACATGCTTACTATAGCTAAGAGTTTAGCACAGGAATTTAGTTATGTAAGGGTTGATCTCTACAATGTAGATGGCAAAGTTTTTTTTGGTGAACTTACTTTTGCTCATGGCTCGGGTCTGGAAAAGTTTACAAATAAAAGTCATGATTATTGGATGGGAAATCTTTGGGAGTTATAGTGGCGCTACAGAATAAAAAAAAAATAGACTTAATTATTGACTCACTTGATTTGGGTGGGGCGGAAAGAGTATGCGTAAACTTTGCTAACATCCTTGCTTCTAATGGTCATGAAGTAAGAATATTATTTTTCCGAAAATCCGAGAGTAATTATATATCAAAAATTGATAAGCGCTGTAGAACTTTATTTGTTGAGTCAAGTAATGCGCGGACATTCCTTTCAAATATTAACAAAAGAGAAACTTCCCTCTCTGAAATAGTTATTGCTTTTAATCATCAATTAGCAATTCTGATAAAGATATATTCATTTTTTAATAGGCGAAAGATCAAGGTGATTTCAAGGAATGTAAACTATCTTTCAAAAGATTTAAAAAAAGGAAGCTTTAGCTTTAAAAAACTACTCACAATTCTACTCGTTAATTTATTTTATAAAAAGA
This sequence comes from Idiomarina sp. PL1-037, assembly GCF_034422975.1. Taxonomy (NCBI): domain Bacteria; kingdom Pseudomonadati; phylum Pseudomonadota; class Gammaproteobacteria; order Alteromonadales; family Idiomarinaceae; genus Idiomarina; species Idiomarina sp. PL1-037. The sequence goes on from NZ_CP139873.1 coordinate 589,706, forward strand.
TGGACTTTTATATTTCTCAATGTCAATCAATGAAAATTGATATGGTAAGAAACTATGGTATAGAGGAAAGCAAAATCGATGTACTTTATAACCCGGTAAGTGAATCTATTTTTCCCTTAGGATTAGAAAAAGATATAGATATCCTCTATGTAGGACGTCTTGAGGAGCAAAAGGGAATAAGGCAGTTATGTAATATTTTGAGTGAAATCATTTATAAAAAACCAAATGTTACCATAAAAATAATAGGTAAAGGCAGTCAAGCTTTCCATGTTCATTCCTTAGTGAATAAATTTAAAAAAAATGTGACACACTTGGAATCTACAACAGAAATTAATATATATTATAATCGCTCAAGAGTTACTATTTTGACTTCTTGGTACGAAGGGTTTCCTAATGTTTTAGCAGAGTCACTGAGAGCCGGAACCCCTGTGGTATCTTTTGACTGCGACAGCGGACCAAGTGAGATTATTACTCATGGATTGAACGGCTATCTTGTGCCTTTAGGTAGTCATCGCCTTTTTATACAATCTGTAGAATCTGTTTTAGAGCAAAAGCTAGTCGGGCCTATCACATATCAATTAGATCGAAACATTCAAGGTCGACTTTTTGATTTAATCGATAATATTTAGCTGTCTGGTAACCGGAGAGCGTTAATGTTCTTTGACGATATAAAGCTTCCATATATTTTTCTAACATTTTTTGGAAGTCTAACTTTAGGATTTGCAAGCTTAGTTTATAGCGTTTCAAACTCTCAATATGGCAAATTATTGGCTGCTTTCTTTTGCTTATCTTTAAGTCTAATTATAGCAGTTCTCTTCGGCTGGCGGGATATTAGCCCTGGTTATGGAGGGATAGACACAGGCTCTTATATAAAAATTTTTGCTAGTTTAGAAGCTAACGATTTGACCACCATTTTTAAGCAGCGTATTGAATTTGGTTTTGGTAGTTTTATGTGGCTAGTGAAAAGTTTCGGCCTCTCTATACATTGGTTTTACTTTATTTTGGGGTTCTCGTTATTAATTTTAATTTTTTACATCTCTACATTTCTACCTATTACTTTATTCAGAATTGTTAGTTTTTTTTTATTACTTCTACTTTTTATAGATAGCTTTAACATAAGTAGGATGATTTTAGCCGTATTTGTACTTTTGTTATCCTGCATATTTTTAATGAAAGGAAACTATTTAAAAAGTATCTTTACAGTTCTCATATCAGCGTCATTTCAGTTGGTCGGTCTGTGGGGTCTTATATTTATTGGATATATTTTCCTCAAGCGAAAAATAAAATCAAAATATACATTTATTATAACTTACATTTCACTGGTTTTTTTATCATTTGTTTTGGTTGAAGCATTTAAATTTTTATTAGTTTTTATTGGGTATGGATATTATATAGTCGATGAACCAAAGTTTTCACTTTTAAATTACATGTTTTGTTTTTATTTGTTCTTCGTTTTTTATTATTTTATACTTCCTGATAAGCGTTATAAAGCAAAGAAAATATCGGTTATGGTATTTAACTTGCTGCCAACAATGGTGTTTACGCTTCCCTTGTATCTGGCAGTGCCTATAGCTTATAGGTTTAATTACATCTATATGGGATTTTTCTTTATTCTTATTGCGGAAACTTTAAAATGGAGCATATTAAAAATTAAGAGGCGCAATATTATAGGTTTTTTGGTCGCTTTTATTCCGTCCGTTTGTTATTGCGCCTTAAAAATTTACACATATTTTGATAGAGATATTGGGTACGCTCAGGTTTGGGCGATAAAAGGAAGCCAATTTTTTGGGTGGTGGTGAATGAGGATCTTAGTAATATCCGATTACTCTAGAGGGGGGGCTGGCTGCGTTGCAAAAGAAACCGGCGACTTGTTAAGCAGCCAGGGGCATGAGGTGAAGTATCTTTGGGGTAATAAGCACTTTTCGTTTTCTCCATTTAGGTATATTTTTAATTATAAAGCCAATAAAATTTTGAGAAAGGTATTAGCTGATTTTTTGCCAGAAATAATAATGGTTCATAATTACGACAACCTTCTTAGCCCGTCAATATTATCAGTAATTAAAAAATACAGGAAAGAGACAAAATCAAGTGTAATAATGACTTTGCACGATTATCATGTACTTTGCCCAAGTAACTCTCTTTCGTATTATCGTGGTTCTAAAAAATATTTTTTCAATTTTGTTCCAACAGTTCAAAAATGTTTTTTTACAAGAATAGATTATCGAAGCTGGGCGCACAGTTATCTCAGGGTTTTACAGTGGTTAATATACTATAAATTCTTTAGATATCGTTCAGCTTTTGACTTTTTTATTGCTCCAAGTGAGTTTATGTTCGAAAAGTCCTCTCAGGTTCTTGATAAAAAAAAATTAAAATTGATTAGAAATCCGACAGTTATAACAGCAGTTGGAAATAGCAGAGCAAAAGTAAAAGATAATAGCGCACTAACTATTACCTACGCCGGAAGACTCAGTGATGAAAAGGGCATTTTATATTTTGTTCGTGCGCTTGCCAATTTACGAAGTTATATCACGCCAAAAATTCACCTAAACATAATAGGTGATGGGGCTCATGAGCGGTTAATCGAAAAAGTTGTGAAGTGTAACACTAATGACAATTTGACCTTTAAATTGTTTGGTAGGAAATCAAAGCAAGAAGTTGAGACAGTATTCCAAAAGTCTGATTTTGTTGTTTTGCCGTCGCTATGCTATGAAAATGCACCTCTTACTTTAGTAGAGGCAGCTATGTTGGGTTGTAGAATAATAACTATGAACTATGGAGGAATGAAAGAAATAGCCGAAATGCAGAACGGTTCATTTCTTATGAACTCTTTTAGTCGTATTGAAATTCAGCGCTTGTTAAAATTTTTGTCTGAAGAAAGAGAATTTGCTGTTGATAATTCCGAAATTGTTAGTCGCTTTTCGAAAGAAAGTTATTTATCTATGATTTTAGACACGATACCAAGTAGAAAGTAGGTTGCTTATTTTTTGCATTGCCCGCTACTTTTACTTATTTTTAAATTTTTTTTTGGTGTGAAAGTATGAAAAGAAGTATTAAATATAGGTTTTTCGGTCGAGTTATAAAGTGGATACCATTGCGGTGGCGTTTAAGAATTATCTTCGTTTTAAAAAATGGTTACTTCCTTAGGCTAAATCCCCCCGTAACATTTAATGAAAAAGTTCAATACCGCAAGCTATTTGATCGTGACGATAGTTTTCCTATTTACGTTGATAAAGTGGAAGTGAAGAAGTATTTAGAAAGTAAAATAGACTCTGGTCTGTATATTCCGAAGACACTTTTTGTGGCCGACAGAGTAGAGGAATTATTGTCATTAGATTTTAACAAGCTTCCTTTTGATTACGTTATAAAAGCTAACCATACTAGTCAAACAATGATTATAGTAAGGAATGGACAGCATCCGTCGTATCAAACTTTAATGGATGTTTGTTCAAAATGGCTTAAAGAGGATCAATTTACTACATTAGGTGAGTGGGCATACTCAAAGGTCCCAAGAAAAATTTTCATCGAGGAGTTTTTAGATTTTGAGGGTAGCAGCCCAACTGATTATAAGTTCTTCGTGTATAATGGTAAGGTCCACTTCATTCAAGTCGATATAGGTAGGTTCACCTGTCATAGAAGAAATATGTACGATCGTGATTGGAACTTGCTGGGATTCGAGTATAGTCACAAACAGACATCTTCAAACCTAGAGCCACCAATTTATATTGGGCAGTTGATAAAGATGGCGGAGCGTATAGGGAGAAACTTGGATTTTGCTAGAGTTGACTTGTATTACTATAATGACCAGGTGACGTTTAGCGAAATAACTCTATATCCTGGAGCTGGTTTTGAGCGTTTTCCAAGTACTCATAGTGATGAAATGTTTGGAAAGCCCTGGAAGATAGAAATACTAAATTAGACTGGTCTAAGCCAGTGTAGTGATATTAAATTCTTGCTTTAACAATGCAACGGTGTTTCGGTGAAACTAATTTTATTTATTGTAAATAGTCCTGAGTTTTTTATGTCTCATAGGTTGTCTTTGGCTAAATCGGCTGTAAAAGAAGGGTTATCAGTTCATATAGCGTCTAATATGGCGAATTCGAATACACTGCTAAGTTCGTATGGCTTTACTTTACATCACATTCCTTTTAGTCGAAGCGGACAAAATCCGTTTGTCGAATTAGGTACTTTGTATAGTTTATATAAACTTTTAAAGGAATTGAAACCTAGCTTAGTACATGCAATTACAGTAAAGCCAGTGATATATGGTGGGATTGCAAACCGGTTAAGTAAGGACGTGCCATTTGTTGCCGCGATATCGGGCTTAGGAACGGTGTTTACAGCCAAATCTATTTATGAGAGGTTGAGAAGAAGTATTGTAAGTAATTTGTACAAAGCCGCTTTTAACTGTAAATCATTAAAGGTTATTTTTCAAAATCCTGACGATCGCGATGTTATGTTGAGCGGAGGGGCTATAAAAGCACAAGATTCTTGCCTTATACGCGGCTCCGGCGTTGACCTCGACGAATATATAGCTTCGCCGGAGCCTAATGGAGGTCAGGTTAAAATAGTTATGGCCTCCCGGTTACTTATCGAAAAAGGGGTGTATGAGTTTTATAAAGCGGCAGAGGAGCTGGAATCACGTGGGCTATCAGTCGAAATGAGGCTCATTGGAACCCCTGACTCCGGTAATCCCAAGAGCTTACCAGAGTATGAGTTTGATTTGTGGAGAAGAAAATCTTTTATAAAAGTTTTAGGGTTCCGTAGCGATATTGCTGCGCAGTATGCCAACTCAAATATAGTCTGCCTGCCCTCATACTATGGAGAAGGCTTACCAAAATCTTTAATAGAAGCAGCCGCGTGTGGTCGAGCTATTATTACTACTGACTCTCCGGGCTGCAACTACGCTATTGAAAATGGTGTTACGGGACTGTTAGTTCCACCAAAAGACCATGTTGCATTAGCCGATGCTATCGAAGAATTGGTGGTCAACGAAGGTAAACGAAAACAGATGGGCGAAGCTGGCAGGGCCTTCGCTGAAAAACACTTTGATATTAACGTTGTAGTAAAACAGCATTTGGCTATATACGAAGAGTTACTTAGTTATGAATGAACCAAGCAAGCTTCTTATTACTGGTGCCAGCGGGTTTATTGGCAATGAGTTATTTAAACAGCTAAGTAATAACGGGTTTCAGGTAAACGGCACTGCCCGACAGTTTTGTGGTGACTCTATTGTAGCTATGCCATTAGACACAAAAGACTGGTCACCAGTTTTAGATGATGTAGAGACAGTTATTCATTGCGCGGCTTTAGCGCATATACCGCAGTCAGACAATGGGGAGTTTGTCTCTCAGGTTCGTGAGTATAATGTTGCGGCTCCTCAAAGGCTGGCTAAACAAGCGAAAGAGAAGGGCGTGAAGCGCTTTATCTTTTTGAGTTCAGTAAAAGCCTTGGGCGAGTCAACGATCCTCGGTAGCTCCTACAGAAACATAAGTGATTGCTCACCTGAAGACTTGTACGGCGAATCAAAACACGACGCTGAACTGGCTTTAAAAAAAGAGCTTGCAGGCTCTGACACCGAGCTTGTTATTATTCGTCCGCCATTGGTTTATGGCCCTGGCGTGAAGGGTAACTTTAGAGCATTAATGGGGTTAGCTAAGAGAAATTTGCCTCTGCCTTTTGGTGCAGTAAAAAATAAGAGAAGTCTGGTTTCATTAGAAAACCTTGTCAGCTTAATTATTGCCTGTGTGAAGTACCCCGAACCACTCAATGAAACCTTTTTAGTGAGCGATGACCAAGACGTTTCAACCAAAGAGCTATTTGAAACCTTAACCCGTGCTTATGGTGAAAAGCCTAAGCTGTGGCGATGTCCGGTTGGGCTAATGCGCTTTGGTGCAACAATACTGGGTAAAAAAGCCATAGCGGACAGGCTGTTTGGTAATTTACAACTTGATATAACCCACACTAAAAAAGCGTTAAATTGGGAGCCGCCAGTTAGCTTTCAACAGGCAATACAAACCTGTGTTAACCATGAGTTGCACAACTCGAATAAACCTGACAACCAATAGTGACAACCTATTCAATGATTCGTGTTCTCGATTTTCTATTTTCTCTTTTCGGCCTCATAGTTGGTTTCCCTATACTTGTTTTACTTACCCTTATAGGGTTGTTTGATACTGGCTCGCCAATATTTACTCAGCAGAGGGTAGGCAGAAACAAAAAAACTTTTGTTCTGGTTAAGTTCAGAACCATGAAAAAGGACACTGCCTCTGTGGCCAGCCACTTAGCCAGTAGCGCTTCTATTACAAAATTTGGCCACTTTTTACGGCGCACTAAGCTGGATGAACTCCCCCAGCTTTGGAATGTTCTAAAAGGCGAGATGAGTTTAGTCGGCCCACGGCCAGGGCTTGTTAATCAGGAAGAGTTAACTAAGGCGCGTGAAGCGAAAGACGTGTTTAACGTTCGCCCGGGTATAACTGGGTTAGCGCAGGTAAACGAAATAGACATGTCGACGCCGCAGTTACTGGCAGAAACCGACGCAAAAATGATTAGCACACTTAATATAAAAAGCTACTTTCAGTATATTTTAATGACGGTTACTGGCAAAGGTTCTGGAGACAGAGTGAAATGAAGGTTTTAGTATCAGGCACGGCGGGTTTTATAGGTTTTTACACTGCTTTAAAGCTGCTTGAGCAAGGCCATACCGTAGTTGGGCTGGACAGCATTAATGACTACTACGATGTAAACCTAAAGTATGGCCGGTTAAAAGAGAGTGGTATAGAGCGGCGTAGCTTAGAATACGGTGTAACGGTTCGGTCTGATTTATACCCCGACTATTCTTTCGTGCAGCTAAAGCTTGAAGACAAAGCCGCATTGGACGCCTTGTTTGCACAGGAGCAATTTGACGCCGTATGTAACCTAGCCGCTCAGGCCGGTGTGCGCTACTCGCTGGAAAACCCCGATGCCTATGTAGATTCTAACATTGTGGGCTTTGTGAATGTGCTGGAAGCCTGCCGGCATAATGGTGTTAAAAACTTAAGTTACGCGTCTAGCTCGTCGGTGTATGGCTTGAACGAACAAATGCCGTTCTCAACCTCGCACAATGTAAACCACCCGGTAAGCTTGTACGCGGCGACTAAAAAGTCGAACGAACTTATGGCGCATACTTACGCGCATTTATACGGACTGCAGTGCACTGGTTTGAGGTTTTTTACCGTTTACGGGCCTTGGGGCCGGCCAGACATGGCACCGTTTATTTTTACCAAAGCTGCGTTAAATGGCGACACCATTAAAGTATTTAATAACGGTAAAATGAAACGTGATTTTACCTATATTGATGACATCGTTGAAGGTGTGGTGCGCGTTATTGAAAGTCCGTGCAAAGCGAACAATGACTGGACAGGTGAGCAACCTGACCCTTCAAGCTCCTCGGCACCTTATAAAATTTACAATATAGGTAACAGCCAACCTATTGAGCTTATGAGCTTTATTGAAGCGATTGAGAGTGCGGCAGGGGTTGAAATACAAAAGGACTTTCAACCGATTCAGCCGGGCGATGTTGTCGCAACCTATGCCGACGTTTCCGAGTTAGAGCGCGATATGGGGTATAAGCCATCGATGCCAGTGACCGAAGGTATGAAACGCACGGTTGAATGGTATAAGCAGTTTTATAATGTTTAAAACCTCCTAATAAAAAGAAGTTGTTGGATATCTTATGAAAATAGCAGTAGCAGGGACAGGGTACGTCGGCTTATCGAATGCGGTCCTTTTAGCGCAAAATAACGATGTGTATGCAGTCGACATTATCGAAGAAAAAGTTGATCTCATAAATAATAAAAAGTCGCCCATTGAAGATAATGAGATTTCTGACTTTCTTAATAAAAAAGAACTGCGCCTTAAAGCAACGTTAAGCCCAGAAGAGGCATACAGCGATGCGAGCTATGTGATTATTGCGACACCGACCGACTACGATCCGGAAACTAATTATTTTAATACAAGCAGCGTAGAAGCAGTTATTGCGCAGGTTAATCAAGTTAACCCTAATGCCGTCATGGTGATTAAGTCGACCATTCCGGTTGGGTATACCCAGATGCTTAAAGAGAAAATGGGTACCGACAACATTATTTTCTCGCCGGAGTTTTTACGCGAAGGTAAAGCCTTATACGACAACCTACACCCGTCACGGATTATTGTCGGTGAACGCTCTGAACGCGCCGAGACCTTTGCGGGCCTTTTAAAGCAGGGTGCGATTAAAAAAGACGTTTCAACCCTGTTTACTGACAGCACTGAAGCAGAAGCCATTAAGCTTTTTGCGAATACCTATCTTGCTATGCGCGTAGCTTATTTTAATGAGTTAGATACGTATTCAGAGGTGCATGGTCTGGATACCCGCCAAATTATTGAGGGGGTTAGCTTAGATCCTCGTATTGGCGACCACTACAATAATCCCAGTTTTGGTTATGGTGGCTATTGTTTACCAAAAGACACGAAACAGCTATTAGCCAACTACGAAGACGTGCCTCAAAATATAATGCGGGCAGTGGTTGATGCCAACCGCACTCGTAAAGATTTTATTGCGGACAGTATTATTGCTCGTAAGCCAAAAGTGGTGGGCATTTATCGTTTGGTTATGAAGCAGGGTTCTGATAACTTTCGCGCATCGGCCATACAAGGTGTAATGAAACGTATTAAGGCAAAAGGCATTGAAGTTATTGTTTATGAGCCGGTGCTTGAGGAAGAACACTTTTATAACTCGCGTGTCGTGAATGACTTTGAGGGATTCAAAGCCGAAGCGGACGTAATTGTCTCGAACCGTATGGCACCAGAGCTTAAGGATGTAGCTGATAAAGTCTATACGCGAGATTTATTTGGGAGTGACTAGTCGCCTGTGTCTAAGGCACAGGTGATACCATTAAAAAATACAGGGTATAAGCAATGCAAACCATGACATTACAAAATTACAGTGGTGCCTCATTGCTTAATGCTCGGCAGTTAAACCTATCCATGAGTCTAATGCTTGGGGAGCAAACGCGACCGAAGCAACTGACCAAACAACAGCTCATGCAATTGCTGAATGTGCTGGAATCTTTGGCTATGTCATCGAAAGTGTTGTTTGATGGCTCCATACAGCAAGATGATAAACAGCAACTTAAAGACCATAACCATCTCTACCGCGACCTTCTAAAAGAGACCAGTTTGGTTGCAACCGACCAATGGTTAGGTTGCTGCCAGCAGGCCGCTGCTCAGTCAGCTTTACTTATCAAAGAATGGCTGGAAAGCCCTGAGCGCTGGTCCGAGCAATCTCCCGTTGCGCAAAAAGATGCCGAAAAATTTAAACAAGCGTTACTTGAAGGCTTTACCCAAAAGTTTACCGACAGACGCAAGCTGGCTAAAAGCACATTAACGGGTAATGACTTCCGCGGTGCGAAATGTGTTGCCGGTTTATTGGTGACCATTGCGGAGCAAGCCCCTTTTGATCAACCTACCGTTTCTGACTTTGCTCTTGCTTTTAACCAGGCAGCGCAAAATGATGATGACGCTTGCCATAAAACCGGACAGTTAGTCTCCGGGCTTATAGACCGCTTCCGTGTAAACTTTGTGAATGAACTGGCCGCACAGCATAGTGCGGTCTATGTCGCCGCTCCTGCCATTGAGGACTTAAAAGCACAACAAAGCGCGCTGCTCTGGCGCTATTTAGGTGATAAACTGCAACAAGAGTCGCGGCTGACTTACAAAGCTTGTCACAAACCGAGTCTGAAGCTCTCCAAAGCTTTCCTTATGCCTATGCTTTGTTAATGCAGAAAAAGGTCACCAGCCCCACCAAACTCCTCGATTTACTCTTCAAAGCCCGTGATGACGCTGTTATTGCCCAGCAAGCCAAAGAAGAGCAAAGCGGGAAACGGTTTGTGCATGAGTGGAGCTTAGAAGAGTTTCAGGACATGCACGCTGGCCTTTTCGGCGATACCGTTGCCGCAATAAACAGTCACAAAACCGCTTGGCACGAGAACTTATTAAACATTGGTCGCTCATGTCTACCGGCACTGCTGTCTGTAGGCTCGGCAGGCTTAGGTATTGTGATACCGGAAAGTGCAGTTGAAGGCACCGTCGCTGTTAGTATGGCTTCTGCCGGTGTGGCGATTGAAAATGCCAACCGCTTAAGCGGTAATAAAGTCAGTAACGGTAAGAATGTTAAACTGTACCGCGATAATTATATGCGCTGGAACAAACTACTGGATAAGGCAGCTACGCAACACTCAGGCGGTATGTCTTTGCAAGGGCGTATTGAAGATATTTTTGGCGTGCCGGTGGTTGGGTGATGAAGCCCACCGAATACAGCAGACCTAGCTTCCTTAAAATATCTAAGTCGGCACTTTATTGTGCTTGGCCGAGCTAAGAAACCGGTAAAGCTAGAAAAAATGGCGGAATATCTAACCGCCATAGTATTTATTTTTTAACCTAAGTTTTCTCTGTGCTCCGCTAATACCTTACCCGCTCCCACTTCATACTGCGCAAGCGCTTCCATAATCGACACCAAACAGTTGTCTCGTAACTGCTCAAGCTCTTTTACGCTTCGGTTTGCCGCTTGCTCCTGAGTACCCTCGACCATACGGTCAATTAACGTTTCAGTAAGCTCAGGGGCTTCTAACTTAGTCCATGGTAGCTTCAGCGCAGGGCCAAACTGCTCCAGCATGTGACGCATGCCGGTATCACCGCCGGCAAGATGATAGGTCAAATTTGTGCCCATGAGCGCCCAGCGTAAGCCAGGACCGTACGTAATGGCGTCATCAAGCTCGCCTGTGGTGGCAACGCCATCATTCACTAAGTGCAAATTTTCCCGCCATAACGCTTCCAAAAGACGGTCTGATAAATGCCCGTCAATTTCTTTACGAACATGCAGTGGGTGCATGCCAAGATCTTGATAAATACCCTGGGCTTTTTTAATTGTGTCCGCCGATGTTTTCTCCCCACCGACAACTTCCACTAACGGCAATAAATACACCGGATTAAAAGGGTGTGTGACAATAACACGCTCTGGCAGCGCAGCGTTTTGTTGTAACACACTGGGCTTAAAGCCCGATGTCGACGAGCCAATAATGGCATCGGTCGGAGCGCACTCACTAATTTGCTCTAATAACGAGCATTTCAGCTCTACAACCTCAGGGGCGCTTTCCTGAATAATGTCCGCCTCCTCGCAGGCATCGACCAGAGTGTCGCAAAATTCCAGATTATCGATACTGGCGCCGTCCTTTAACCCCAGCTTTTCAAGCGAAGGCCAGGCGTTTTTGATGCTCTGCGTTAATTTTTCATGGGCATTCTCGCCCGGATCCCAGGCTTTGACACGATAGCCGTTCGCCAAATAACGGGCGGCCCAGCCGGCGCCAATAACGCCGGTCCCAATAATTGCTGCGGTTAACTGTGCCATTTAACCCACCTTCACTAAGTTCAGTTTGTCGCGTGTTTGCTGCGGCGTCATGGGCTGAGCGCCTAAGTTATCAAGTAATTGCACCGCTTTTTCCACCAATTGCTCATTGCTGGCAAGCTCACCTTTTCGTAAATACAGATTGTCTTCCAGCCCAACACGAATGTTTCCGCCTAAAATGGCCGCTTGTGCCGCCATAGGGAACTGATGACGGCCAATGCCAAAACCGGCCCACACTGAGTCACTTGGCAGGCTGTCGACCATGGCTTTCATGGTGGTGGTGTCGGCCGGCGCGCCCCAGGGAATGCCCAGGCATAACTGAAACAAGGCGGGGGAGTCGAGTAACCCTTCTTTTTGCATTTGTTTGGCAAACGCCAAATTACCGGTGTCGAAAATTTCAAGCTCCGGTTTAACGCCTAACTCCTGAACACGCTTGGCGCCTTTCCGCAGCATTTCAGGGCTGGATACGTAAACCAGATTCTCATCGCCGAAATTCAGTGAGCCGCAGTCAAGGGTGCAAATTTCCGGTTTCAGCGCTTCAATATGCAACAAACGCTCTTCAGCACCGACCAGATCCGTGTCGGCGGTGAACTGTGTGGGGTCCTTGTCCGGGCCTAACAATAAATCGCCGCCCATACCGGCCGTCAGGTTCAGGACAATGTCGGTGTTGCTGCTGCGAACGCGATCGACCACTTCACGATACAAGGCAACGTCACGACTGGGCTTGGCGGTCTCTGGGTCGCGTACATGAATGTGAGCGACGGAGGCACCGGCTTTGGCCGCTGCAATAGTTGACTCTGCGATTTCTTTGGGGGTTACCGGAACGGCCGGGTTTTTGCCTCTGGTGTCCCCTGCGCCGGTTACCGCACAGGTAACAATAACGTTATTGTTCATAAATGACCTCAAGCTTAGATACGTTTGAGATCATGCTAGCGTTTTTACGCTGAGTAACTATTGATAAAGCGAGAGCAACTTATGGTTTTTCGACTAAATGCCGGTATTTAGGGCGAGCTTAACAAGCCCCGATCCTTACTTGGCTGAATACCAAACTCTTCTTTGTAAATGGCACTTAAATAGGCGGCGGATGAAAAGCCGCAGGCGAGCGACACTTCCAGTACCGACATTTCGGTCTGATGAAGCAGTTGCCGGGCGTGCTCTAACCGCAGTTTTCGATAATACTTTTTCGGCGTGGTGCCCAGCTCCTTTGAAAACAGACGCTCCAACTCCCGTTGTGAGACTAACGCTTTACTGGCAATGGCGTTGATGGATAAATTGCTGGTGAGATTGTCTTCCATTAAGGAAACGGCTTTTATGAGCTTTCGGTTTGTGGTCATTAAACGGTTGCGCAGCTTCATGCGCTGAGACTCGTTGGCACCGAGAATGCGGTGATACATAAACTGCTCAGCGACATCGGCCGCCAGCTCATAACTGTGACTGGCCCAAATAATGTTGAGCATCATGTCCAAACTGCTGAGCCCGCCAGAGGAAGAAATGCGGTTTTTTTCAATTAAAAAGCGCTCAGGTACCACCTGAACGGTCGGGTGTCCCTCTTTGAAACTGCTGGCGGCTTCCCAATGCATGGTGGTGCGTTGACCGCTCATTACCCCTGCTTTTATCAGCAGCTGAGCACCGGTATCAACGCCGCCTAAGCTGTATCCATTGGCTGCTAAGCGACGCAATTCAGCGTATAATTCATGTGACGCGTGCTCGTAAGGATCAAAGCCCGAAAGCACAATGAACGTCTGATAGTCGCTGGGGCACTCATCAATGCGATGATCCACATCAACTTTCATTCCATTGCTGGCTATTGCGGGTTGACCGCTATTTGTGACAAACGAAAACTCAAACAAATGCTTGTCGGAGAGGCGGTTGGCGACTCGCAGGGGCTCAGAAATGCACGCCAAAGCGAATAACGAGAACTGATCCACCAGAACGAACGCAATGTGTATGGTATCGCTGTCACTGAACTTCGGTGGCAGAAAATTATCGCTTAAATTGTAGTCACATTGCTTCGTGTCCATAAGAGAAAAACCTAAATAAAGTGTCGTATAACCTAAAGTTTAATCTTACCTGAGTTATAGCATACATAACACACTTGCTGACGTTCCTGCCTTTCAGGACGCTCATTTTGGAAAAAACAGGTAAGAGACAATAGGGAGCACAATGAAAAAGCTATCACAATTTAAATTATCCGCACTGGCAATAACCATCAGTACACTAACGATCCCATCGGTGGCATTGGGACAAGATGAAACCAACGATACGGGTGCCGATAAAGAGCAATATGAAACGATAACGGTCACCTCCAGCCGTCGTACCAAAAACTTAAACGAAGTTCCTATGGCAGTGACCGCATTAGGCTCAATGACGATTGAGCGTGCCAATATACTGGACATTGAAGATGTGGCGGGTATGACGCCGGGCTTTTCAATTTCAACCTATAACCCGGTAACACCACAGCCTTATATTCGCGGGGTGGGTACCAACTCGAGTTCAGTAGGCGATGACGCCTCCGTTGGGGTGTTTATTGACGATGTCTACGCCGGACGCGCGGGCGGCTTTCGTTCGGACATGTTTGATATTCAGCGTGTAGAAGTACTGCGAGGGCCACAGGGCTCATTATACGGTCGTAACGTAGCGGGTGGTGCCATTAGTGTTATTACGAAAGATCCCACCGAGTTTTTTGAAGCGAAAGTCAAAGGCACACTCGGCAGTTACAACCTGATGGAGCTTCAGGGAATGGTAAGCGGCCCGGTCGCTGACGATGTAACGGGCCGTTTTGCCGGCTCCATTCGTCAACGCGATGGCTGGGTTGATAATATCAATACCGGCAATGAATTACGCGACCAGGACAATAAATCGTTCCGCGGCAAGCTGAATATTGATTTGTCAGAGTCTGCTGACTTAATGCTTATTGCGGATTACGCCAAAGACACCCTGGAAGGTCCCGGCGCCCGCTCAGTGACGCACTATGACGACGTGTTTGGCGCTGAGTACCCAACGCAGGGCGATATCGATAAAGTTGACCTGTATAAAGATGGCTCAACCGATCGGGAAATTTACGGGTTATCAGCGAATGTCACCGTGGATCTCGATGAGCACGTGTTCACATCCATAACCGCTTACCGTGAGCAGGACTACGATTTCTTTGATGATTTAACCGGACGCTACTTGCGAGACGCCGACTTGTCACTGATGAACGATGCCAGTGAAACGTCAAAGCAAATGACCCAGGAGTTTCGTCTGCAAAACATCACGAACGGGCCGTTTGAATGGACTGCGGGCGTGTACCTGTTCAATGAAGACATTGAACGACGGGAAGCCTGGGACTCGACCAAAATGTACGAGCTGCAGGGTGTTGATAACATGAGCTCTCGCGGTGTGTGGGACGCGGCTAACGAAACCGACAGCTATGCCGTGTTTGGTGAAGGCAGTTATCGTTTAAACGACAGTTGGGAGCTGACCCTTGGCGGGCGTTACACTTACGATAAGAAAGACTTTTCCGTTATTGCCAGTGGCGCACCGGACTTACTGAGTTTTTTACAGGAAAATTACCAGGTTGCAGAAGAAAAAAGCTGGAACAGCTTTACGCCAAAACTCACGGTGAATTACTTTTCCGAGCAGGGCGATATGGTGTACCTGACCTTGTCAGAGGGTTACAAGGCCGGTGGGTATAACGGCATTGCCGCGACCGAGCAAGCGGCCAGTGTGCCGTTCGACCAGGAAAAAGCGCGCAATTACGAGCTTGGCTTTAAAGCACGGTTTTTCGACAAAGCCTTGTCATTGAACGGCGCGGCTTATTTTCTTGATTACACGAACTTGCAAAACTTCACGACCGACATTGAAACCGGTGACGTGCGCACGGCCACCGGTGATGCCGAAATAAAAGGCATTGAGCTTGATGCCAATGCCTTTGTGACGGACGGGCTGCGTATGTTTGCAACTTACGCTTATACCGATGCGGAGTTCACGTCGTTCGAGAGCGATGCCAGTGTGGTGGGTAATACATTGGCACGCACACCGGAGCACAGTGGCTCAGTGGGCTTTAATTACCAGTGGATGCTGGATAACGGAAAAACGCTGGATTGGCGTTCCGATGTGACGTATCAGGACGAGATGTTCTTCAGCGTGGCTAACGAGGACACCGCTAAAACCGACAGTTATGCCTTGGTTAATTCGAACATTACCTGGGAAACGATGGATGGCTGGGAGTTTACCGTTTATGGTAAAAACCTGACCGATAAAGAGTATATTGTGCACTCGTTTTCACTAACAGGAGTTGGCTTCGCTATTCAGGGAGAGCCCCGCACCTTCGGGATAAGCGTCGCTAAATCGTTCTAATGAGACAATCAAGATTGGATGTTGCCGTTTTTATACCAGCCTTTCTTATCGCAGCTGCGGTGGCAGCTGCGTTAATTTTTGCCCCGGCAGAGTCGCAAGCCTGGGCCAATAACGCGATGTCGGCGATCACCGATAACTTTGGTTGGCTCCTGGTATTGTTTGGCTTTAGTGCTTTTGTCTTTGCGCTGTGGCTGGCTTTTGGCCGTTACGGGCAGGTGAAACTGGCCACCGAGCGGGTTGATAAAGAGTATTCGGAAATCAGCTGGGCGGCAATGATGTTCTCTGCCGGTATCGGCATAGGCTTGATGAGCTGGTCGTTTGTGGAGCCAATATACTATTTGTCGACACCGCCGCTTGGAATTGAACCGCATTCCAGTGCCGCGTTTAACTGGGGCCATATGTATACGTTGTTCCATTGGAGCTTTGTGCCCTGGACGCTGTATGCGATCCCCGCTGTGGCGGTAGCGTATCGTTTGTATGTGAGACAACGCCCGTTTCTGCGCATTTCCGAGGCGTGCCGTCCCGTATTTAAGAAGCACAGTGACGGGGCGCTGGGGGCACTAACGGATACGCTGATCTTGCTTGGCTTACTAGGCGGAGCGGGCACGTCGCTGGGGCTTGGCGTGCCGCTGGTGTCCGAGTTGGTCAGCCACCTGTTTGGCGTGGAAGATAGCATCGGCATACGTTTAGGGGTTATTGGTTTTTGGGCATTGCTGTTCGGCGGCAGTGCTTATCGCGGGTTGAAGCAGGGCATTCGTTGGCTCAGTGATATCAACATTGTTCTTGCGATCATTGTGGTGCTGTTCGTCTTATTTGCCGGCCCTACGGTGTTTATTTTGTCCCTAACCATGAACAGCCTGGGCTTGCTTTTGGATAGCTTTGCGCAAATCAGCTTTTGGCTGGCTCCGGTAACGGGCGATGACTTCCCTGACAAATGGACTCTCTTTTACTGGGCCTGGTGGATAGCGTATGCCCCGCTGATGGGTCTGTTTATCGGTCGGATATCGAAAGGCCGGACAATAAAAAGCCTGGTGCTTGGCACATTGAGCTGGGGCAGTTTGGGGTGCATGACATTCCTGGCGGTCTGTGGCGCGTACGCTCAGCACCTGGAGTTGACCGGCACACTGGAAGTTTCCGCCGTTCTTGCGGAGTCGGGTATACCCGCAACGGTCGTGGCCATACTAGAGACTCTGCCGTTTAGCACCGTCGTGATTGCGGTATTCACCTTACTGAGCTTTGTGTTTTTAGCCACAACGCTCGACTCATCCGCGTACGTATTGGCGAGCATCAGCACCAAGAACTTAGCTGGCGATGAAGAGCCTGCGCGCTGGAACCGCGTGGCCTGGGCTGTGATATTGGCGGCACTTGCGGTCGGGTTATTGGTTATCGATGCGCTCGATACCGTAAAAGCGTCCACCATTATGTTGGCGTTGCCGTTGATCCCACTGCTGCTGGTGCTGTTTAAATCGTTACTGAACCAGTTGCACGAGGACTTTGGCCAACGACTGGCCCGGCCTGAGTTGGTTGTGTCGGTTCAAAAGAATCATGATCAAGAAGGAGCGAAAAATGACAATTAAAACGCTAAATCTGGCGTTATCGATAACGGCTGTAATGCTCATAAGCGCGTGCAGCTCAAATGTGGGCGATAATCGCGCTTCTTTAGAGGAAGCGGTTGATAACGGTATTCAAGAAGACTGGATAATCAAAGCAAGACAGAATGCTGAACAAAGCGTATCGCCTAAGCCTTTATCGCAATTGCAAGCTGAGCTGCTACCGCACGAAACCGTGTATTTGCCGACAGATAAAAGCGCAGCGCCTTACCCGACCTTGCTTTTTTTACATGGCTGCAGCGGGCCGACAGCCAGTCACGAAAAAGACTGGGCCAAACGGTTTAATGAGCTGGGTGTGGCGGTAATTGCGGTCGACAGTTACAGCGGCCGGGGCACCGACTGGAACGATGCTTGTAACTTCCAAAAGATGACGCCCTGGGAACGCTCCGGCGATATCGTTGCGACGATAGAGTCGTTGTCGGAGCGTGAACAGTTTGATGCGAACTCGGTCTATTTAGCCGGCTTTTCGCATGGGGCGGGCACAATCTGGACGTTTTTACGCCAACTGTCTGACGAAAGAGCGCCGCTCAGCTTAGCCCGCTGGCCTAAAACGGATTACGAAACAGTGATTGATGGCGCTTTTATGTTCTACGGGACGTGCCAAGGGCCGTGGTCAGTCGATATTGATTCGCTCATGTTTTTGGGGGCTGATGACAGGTACATTGATGAAACTCAGTGTATGAACTATTCACACCCGGCAGACGGCGGACACTTTGAGTATGTGGTGTACCCCGACGCCACCCACACGTTTGATCACGCGGACCCGAACCCGGCCAATGTTGAAGCGGGCAGTGTGTATGACGAGCAGGCAACCTTGGATGCTTGGCGGCGCATTAAGGCAAAAATTGAGGAGGATGGTAATGCCCAATAAATCGGCTATGACAACCTTTCAGGGAGTCGTACACCCCTGGGTGTGCGACGAGATGGGTCATATGAACACCCGGCATTATGTCGGGATGTTCGATGACGCGATGCAGCACTTTATGCGGCATCTTGGGCACAACGCCATTGAAGCGCGCAAGCAACAACTTGGCTGGGCAGACGTTCGTCACGAAATTGATTACGTTGCTGAAGTGCCGGTGGGCGCATTGGTACATATTGACTGCCAGGTTGAAAAGCTGGGTAATAAATCCATACGCTACCGCCAAACCATGTACTTAAGCGACAGCGGTGAGGTTGCGGCGGAGAATGTCGCCACTTCTGTTCTTTTTGACATGAAAGCGAGAAAAGCGGTGCCGTTGCCGGATGAGTTTCGGGGTGAAGAGAAAAATAAGAGCTGAACAGGTAAATATGAAGCTCAATTGCAAAAGTTAAAAGATGTTTTATCGAACGTTTAGCGAGAAAACCCAGTGATCTATAGTCGCTGGGTAGTTCACAGTAGAAAAGCAACTTACCCATTATCCATGCGCGGCGACTTATAGGCGCCTGGATAGGGGCGTAAAATGGTCTATTGGGTTGAGAAATGCCTGAAACATTCAGGCGCGAACCGGGTAGAGCCTCTTCTGTAGCAAGCTACTTAGCGAGTAGTGCCTCTATTACCAATATTACCAACCCGGTTTTGCCACTTTTTACCTTGTATCCAGCTGAATGAACTCCTGCAGCTTTTGAGTGTACGTACTGGCATAGTTAGATTATCGTAGGCCTAATAGAATAGGCATGCCGATACCTGAATTTTTGGCAGAAACTAACGCGAAGATGATTAACATCCTGAATATAAAGGTTATTTTCGTCATGCTCTTATAAGAACTACAGGAAAAAGCCTAGGAGACACGGGAAAATGAAGGTGTTAGTCACCGGCGCGGCCGGTTTTATTGGTTTTTACACAGCGTTAAAGTTACTGCAGCAAGGGCATCAAGTCGTGGGACTGGACAGCATTAATGACTACTATGACGTAAGCTTAAAATACGGTCGCTTGAACGAGAGCGGTATTCATAAAGACAATATTGAGTACGGTGACTTAGTCCAGTCAAGGCATTATAAAGACTACCGTTTCATACAGTTACAGCTCGAAGATAAAGCGGCACTGAACACTCTTTTTGATAGCGAGGAGTTCGACGCTGTTTGTAATCTGGCTGCTCAGGCTGGGGTGCGTTATTCACTCGAAAATCCGGACGCTTACATAAACGCGAATATCGTCGGCTTTATGAATGTGCTGGAAGCTTGCCGCCACAATAATGTAAAGAACTTGAGCTATGCTTCAAGTTCATCAGTCTACGGCTTGAATGAGTGCATGCCATTTTCAACTTCCCAGGGAACAAGTCACCCGGTGAGCTTATATGCAGCAACTAAAAAATCAAACGAGTTAATGGCGCATACCTACGCCCATTTATACGGTATTCAGTGTACTGGGCTTCGCTTCTTTACCGTGTATGGCCCATGGGGGCGTCCCGACATGGCTCCGTTTATTTTTACCAAAGCCGCATTTAATGGCGATACGATAAAAGTCTTTAACAACGGTAAAATGAAGCGAGACTTCACTTATATCGATGATATTGTAGAAGGTGTTGTTCGTGTTATCGAGACCCCGTGCCAAGCTGACAGTGAATGGACAGGTAGACAGCCTAACCCAGCCAGTTCATCGGCAGCTTACAAGATCTACAATATCGGTAACAGTCAGCCGATTGAACTTATGGCGTTCATCGAGGCCATTGAACAAGCGGCCGGCGTTCAAATCGAAAAGGATTTTCACCCCATTCAACCTGGCGACGTTGTGGCGACTTATGCCGATGTGTCTGGATTAGAACAGGACTTTGCCTACCGCCCGACAACTTCTGTGATTGATGGGATGCAAAAAACCGTCGCCTGGTACAAGCAGTTCTATAATGTATAGTGAACAAAAGCTAGGAAAAAAACGTTTATCATGAAGATAGCAGTAGCTGGAACAGGGTACGTTGGTTTATCCAATGCCGTATTACTCGCGCAACATCACGATGTGTTTGCGGTGGATATTATTCAGGAAAAAGTCGACTTAATTAACGCCCGCATGTCGCCCATCGAAGACAAAGAAATCAGTGAGTTTTTAAGTGAAAAAAAGCTCAGCCTAAAAGCGACACTGAGCCCCGACGAAGCTTATCAAGGCGCTGATTATGTGGTTATTGCAACGCCTACAGACTATGATCCCGAGACCAATTACTTTAATACCGACAGCGTAGAAGCAGTCATTGTTCAGGTTAAGCAAATTAACCCTGATGCGGTTATGGTGATTAAATCAACCATACCTGTGGGTTATACCAAAATGCTGAAAGAGAAAATGGGGACTGATAACATCATTTTTTCGCCGGAGTTTTTGCGCGAAGGTAAGGCTCTTTATGACAATCTGCACCCTTCTCGTATTATTGTTGGGGAGCGTTCAACGCGTGCTGCTATATTTGCCGAGCTGTTGAGCGAAGGTGCGATTAAAAAAGAGGTGCCTACGCTTTTTACAGACAGTACTGAAGCTGAAGCGATTAAGTTGTTTGCAAATACCTACCTAGCAATGCGGGTGGCTTATTTTAATGAGCTAGATACTTACGCAGAAGTTCACGGCTTAAATACCCGCCAAATTATTGAAGGGGTTGGGTTAGATCCGCGTATTGGCGACCATTACAATAATCCAAGCTTTGGTTACGGTGGTTACTGTTTACCAAAAGACAGCAAGCAGCTATTAGCGAATTACGAGGAAGTACCGCAAAATATGATGCGAGCGGTGGTAGATGCAAACCGCACTCGTAAAGACTTTATTGCCGACAGCATTATTGTTCGAAAGCCGAAAGTAGTGGGGATTTACCGCTTAGTCATGAAGCAGGGATCTGATAACTTCCGCGCATCGGCCATACAAGGTGTTATGAAACGCATTAAAGCGAAAGGCATTGAAGTCATTGTTTATGAGCCGGTGCTTGAGGACGAACACTTTTATAATTCACGTGTCGTGAATGACTTTGAGAGATTCAAAGCCGAAGCGGACGTGATTGTTTCAAACCGCATGGTACCAGAGCTTCAGGATGTTGCTGGCAAAGTTTATACGAGAGATCTATTTGGAAGTGACTAGTCGTTGGTGTCTAATACACGATCGGTAAACCTGTCCATGCTGCTCATGCTTGGGGAGTAAACGCGACCGAGGCAACTGGCCGAGTAGCAGCTCATGCAGTTAATCAGTGTGTGGGACACTCTTAAGGAATCATCGTAAGTGTTTTTTGACGGGGATTTTTTCTGAAACATAAGGGCTCGTTTCGTTTTCGTTGTAGACTAAATAAAGGTTTCCCTTAATGGTTTTAAGCTGTGCGTCGTAGACAGCACTTTCTATTAAACGAATTCTTTCAGGCTTTATGATAATTTCATAATTGGCTTTATGAACGCTCACGAAGCTCGTGAAGTATGAGCGCTCAACCCAATAGATTTTAGAGTCTGACTTTAACGTGCTTACAACAGAAATGGTTTGTCTCACAGGTAAAAACATCAGAGCCAGTATCGCTAATGACAATAATGGGATAACGGCTTCTTTTAAACGAAAAGCGAGTAGGGTTAGGACGATGAAATACAGCGACAGGATCACGGTTACTGCTAGCCCTATTCCGTTATTGCCAGTGACTTCGTTTATAAAACTGAACTGAAAGAAATAAGAAAATAAGCTGATAATAAAAGGTAATGCGTACAAAAATACGATACTTTTTCTGCTTAACATGTGCAGAGACCTTAATTGGCTCTAAAGGGGATATTCTTGCCTTTTCGCAAATTATCGAGACTATTAAATGAGTGTAAAGCTACCTTCTGAGAATAGCAAGGCAGCGGTTTGAAGTGACTAAGACGGGAAACTGATTTTGAAAAAACACATACTGATAGCATTAGCGGCCTCAACTGCAATGACAGGCTGCGTATCAATGAGCGATGACCCTTATATTCGCTCATTGGGTAACGACCCAAAAGTAACTGACTTTGAAGATGAGTTAAACAATAAGCGTTTGTCTTACCTTGGCCGGTATTTGGTTGAAAATGAAACCAGAGCAGAAATTGTGGCCAATGCCTATGACAAAGAAGTGGTCGAGGCTTGGACATCGGCAGATTACGGGACCATGACGTCTATGGCAACGGATGTTGCGGTCGGCCAACTCGGGTCGTCTTTAGGCAGCAACTTAGGGGCTGCCGTTTCTGTTGGTGGCATGATTTTAGGCGCTGCGTTTTCTTCCGACTACGACATTGTGGGTCAGGCGTGGCTCCCGGAGAGCTTTAACGGAAAAACGTTGAGAACCAAAGACGACGCTCATAAGGCTCTCGCTGAATTTACCGAAGCCCAAATGGAAAAGGTCGCCGAGGAGTTCGGCTATACCGTTAAATGTCTTGGGGAGTGCCAGGCACGCAGTAAAGTGTTTTTGTTTGAGCGAAAAGGCAGTGTCACTGACCACCCGAAATGGGGCTATCAACCGGAGCAGCTTGTGGCAATGGTTAACGTGAGTGCTGAGTTTGAAGAAATAACCGAAAAGGATATTTTACCGGTTATTGTTGGCGAGTCGGTGCGTTGGGTATTACCGCCTTATTTTACGTATCAGGTCGGTTTTTACGGACGTCTGGAAACGGATGAGCAGGGTAATGTTGTGGTGTTTGAAAAGCCTGGCAACGGTTATACCATTGAGCATGTGAAGCCCCGCCGCGATCTATCAAGCGTGCCACTGGGGCGTATGATGATGCAGGCGTTTCATGATACCCCATACACCATTTACGGTAATGACGACATTTACCCAACGCAGTTCTTTTTCAATGGTGAGGCTTATCGCTTTTTTGACGGGGCCAGCCCACTGATTATTGAAGAAAAAGTTGAGCAGCAATGGGGCGACTGATGTCGCCTTTATCCCGTTTGATTTTATAGAAAACTAAGTAAGTAATTATGAAATCTGCTTGCAAACATTAAAATAGTTTTTATAATAGAAAGACAACTTACCCATTATCCACGCGTGGCGACATACAGACCCCTGGATATGGGCGGGAAAACCGGCCTCAGGTCGGTTTTTTCATTTCAGGGATGACAGTATTGCGAACAAGAGTATACATCGACGGCTATAACCTATATTTCGGCAGCTTAAAAGGGGGCGAGTTACGCTTACGGCGTTACTACATGCACCACACCTTTTTTAATCAACCCTTATAGTAAAACCGAAAATCTGCAGCTCGTCTTGTAACAATCGCCTACACCGTTTGTACGATATTGCCGGCACATGTAAAGAATGAGCATTGTGCACACCGATAGTTTAGCTTCAAAAAATTGTAAGCAATGGGAGCGGACTTGCAGCCACAGCCCAAGCTCCGTAAGCTAGCCTGTAAACAAAATAATAAATGTGAGCAGGGAGAGTTAAGTGCACGAGAATAATATCGAGATGTTGCTGAAAGAAGCGCAGCGATTAGTTAACTACGAAGCCGAAATCCTTAGTAATATTAAAACCACCCCAGGGCTTATCGGCGATAAAAAGTCGACCGGAACCCTTAACCCCACCAACATTGACCATTATCTGGAATCCTTGCATACCGAGGCCAAAAAGCTGGCCCGTAAAGAAATGGTCGTCGCCGTGGTCGGTAACATGAAAGCCGGCAAATCCACGACTATCAATGCCATTGTTGGCACAGAACTACTGCCTAATCGGAGCGCTGCTGCCACCTCACTACCTACGCTTATTCGCCATGTTGCCGGGCAAACGCCGGTGCTGCATTTTTCTAAAAACACACCGCTTAACGAACTGTTGCTGGACTTCAGGCGAGGCAAAAGCCCTGAGCAACAGCAGCAGCTTGAACAGCTAAAAGGCGAAACCAACACTCGCGACCTGGCCGAATTTATCGATAGTGACAAGCTGTTTGAGGATGTTTACCACGGCGAAGCCGCGATTCACGAGTTTTTGAAGTTGCTGAACGAGCTGCCGCGCCAGGCTAGGACTCTTGGGTTTGAGTTTCCGTTTGAACAATATGCCAACATGCACGATTTGCCGGTGATCGAAGTTGAATTTGAGCATTTGCGGGGCCAGAAAGGTGGTTTAGGTAGCCTGGCGCTATTGGACACGCCGGGACCTAACGAAGCTGGGCAAACGCACCTGCGACCGATACTGGAAAAGCAGCTACGCGAAGCATCTGCTGTTATCGGCGTGCTGAATTTTACCCAGCTGGACGCCGACCACGCCTATGACTTTCATCAGCAGTTAAAATCGGTTATCGATACCACCGGCGACCGGCTGTACTTGTTACTTAACCGTTTTGACGAACACACCCGCAACGATCCCCCCAAAGACGAAATTATTGCCCATATTGCGCATAAAATTTTTGCTGGCGATATTACCGAAAACCGGATTTTTCCCACTGCCGCCATTAGCGCCTATCTAAGCCGGCGGGCGAATAGCTATTTGAGCCGCGGGCAGGAATTACCAAACCCTGAGGAGCCGGGTAACGGCTGGGTGGAGGAATTTTTAGAGGAAAGCTTTGGCAAACGCTGGCAGCGCTTTTTTGATGATTTGGATGAATTGACGCGTGGTGCCGATGATCTTTGGGCAGATTCCGGCTTTAACGAACCCCTGCAACGGGTCATAAAAACAGCGCATAACCAGGCTATATATGAGTTGACCCGCGCTGCTGCTGATCGTGTGGGTAGCTACGCTGAGGTGCTCAGCACCTTTGTTGACGCGCGCAGCGAGGGCTTGAAACGCCAGGCAGGCGACTTAAAACAGCACATTGACCAACTCGAGCAAGATATTACCGCCTTTAAAACCTTAGAGGCCACCGCCGAGCGCCACCTGAACCAGGCGTTACAGGACTTTGATAAAGAGATGAACCAACAACTGGCGCAAGCGCAAAAAACCGTGGCTGGTGCTATCGAGTTGTATACCTCCGACACCAAAGCCGAGCATAACGAGTTGTTGGCGATTGCCAAACAGGCGCTGGATAACGATCAGCCGATACCGGAAGTGGTGACCGTTGCGCTGGGTGATGAAATCGAAAAGCTGTTTAGTAAACAGAAGAAGAAAGGCGCGAGTAGTATAGTTAACAAGATGCTGGGCAAACAGCCTAATCATGAATTTACCGATGACGGCCTGATTAAATACAGCACCCAGGACAAAGCGCAGGCCTATGTTCGGTCACTTGAACAGTTGACCGAAGAAAAGTTTATCGAAACACGCGAGCAGATGAGCGCGGCCACTCAGCAGTTGATCAGCGAACTTGAGCAGACCATTCAGCGCCAGGTGGTAGCCGACAGCCAACAGTTACTGAATAGCATTAATAACCGCCTGCAAAACGACGGTTTTACCTTGCACTTTAACGTGCCCATGCACGTCGGCTTAGGTAATACCCGCATAGATGTCGGTAAACTCGAGCAGGGCATTGACGAGAAGCACGAAACCAAACGTGAACTGCGGCCGCAAGACAGTATCTGGGGTGGAATTAAACGCGGCATCGACGTTTTTGGTGGCGAATGGGGTTATGACCATGTATTGGTAAAAAAAACCACCTATAACATTAACCGCGATAATATCCGTAAAGTCGCGGTTGCCGCGGTTACCCGACAGGTTGAACAGTGGCGCGAGCAAGCCTGCGAAAGCATTACCGAGCCGCTAAACGATGCGGTGCAACAGTTTTTTGAAGAGCTGGCGTTAAAAATTGAAGGCGTCCGCGCCGATTTACAGCAGGGCATTGATGACGGAAAAAAGTCCCAACAGCAGCAGCGCGAGCTAATTGAGGCGTTAGCGCAGCTGCGAGCACCCTCCGCGCACCTTAAAGAAGATGCCGACTTTGTAGCTACGCAAGTTTACGCCGCAGTGGGGGGGACACATGAGTGATGCGAGCATGAACCAGCTGCTGGATACCATGCCGGCGCTAACGGATAAACTGGCAGTAACGCTGAGTAGCCGATTAAACAGCGCGCATGAACAAATTCGTGTGCAAAAGGAGTCGCAGGGTTTTTTTAACGAACTTTTGGGCTTTATTACCGGTAGCACCGCACGCCGCCAGCAGCAGGTTAACGCGCATTTGGCCGAATCGGTAGAGCAGGTGGTTGACCAGCTAAACGCGGTGACTGAGCACGTGGCACTGGGGCATCGTGCAATTGTGCAGGTTAAGAAGGACATTGCCACCTTAGATAGCTACACCGGGCAATTGGCCGAGGTGGTGCTAGCGCAGCGCGAACAGCTGCAACAGCTAGCTGCACGCATGGACGAGCAGCTAAACCAGCTCGATGTGCGTCTGTCGCACGAGGAGCATTACCGCCAGGCTCGTGCGCAGTTGCGATTATTGGTTAAACGCTGGGAAAACGGTTTGCTGCAGATACTGGCACCGGGTCAACGCTGTTTTGTGACCCTGCAAAACTTGTATTGGGGCGCCTTTGGTCACTATGTATTGAGTTACCCGGGGGATGTTGCCGATAACCTACTCGAGGAGTTGGTACTGGACTGCCGCCGGTTAATGAGCCAAGAGCTTAATGCCAACCCAAGCGAGCGCGTCGCGCGCGAGCGCTGGTTTACTGTAATAGAGAGTGATACAGATAGTGATTCCACACAAACTCAGGCCGCATTAACGTTTTTAGCCTCACCCAATGGTGACGCCAATGCGCCTTATAGCCGCGCGGTGACGATAGCTGATGCAGATACTGACGAATTGGCATTTCCGCATTGGTGCTCGGGCGAGCGGTTATTGTCTGAATTACTGCGTGAAGTGAATTTAGCTCCGGAGCATACGTTATGACTATCGGTTTAGTGTTATCCGGCGGTGGCGCTAAGGGCGCCTATCAGGCTGGTATTGTACGCGCATTAGCAGAGCAAGGGATTGAGCCTGGCTTTATTTCGGGGGCCAGTATAGGCAGTTTAAATGGCGCGGTTATCGCGGCCTCGTCCGATATGCAGCAGGCCAGCGAACGGCTGCATAATGTGTGGCTAGAGCTGGCTAATGATGATCCATTGCAGTTTGATTATCCGCGTTATTTGACCTTAATGATCACCATGGGATTGTCGGGCTTGTTAACTCGGTTACAAAATATTGCGGACTATCTGGGTAATGGGACGCTGGCGAATGCCGGGCTTTACTGTGATGAGGGTTTAGCGAGCATGCTACAGCGTTATTTGGCGCCTGGTGCGTTGGATAACGGTACACCGTTGTATGTTTCGTTGTTTGAGCATCGAGGGGGGTTGGACTCGTTGTTGAACTTTTTGCAGGGGGATGTGCTTAAACGCGTTGATACCCGACCGTCGGAGTTCACCTTGATACAGTCGTTAGCGGCGCAGGATCAGTATCAAGCGCTATTGGCGTCGGCGGCGATTCCGGTAGCGTTTGGCTCTAAAAAAATTGCGGGTAAGCAGTATTCTGATGGCGGCCAGGGGGGCTACCGGACCGCACAGGGTAATACTCCCATAACGCCACTGTTGGCGCCGAAGCTTGGCGAAAAGCTGGATCTGATTTTGGTGTCACATTTAGAAGATGGCAGCTTGTGGGACGTCACTGATTTTTCCGGCGAAACCATTCTAGAGTTGCGCCCGCGGCAGCGTATTAGCGAAAATGCTATTAGCGATATGCTGGGTTTTAGCGCAGATAACATACGCCGTTTGTTACAAGCTGGTTATGACGACACGCTGGCGACGTTGGCCAAGGTTGAGGGTATTGCCGGCCCGCGCCGGCGGTTACAACAAAGCAGCCGGGCGCTGGCCCAACAACCGGGTAGCGGTTTAAGCCAGCAGACTGCAGAGGCGATGGCTGCCCTGCGCCGCAAGTAGGCGGAACGTGTCAACCTTATTTGAACCAGCTGTGTAAAATGTAAATTGTTTTCTCTACGAATCTGGGTAGCGTTGGAAAGTTAACGCCAGATTCAACGAGCTGGTCATTGTTATTATCTATGTAGCGACAATTGACTTTGGCCGGTTGTGTGGTTTATGTGACGTGCTTACATACTTACATAAGTCCAGGATGAGGCATGGTAACGCATGAGACTTCCAGAGAAATTACGGTAAAAAATATTTCTTACTAGTCAATACACGATTTTATCTATAAAAAACAATAAGTTGCGTTTTGTTTTTGTTTGCTTTACTCTCTTTTTTCAGTAAAAAGAAGGGCAAAACCTCATGCACAGTTCATTGACAAATGAAATGACAAATCTGATCGACGACGTAGTTTCTCAAGTCAGGCATAATAGAGACCGAGCGGAATCGTTGCAATTTGAGAAAAACAACAAGTATTTAATCCACATTAGAATGCCTCCGATTTTTCCACCTGACCTCTATTATAGAAGCGTACTCAAAGGTGTCGACGGAAGTCGGCAGATAACTTCTTGTCCTTCCATTGAGAGTATTGAACTGCATAGTTCATGGCAAGGAAAAGGCTTTTTTACACAGCTGGTATCGAGTTTACTTGAAATCGAATGGATTCGTTATGTTGTCGTGGCAAACATCACTAATTTTCGTTTCAATCGTGCACTGAGGAACTCGCCGGACTGGCAAATCCTCATAAGTTTCTGGGACCTTGATCATTTAGCTCGTCTAGGTTATTTGATTCAACATGAAGATTTAACGGTTGCCAAGCTCGAAAAACAGGCTAAAGAGGCTTTTGCGCTTGGGTTGAATCACGCTGACAGGTTAAACACTATAATAGAAGATGCGAAAAAAAATAGACTTAAGAAGCCCTTGGGTCAATATAATGCTGATACAAGTCTAATCCCAGGCTTTGAGGGGCTAATGAAATTCTCTGACACGCTCATGAACGCAGATTTAGTTTTTCGCAACTATTACATTGCAAAATCCGAGTCATGAATTACGTAAGCAACGGAATTATTCCCTCGTTTAACTCTTGAAAACAAGGGTTTTCAAGAGTTAAAGATCGGAAAGTATGGGAGCCCGCCGCGGGAAATTGCCGGAAAACAGGCCAAGGTAGTTGACGGATAC
Source organism: Idiomarina sp. PL1-037 (assembly GCF_034422975.1). Classification (NCBI taxonomy): domain Bacteria; kingdom Pseudomonadati; phylum Pseudomonadota; class Gammaproteobacteria; order Alteromonadales; family Idiomarinaceae; genus Idiomarina; species Idiomarina sp. PL1-037. The sequence goes on from NZ_CP139873.1 coordinate 618,940, forward strand.
CGCAGTTTACTAAAGCTTCACATTTATAAAGACAGTTGTCATATTTAGTTGTTATTATGAGGCGTTGTGCGATATATCGCACATTAGGATCTCTTATATTCCAAGGACTACATATGACTATCGATCCAATACTTTTACGACGTAGCTTATTAGCTACTGTGATTGCAACCTCGCTGACTGCTTGCGGAGGTTCAGATTCGTCAAGCTCTTCAGGAGGTGGTGATGAAGAGCCTGATGTTGCAACTTATTTAGTGACAACAGAGTTTAATGTTGGTGGAAGCCTAACCCCGGAAGAGCAAGAAGTTGAAGAGGGCAGTACGACGGAGTTCACGGTAACTGTTGACAATGGTTTCCAGTTGGAAACTATTAGTGGCTGTGATGGAACGCTTGAAGACGAGATTTATACAACTGGCACTATAGATGCTGAGTGTACCGTAACAGCGGAATTCGATGAAACGGTGTCATTAACCGGTAAACAGGTCAGTTTCTCGTCAAGCCCTAGCTTGAACGAAGATGTAACAGTGGCGATTGAAAGTGAAGGTGCTTATGATGAAGCCATATGGGCACTGGTGCACGCAGATACCGATAGCAGCGTCGACTTAGTGGTGACAGAAACGGGCGATTCGGCAACGTTTTCTGTAGCTGAAGCGGGAAGTTATCGTTTAACAGTAAGCAGTCCCGATAATGATAGCGCGATTGTGTCTGACTTTGAGGTTGCACCTGACTTGCCTTTCAATGCGGGTAAAGTGAACGCAACAGATCCTAACGCAACCGCTGATGAAACCATTGGCGTTGTTGTTAACCAACAATGGATAAAGCCACATACATCATTATCAAAAGCAGCTCTTGAGCAACGTGTAGCTAGTTACGATGCGTTGACCGTCGTTGGTTATAACAAAATTCAAGGTATGCTGGTTGAGTATGATGAAAGCTCCATACAGGCCAAAGAGCAATTAGAGCTTTTAAAGCTTGAAAAAGGAATTCGCGGCGTAAACGCACGAACCTACCAAGGCCCTGATGCACCTATCGAATTTTTAGTGCCAGGTGACGGCAGTGATTTTTCTGACGGCGGCGATAACTGGTATCTGGAAACGGATGTTGGCGTCAACTTCGTTGAGGCCTGGGACATTACCACGGGTAGCGAGAGTGTTCTGGTGGGCGTGCTTGATGCAGGATACTTCAGAAATCATGAAGAGTTAGCGAGTCGTTATGCGGCATCCTATACCAACGTTACGGCCAGTCATGGTACTGGGGTTGCAGCAACCATTTTTGGGGAAAGTGATAACGATATTGGTGTGACGGGTATTAACCATAAGTCACGCGGTGTTTTGGCTTTAGCCGGTGTGAATGAGTATATCTCTACTGCAGAATACCAAAGTGGCAGCGATGATGTAAGAGTTCGTGTCGTGAATAACTCGTGGGGCCCTATGGGTAATGGCCCAAGCACTATTGAAAGTGGCATCATTTATTCTCGACCGTTCAGAGAAATTGCTGAACAATATAGCGATATTTTGCACGTATGGGCATCGGGCAACAACGGTACCTATGCATCAACACAAAACGGTGCTCTTCATTTGAATGATGAGGGCGCAGAGCAACGACTTGAAAACGTTATGGTGGTAGCTGCCTTTGGTATTGATGGTAACTTGCTGCCGTATAGTGACTTCGGTAGTACTGTTGATATTGCAGCACCGAGTGAGTTTAAAGGCGCAAGCCTTGTTGCTAATGATGGTAGCTCGCAGTATTATTCGGGTAATGGTTCAGTTTACGGTTACTGCTTTAGTGGAGGCTTTAATGGAACGAGCGCAGCTGCACCTGTCGTAACAGGGACTGCGTCACTTATTTTCTCTTTAAACCCAGCGCTTACTGCAAAGCAAGTTAAGCAGATTATGGTTGATAGTGCGACTGACTACGTGACTCATCGTCATATTGACTCAAGTAACTGTGCCTCAGCAAATGCGGAAACCGAAGCGCTTGAACGTCCAATTCCAATTGTGAATCCGAAAGCCGCACTGGAGTTAGCTCAGTCAATGATGAGTGCTGATATTGCATTAACGGCCTCGGTTGCTGATCCGTTTAAAGCTGCAGCTAATGTTGAAGTAAACGTTATTGATGAGTCGTTAGAGTTTATTTCTGCTGACTGGGTACTGGAAGTGAAAAATGGCGAAGGTGAGTGGGTATCGTTGAGCTCAGGCAGTGCGACTGAACAGGCATTTACGACTGATATTTCTGATGCCGGTGAGTTTAGAATAACTGTTGATGCTCTGCTTGAAGACGCAGAGGGGGCTGAAGTCACTACATCTCAGTCCGATGTTTTTGTGGCTGCGCCAGTCGTCGTTAAAACGCGTGATACGATTAATCTAGAAAGTTTGCCAAGTGCCGCGATAACACTAGAGTCAAAAGCCTCGGGTGCAATCGAGGGAGAAGTATTAACCAGCGACAACGGGCAAACAACGCTCTATTTGAAACCAGATAGTTATAAGCTGTTTGCCGCTGTTGAAGGATATGCCGATGGCGTGGCATCGGTTGCTATTTCGCATGGAGCGGGACTGGATGTGTCATTGAATTTAACACCGGATGAATTCGACGGAGTTGGTTCAATCGCGGGTATTGTAACGGATGCCAATGGTGAAGTGTTACCGAACGCCACGGTGCGAATTTCTGGTGGTGAACAAACCAACGGCTTCTTTGCGTCAGCGTCAACTGATCAAGATGGTTATTACGCGATTACCAATATCTCGAAACTAGACTCCTCAGGCGAGCCTATAAAGAGCTTCTTCATGGAATCTAGCGCCAATGGCTATATGCGAGCAGAGTTGTCAGAGGTCATTGTTCTAGCGGCTAAAGAGCGTACAGAGAACTTCACGTTGGAAGCGATTCCAGAGCCTGAGCCAGGCGATGTTTACTTTGGTGATGATGGTGAAACAGCCGATGCAGGTTGGTTGGCTAGTGGTCTATGGAACCGATATGACTTTGGTAACAATGATCCGGTCAATACGCTTGTAGATTCAGGTTATGTAAGCTTAGCGCCAGATGAAGAAGGACCTCAGGCAGCTTTACCAGAAGTCTACGGTGATTTTGCCTGGTGGTACGGAAGTGAAGCCACGGGAACCTTTATTGGTACACAACGTGAACCTGATCAGCCTTTGAGTGGAGGTCGTTCTGTTGAGCCAAACTCAGGTTCATTAACGTCGCCTGAGATTGATTTGACCAATGCGAACTCTCCTGTATTGAGCTTTGAAACATGGTGGGAAATTGAGTCGGTGAACCCGAATGAAAGCGGGTTTGACTTAATGGAAGTTATGTTGAGTACGGATGGTGGCCAGAGCTTTACGGTTGTGCGTAAGCTTAACCCCTACGTGGACCCAAACGATGCAGAGCGTGAGCCTAAGCCTTTCTCTTCAGCTGGCTTTAACAGAAAACCAGTTTGGGTGAGTGAGCTAATGGACTTGTCCGAGTACGTTGGGCAGTCAATTGTCTTGCGCTTTAATTTCCGTACGAATGATACACTCTATAATGGTTTTCGTGGTTGGATCATTGATGACGTAATGGTTTATGAAGCTCAGGAAGAGCAGGATGGTGTCATTGGAACCAGCGGGGCTCTTAATAAGAGCAGCCTAATGCGTGGCGGTAAGAAGATTTCGCCTAAAGCAACTGAGTTCCATCGAATTCACCGTTTACCAAAAGAGCAGCCTCAGGTTGAAGTGAAAGAGCGCAGTATCGAGCGCTGATAAACTTGTAAGAGGTTAAGTCGAAAGCCGCTTCAGTTGAAGCGGCTTTTTATTAACAGTTTCCACGTGGGATAAAGTTGAATACGATAAGGCCCACATGCCTATTTTTTGTCTGGTATTGCAAGGTTTCTCGTGTCAGGAGGTATAATTTATGGCAAAAAACATTTTAAAGGCGAGCAAAACTCGTAAGGCTCGGTTCACGCCGAATATGAAAAACTTCGAGACAAGCCTAAGCTACGAAGGGTTGAAACTTAAAGAAGCGGATAGGTATCTGACTGTTGCTGAATTAAAGCAAAAGTATGCGAGATAAGTACGGGGTAGCCAAGACAAAGATTGTTACCCTAACTCAGGTGTTCTCAAGACACTTCTTGATATCCGAGAGCCAAGCGAGCTAGAAGAAGCTGAAGCCTCATTCAGTGTCGCTCGCGCCAAGGATTATATTGCGCTACATCTAACACTATCCGACTTCACGTTACCTCACCTTAAGCAGCTACATCATCACCTATTTCAAGACGTATACGAATGGGTGGGCGAATTGAGAGATGTTGATATTTCAAAAGGTACGACTGGACTTCCCAGCTTTCTATTCGAGACTGTAAAAGATTTTGTGTAAATGGCTGACTGCACTGTTAAATCCGATCATGATAT